>MNKP01000146.1:11640-13328 GCA_001920875.1 Acidobacteria bacterium 13_1_20CM_2_55_15
TTAGCGCCGACGCGGGAAATTCAGGTTCAAAGTCTATTCTGGACAACCCCAAAAAATTCGGGTCAGCGCGAATTTCCCCAGCCCCCGCCTTCAGCGTTCATCGGCTGCATTTGTAAGTTCCAAAGAAACACCGTCGGCAAATGTAATCTTTTGCAAGTATCCGTACAGGGAACGATCTTTGGCCCCGACGCCTTCGACCTTGACCGATTGTCCAATAGATTTGGCGAAATCAGCCCGGCCAACGCCGACACGGCGGAACCATGCTGGCGGATTGCTTTCAAAAACCCAGCTTTCCGCTTTTCCGTCCTCAGCTTTTGCGTCGATGTAAACAACAATGTGTGGATTGATCCAATCGATCTTCGTCAGCGTGCCCGTCATCCCAATCCGCTTGGACATATCGAATATTGCCGACGGGGAGTGATGCGCCCACAAAGAGACAGCCGCAAGAAGACTCACCACCGCCAGCAGGACGCCACAAATTTTTCGTGTCACAGTCATTCTCCTTTAAGAATTGAGAAGCAGTTTATCACAGCGGCTGTTCACTCACCCTCGTATGGAAAACGATGGATGGCCTTTACACAGTCGGCCAAAGCCTGGAGAAGAGTCTGTCCCCAGCCACACGGAGTGTAAGGGGCGGTTTTTTGATTCGTGTGCTTGTCGGCTTCCGCGAAGAAGCGCATGTTCAGGTGATTCGGTGTCGCATATTCACGCACCGTGATCCGAAATTCTATGGTCCTATCGCCCTCACGTTTATTGATCGAGTAGAAGTGCAGCTGTGCAAGTTCATCTGACGGCTGTGTCTGAGCGAAGGTCCATTCCGCCATGGTTTTCTCCAAAACCCGAAAAGTAACGGGATTGTAACACGGGAAATCCTCCGCTCTTTCTGGGAGGGAAATGGCCACAAAAAGGCAAAAGAAATCACAAATATTAAAAGGGGAAACATTCATTTTGTGAATTTTGTGCCTTTTTGTGGCTATTCCCGTTTGGGGTAGTGCGATCAGAACAACCCAGGCTGGGGCGACTGGTAGGGAATGCCTAAATGTGCATACGCCAGTCGTGTGGCGACGCGTCCTCGGGGCGTCCGTTGAAGGAAGCCGATCTGGAGCAGATACGGTTCATAAATGTCCTCGATCGCGTCAACCTCTTCGCTTAGTACCGCCGCAATCGTGTTGACACCGACCGGTCCGCCACCGAATCTTTCGATAAGCGCCCGCAGCAGCTTTCGGTCAATGTCGTCAAAGCCATGTTCGTCGATGTCGAGTAACTTTAGGGCATCATGCGCGATCTCGGCCGTAATCTCGCCGGTTCCTTTCACCTCGGCGTAATCGCGAATCCGTTTCAACAACCGATTTGCGACGCGCGGCGTGCCGCGGCATCGTTTCGCGATTTCGTGGCATCCTTCGTTCGTGATCGGCGCATTGAGAATCTCAGCCGACCTGCGGATGATGTACTCCACTTCCGCCACCGTATAGAAGTCCAACCGATGGACCATACCGAAACGCGAACGCAGCGGTGCGGTAATCAAACCGGCGCGCGTGGTTGCGCCGATCAAGGTAAAGCGGCGCAGATCGAGCCGATGGGTCCGGGCACTCGGGCCCTGGCCGATGATGATGTCGAGTTTGAAATCCTCCATCGCGGGATAAAGGATCTCTTCGATGCTGGGCTGAAGACGATGAATCTCGTCGATA
>MNKP01000164.1 GCA_001920875.1 Acidobacteria bacterium 13_1_20CM_2_55_15
CCGTGAGGCCAGCACGCAGAACGTAAACTCCTCTGACCGCTTTTGGAAGACTGTGAAACACGTAGCGCGTTCGTTCTTGCGGCGCGGGATCCAGGCTTTGCAATTCCAGGAGGAAATTTCTGGAGAGCTCGGAAGTCCAACGCCAGGCTCCAAGATTATGGAGGCTGCCCAACGCGAGCAGGCCGGCGAGAAGTCCTGTGGCTCCCCAGCGCACAAGCCTGGCAGGAATGCCGCAAAGCACCTGAGCGACAAGCATCGCCAATCCAAGGCTGCCGAGATGCAGGACTCGAGAATTCATCAGGCTGGCGTCTATCAACACGAGAGGATGTGCAGGCAAGATCGCCAGCAGGATCCACGCGAAAGAAAAAAGAATCCGCTTCCGCTGCGTTCGTCCCAATTGCGAACTCAATGCCGACACCAGAAAGACCGCTGCCGTTGCTGCAGCGACGATGCGGATTCCGCCGATGGGTGGCTGAAACCAGTTGTAACCCAGCAGCATTTGCGCGGGCGCGCGAACAAGCAGACCTTCGAACGTTCTCGCCCCTATATCAAAAGTGATAGGGCGCCCGCCTGGATCTATGTATCCACCTATTCCACCCAGAACGAGCCAGCGGTAAACAAACAAGCCAACGGCTGACGCCGACATGGCGAGCACCGCGCGCAGTCGCCGGTTCGGCAGCAGCAGCCACTCCGCCATAATCAGGAGAAGCGGCAGAACGAAGCCATTCTCTTTCGATAATACGGCAAGAAAAAAGCACGCCAGCGACGCGAGATGAGCGGCTCGACTGCCGCCTGTCCGAAATTTCACGTAGAAAGCTGCAGCCCAAACCGTCAGGCAAGCGCATAACAAATCAAACCGCGCTCCCATCCAGGCTATGGGTTCTGCGTGAATTGGCATGACCGCGTAAATCAGAGCCGCACAGACTGCGATCTCGGTTCCCGTGCCAAGGCAGATGCAAAAGCAGTAGAGGCCCGCAATCGTTGCAAGATGAATCGTCAGATTCGTGAGGTGGTAACCCACGGGCCATTCGTGCCAAAGGTGGTAATCGATAAAGATGGTCGCAAACCCAACGGGCCGAAGAAACCGTACTCCAAGCTGACCTCGAAAGAGCAACTGCGTCAGCGTCGGAAGCACCGGCAGACGGGCGGTGGCGAGATGCTCGAAATCCTCGCTTACGAAATAGAAGGGCAGCATTGTAGCCCATACGCAAGTACCGATGAATATGGCGAGTGACAAGCCATAAAATGAGATATCACCGGAGTTCCACTTTAGTGGTTCAATCCCACTGTCTGTTCCGCGCCACATCATCGCGATGAGAAAGAAGAGCACGGCCATAAACTGCATCATGTTCATGTGCGCCCTTGGAGTCTCGGCGAAGGCAAGAAGGGCCAAATAGATGGCGGTTGCCGTCAATACAACGCCAATCGCAAACCTGCGGGAGCTTGAAAACTGAAATCCACAGACTGGCCGCAACACTACCGCCTGACGTTCTTCAGCACTACAGGAGCCGCTGCGTAACTCTCCAGTGCAATCGTCTTTGCGTCCGCGTCGACCGCGACTTTGGTGTTGATCGACGCCTTGCCCTCTCCAGAGCCTTTGGAGTCGAGCCGCAATTCGATAATCGTGAAGTCGTAATCGGTTGCAGTTGCGGGTGCGACCGGCTTCCAGGACGTGCCGGTATCGCCAAAACGGCGATTGCTGGCGAGGAAGATACGTTCGCCTCCATCGGGCATCGGAGTGCGATATGCGTAACGGATCGCGTATCCAATGTTGCTGTCGTTGAGCCAAACATAGCCGATGGTCGGAGCTCTTTCGAGTGCCGCGATGACGGCGGCCATTGGCTTGGGCGGAGCAGCCGGAGCATCTCCCCGGCCACGCCCGCGTGCCCCGACTGCGCCGCGGCCTGCGCCTCCGCGACCGCGTTCGCCGGCTGGTTCAGCATTGCCTCTCTGAGCTGGAGGGTTCATCGCGGCGACCAGGGTGTTCCGGTCATCATCGTTAGACCAACGAAGGATGTTGATCTTGACTCCACGGCCGGCGTCGTTGACGTTGGCGGAAGTCGCGGTAAACGTCGTTTCCGGTCCGGCTGCTTGAGCTTCCGGCGGAAGACCGGCTCCCGCCCATCGGCTGATAAGAACGAACACCACGCCCAACATAAACCTAGCGCTCATAGGCCCCCCATTTTTGAAAGACTATACGGAAACGTTCAGGATCGGGCAAGAGAGCAGCCATTTGTGATATTTTGCGTGGCGATATGACGGAGTTTCTGCTTCACATTGAACAAAGCGGCTTCTGCCAATGGGTACGCGAATCGGATTCGCTGTTTGCCTACTCCGGCATTTTGCTTATGCACACCATCGGAATGGGATTTGTGGTGGGCATCAGTGCGTGCATGGACCTTCGAATCCTCGGCTTCGCACCTGCAATAAAACTAGCGGGAATCGAGCGATTCTCTCCGGTGTTGTGGGCTGGTTTCTGGGTGAATACGATCACCGGCGTTATCCTTGTTGCTATCCATGCGACGAGCAAACTGGTGAATCCCGATTTTTATATCAAGATGGTATTCATTGCGCTCGCCATCATAGCATTGCAAATGCTGAAGACCCGTGTGTTCCGAGATCCTTTGATCGACAAGATACCCCCATCACCGAAGGCAAAAATGCTCGCAGTTCTGTCGCTGATATTTTGGATCGGGGCGATCACATCGGGGCGCCTGCTCGCGTATGTGGGTCCGGGCAGTGCGGGGAGTTGAGAATCGTCGATGAACCCTGCTCACATTCATCTTCTCCTGAATCATTTCCCGACGATCGGCTTCGGCATCGGGCTTGGACTATTGCTAATCGCCCTCCTCTGGAACAGTCACGACTTGAAACGCGCAAGCCTGGTGATCTTTTTCATAACCGCTGCGCTGGCGATCGCAACTTACGTCAGCGGCAATGATGCTCACGCTGCGATCAAGGATATTCCGGGCTTGTCACCGGCCCTGATCAACGCGCACGAAAGCGCCGCTCTGGTGGCGTTCGCGTTTATGCAGGCAACAGGTTTCTTCGCGTGGCTTGCCCTCTGGCTGCTGCGGCGGATCTCACGTTTCCCCAATTGGAATCTGGCAGCCGTCCTTGTCTTAGCCATCGTGAGCTCTGCATTGATGGCCAGAGCCGCAAGTATAGGCACCGAGATCCGCCATGTGGAGATTCAAAGCGGGCAGGAAACTTCGGGGGCCGATCCGGGACCGACGCTCGCGAGATCATGGGCCCTGTACGTCCAAACTCACTCGTGGGTATGGCCGACATGCGAAACCCTGCATTTCATCGGACTCTCCATGCTCTTCGCCGTGGTTTTGGCAGTTGATCTCCGAATGCTCGGGATGGGGAAAAAGAGTCTATCCTTTGCTGCGCTCCATCAGTTGTTGCCTTTGGGAATGCTCGGCTTCGGCATCAATCTGATCACCGGCATCATGTTTTTCGTCTCGACGCCGCAGCAGTACGTGGGATTTCTGTTCTTTTTGAAAATGATGCTGGTCGTGGCGGGCGCCTTCAACGTGCTCTACTTCATACTGCTCAATGAACCCTGGACAGTCGGAGAAGGAGACGATGCATCGAAAAAAACCAAGCTGGTTGCGGCGTCTGCAATCGCCATCTGGGTTGGCGTGCTCTTCTGCGGGCACATGCTCCCCTTCCTTGGGAACTCCTTTTAATGCATCTTTATACTTTGCTGCATTCGCAACGGAAGCCATTTGCCTTGCCCTGGTGAGTGGGGTGGCGATTCTGCGTCCACTCTTTCCAGCCAACGTTCAATTCCTTAACGAAAAAGCCTTTCTCTGCCAACTGCAGAGCCGCCTGCGCGGAAAGCGGTCAATCGTGTCCCCAGCAGTAGGTGACGATCTCCCTGTCACGAGACAGAACGCCGGCAACTTGGTCCAATTCATCAGGGGGAGCACACAGCGCTCCGGGAATATGTCCGCTGGCGAATGGTTCTCTGCCACGCGTATCGAGCAAAACGAAATCGAACTTTTTATCCTCGACCGCATGGAGTACAGAGGCACGCGACCTTTCGGCTCGCAGTTTCTCCGCAAAATAATCACGATTGGCGCGAATTTCATCCGGTGTGAAAGCCACGGCAACCTCCTCTATACTAACAGCGCAAAATGTTAGCTGTCAGATGGCTTGTTGTACGATGTGTAATGCACTTGTTTCGACTACCAAATTACCGAATGACCCACTGACCGACGTGAGATTTGGTGGTTCAGTAATCGCATCAAGTACATTACATATCGTACAACAAGCGATCTGACAGTTGACATCCGGCGCTTGTTCCATGAGCACTCCTTCCACAATTCGGTCCGACTTGGCGCCAGGCGGCAAGCTGCGCGCCGGAATCAACTACAGCAATTTCGTTCTCGTGAGGAAGGATCCGGAAAGCGGAGAACCGCAGGGTATAGCCGTAGAGGTGGCGCGCGAGGTCGGCAGGCGGCTTGATCTTCCCGTAGAGTTCGTACCCTTTGAAACCGCCGGACGCATGGCGGCCGCGGTCAACAGCGGCACATGGGACATCGCTTTTCTTGCAAACGAGCCCGAACGCGCGCAGGAAATTTTATTTACGCCCGCTTATCTCGAGATCGAAGCCGGATACGTTGTTCCTCGCGGCTCGGCAATTCAATCTATTGCCGAGGTTGATCGCGACGGAGTTCGGATTGCGGTGGGAGATAAAAGCGCCTATGACTTGTTCCTCAGCCGCGCGCTGAAGCATGCCACAGTTGTTCGAGCCCCAGGGATGAACGCCTCTTGCGACCTCTTTGTTGCGCAGACACTGGATGCACTTGCCGGTATCAAGCCCTGGCTCGTGATGATTACCGAAAAATTACCCGGTTCGCGTTTGCTCGATGGGCATTTTATGACCGTCGAGCAATCCATTGGCGTACCGCGAGGGCGCGAATCCGCAGCAAAGTACCTGCGCGAATTTGTCCAGGATGTAAAAACATCCGGATTCCTCGATCAAGCGATCCGCAGCCTTAATCTTCCAGGCATCACGCAACGTTTCCAGCCTTGATCCGTCTGATTTTCTCAGTGCACTTCAGCAAAGTGCAATTTAGCAAATTGAACTGTCGAGGGATTACAGAATTATGATTCGATTGATCAGATATCAAACGTGGCTGGTTGCGGGACTCATGCTGATCGTAGGGTCGATGGCCGGCGGCGCCTTCGTCGGAGCATCCATGGTTCAGGCTAGCCACGCGCCGGAATCGGCGTTTGCGGTGGCAGCACCGCCCGTTCGCGAGGCTGTCTCGATGCCGGCAACATTTGCTCCTGTCGTTAAGGCCGTATTACCGGCCGTCGTCAATATTTCATCCACTAAGGTGATCCGGACGTCCGAGTTCCCACAGGACAATCCGTTCGGCGATCTGTTTCCAGGATTCCGAATGCCCGATCGCCCCATGCGACAGCAGGGGGAAGGATCGGGTGTGATCGTTAGTGCGGATGGGTACATCGTCACAAACAACCACGTCGTTGATGGCGCAACGGAACTGACCGTCTCCATGGCAGACAAGCGCGAGATGAAGGCGCGCGTCATTGGAACAGATGCCAAGACCGACATTGCTTTGATCAAGGTAGATGCGAGAGATCTGCCGCACGTGGTGTTGGGCGATTCCTCGAAAGTCGAAGTCGGAGACATTGCGCTTGCGATGGGTAATCCCTTTGGCCTCGGACAGACGGTGACCATGGGAATCATCAGCGCCACCGGTCGCGGAGGGCTGGGAATCGAAGACTATGAAGACTTCATCCAGACCGATGCCTCCATCAATCCCGGAAACTCGGGCGGCGCGCTCGTCAATACTCGAGGCGAGCTGATCGGAATCAACACAGCGATTCTTTCCAGGAGCGGAGGGAATCAGGGTGTAGGCTTCGCCGTTCCGGTAGATCTGGTTCGTCACGTCATGACCCAGCTGAAAGAGAACGGCGCCGTTACTCGTGCGCGGTTGGGAGTTTACTTCCAGGAACTCACTCCGAAGCTGGCCTCTGCGCTCGGAGTACAAGCATCGAAGGGCGCGGTTGTGGCCGAAATTGTTCCGGATGGTCCGGCTTCGAAATCCGGCTTGCGGAAGGATGATGTGATCACAGCTTTGAACGGTCAAGCGATCGATGGGCGTTCGCTTCGGAATGCCGTCGGTTCGATGACGCCCGGAAGCACCATCAATCTGAAAGTACTCCGCGGCGGCTCCGAGCGGAATTTCTCCATCACTCTGGACCGAATGCCGGACGACACGCAACGGGCCGACTCACCAAGACGCGGCCGGCGCGGATAGCATTCCCCTCCTCTGCAAGGAGGGGAATATTTCTAACCTCCCGAATACTCGAACGAACCGAATGCGAGGTACTTGCCGGAGTGGTCGTATTCGACGTCCCGCGCGAGCCGGAAGCGGACAGAGGCGCCAAGAGCGCCTCGATTGAAGATGATTCCTTCGGGAAGAACGACGCCGGGATGCGATTCGGCTCCCGTGACTGGATTGCGAATAGGGCCTCCTTCAATTTCGAGGAAGGCGCCGCACTTGATCTGCGTGTTCACACCGTTGAAGACAATGTCATAGGCGACGCGATATGGCCCGTGTACTTTGGGCCATGTCCAGGCAAGCACACCCCAAGGGCCGCCGGCTGTACCTCCAACCAGGGTCTCGACTGCGGACCGTTGTCGATCGTCCGCGAGCTCATCGATGAAAACGACCGCTTCACCGTTACCGTGATGAATCGCGCCCGGCCAATTGACGTATACGGAAAAGTTCAAGCCGTCTAACGGCACGTCTCCGTATGCGCCCTCCTCAACGTGCCAGGTCCAACCGCCTTCGCATTTTCCGGTAGTCGGCAGCGCGTTGAAGTTACAGGGGCATCCCCAATCACAGTTGCAGGCCACAAGGACCTTTCCCGACAGCTTCCATCGCACCGTCATGAATTCACCTGGCGAATGACAATGGCGGCCAGTATACCGCTCACCTTATAATGCTGTCCTTCGTTTATCTCCGGGCTGCACAATGAACTGGCTGATCAAAGAAGAGCCGACACACTACAGCTTTGACGACCTCGTGCGCGACGGGCGCACGGCGTGGACAGGCGTGCGAAATCCGCTCGCACAGAAACATCTTCAATCCATGCGTAAAGGGGACCGCATTTTCTATTACCACACGGGAGACGTGAAGGCCGTTGTGGGTATTGCGAAGGCCGCATCGGCGCCGTATCCGGATCCGGCGGACAAAACGGGGAAGCTGTACGCCATCGAGGTTGCGCCGGTAAAAAAATTGAAGTCGGCGGTTACGCTTGCCGCCATCAAAGCCGACAGGACATTTGCGTCTTTCCCGCTGGTCCGCATATCTCGTCTGTCAGTGATGCCCGTCACGGACGACGAGTGGCGGCGCATCGAGGAAATGGCTGGTTGACCGCGCAGACTTAGGCCAGTCCAGTAACTTTCTTTTGTCCACCAAGTCGATGGATAGAGACGACAAGGCTAACGTCGAAAGTCTTTGATATCAGACGATCCATTGCTCAGCTGCATCGGACTATCGAGTGCAGCAGTCTTTACCGCTGGGACGAGTTGAGATGTCCTCAGTACTCCGTATCGAATTTAAAAAGAACTGAGTGGCCAATGCCACTTCAACTCCTCGAGAAATAGTCAGGAGGGAAGATGCTGAAGATAGCAGGCTTAGGCTTACGCATGCGCATTGATCTCATCACAGCTGTGGATTTTGCTCAAAAATGGGCCGCCACCAACGCTAAGGCCACGATGGCTATCAACCCAGCGGCTGGCTACGCGGTCCAATCCACAAAACATCGGCGATACAATTCCCGTTCCCTGCCATGACTTATATACCAGGACCTTGTTGAGGCCTGCTCAACTGGTCCTCGTTGCCGATGACTAAACGGCGCCTCGGAGTGAGGACGCCGGTTATCGGAACTGCGGCATAAAAGAGCGGCGGTTCTACTACAGACACTGCAAAGAGTAAGAAAACGATAGAGGAGTCAAAATGAAGAAAGCAATAGGAGTGTTCCTGGGTATCGTTTTATCCGCGGCTATGAGCTTCGCTCAGAGCAGCGGAAATTTCAGCTACGGAAATACAGGTACCACGCACTGCGTGATGAACAACGGCACCGGCGAAATCACCGGCGGGGACATCTGCTCAGCGCAGAGCGGCACCGCGTGTACTGGTAACGCGGACTGCCTACTCCCCGGCCAGACCTGCATTATTAGCAGCGGCACCACAGGTATATGCGGCGTGACCCAGCCCGACCAGAAATGCAGCGGGGGCCTTGCGGCCGGTATAAAG
Source organism: Acidobacteria bacterium 13_1_20CM_2_55_15 (assembly GCA_001920875.1). Lineage (GTDB taxonomy): Bacteria > Acidobacteriota > Terriglobia > 20CM-2-55-15 > 20CM-2-55-15 > 20CM-2-55-15. The sequence goes on from MNKP01000164.1 coordinate 8,310, forward strand.
ACCAACGGCGGCAGCGGAAACCTGTTCGTCATCAGGCCTTCGGCTGTGGTCGGCCTGCTGACGGATCTCACTGTGCAGAGGAACGGCACCATCAACATTGGAACCAGCTCGGCATTCGCCGGGGTGGACTTCACTGTGACCGTGGACTCGCCTCCCGGCCATCCGGCTAACGTGATCCCGACTGGCGCGATCACTTACGCCTCCCGCTTCGTCCAGATCAGCACTAACCTCTTCAACGTGCTCGGCACGATGTGCACAATCGTGACTACTAATCAAGATCCAACTCTCGGCCCTGTTACTACCCCCGTGGGCTGCTTCATCACTTTTAACGAGAGCACGGTTTCCGCCCATAGCTTCGACTGGATCGCCGGCGCTCCGGCACCAGACGGCAGCGGGACGCTGGTCTCCGGCAATTACAAAGTCAAGGTAAAGTGGGATTCCTCCTTAGGTAATACTGGGATCTCCCGGTCTTTGACCTGCGTGGGACCGGTGAACTTGACCGTGCAGCAGAATAAGGTGTTCAGCTTTAACTCGCCCAACTCGTTCTAGCCAGGTTCGCAATCGGCAAGTCAGGTCCCAATCCACCTGGTGGTTGGGGCCTGACTTCCAGCGAGGGACGGTTAACCTGTTCGAACTGCATGTCGTCAAGATGGGACGAGAAAGGAGAAGTTTAAGATGTGTTCCAGGGTAAGGTACTTATTGCTTTGCGCTTTCATGATCCTGCTTTGCCCGCTGCTTTCCGCCGCAGCGGATCTCGAGTCCGCCAAGCGCGCTTATGAGGACAAGGACTACGCCAAAGCGCTCCAGGAAGCGACGCCTCTG
>MNKP01000077.1 GCA_001920875.1 Acidobacteria bacterium 13_1_20CM_2_55_15
GTCATTGAATGTGGGATCGAGCTTCAGCACCTGCTGGTGAAGATCATGCGCCTCCTTCGCCTTGCCATGCGCAGACACATATGACCGTTTGACGGTGGCCTCGAAGGCAGCCAGGGTCCCTTGTGAAATTCCTTTCGCGTACAGCGCTCGCAGATCATTTGGATTTTTCTTCAGTATCGTCTCCGCTTTTTGGATCGCGATCCCGACGGTTTCGCGCAGCCGCTTTTCGTCTGCCGGATTGACGGTATCTTTCGAATCCCGTGTTCCCAAGGATCTGCCCGAGAAACTTTCGATGTTCAGCTTCTGCTGGTTGAACGTGATTCGGACCCAGATCGCAGAAGCGAGCGCGTTCCAGTAATCCGGATTGTCGGAGTAATCGTGCGTCAACGTTTCGAAGCCGTGCTCCGCGGTGGTAAAGTCGAGATTATATAGGGCGTTGGTCGCCTCCTCGTAAATCTGCTTGGCATCGGCGGCCAGAGCAGACTGGACGAGCAGAAAGAACAGGGAGAGGATCACGATGAATTGTTTCACAGAACAGAAGCTCCATTCCCCTCCTCTGCGAGCTCGCAGAGGAGGGGAATGCGGAGAGTCAGCGGCAACCTGAAACGACATGATCCCTTTTAGAGATAACATTCCGTCGCGCTCATTTCCAACCATCACGGTCTCGATCATCATAGCCAATGTCTGCGTCTTTTTTTACGAGCTGTCGCTTGGAAGCCGCAGCTTCGAACGATTCATCATGCATTATGGAGTTGTTCCGACGACGGTACTCGCCTGGCCTCACTCCCATGTTCCCTTTACCGTTGTCGCGCTGCCGTTTTTCACTTCGATATTCTTGCATGGCGGCTGGCTCCATCTGATCGGTAATATGTGGTACCTCTGGATTTTCGGAGACAACATTGAAGACCGGTTGGGTCATTTCACGTACCTCATATTTTACCTGCTCTGCGGTTTGGGCGCGGGAATTGTCCACACGCTGCTGAATTCTCAGACCACGGTGCCCAGCGTCGGAGCGAGCGGGGCGATCGCGGGCGTTTTGGGCGCGTATATGGTGTCCTACCCGTTTGCCCGGGTTCTCACGCTGGTACCGATTTTCATTTTTCTGCAGGTCATTGAAATTCCGGCCGTGCTCCTCCTCGTCTTCTGGTTTCTGATGCAATTCTTGTATGGAGCTGCTTCGCTGGCTTCAACCAGTGCGAATGCGGGAGGCGTCGCGTGGTGGGCACACGTCGGCGGCTTCACTATCGGAATAATCCTGGTGGGCCTGTTTCCACGCAAGGACCGGCCGCGATATGGGTATTCGCGATCTTAGGCGAATCTTCAAAGGAATCGTGATCAATCCGGTCGCTCCGGATCGTGTCGATTACTACGATCCGGGCTACCTGGTAATCGAAGGCGAGAGGATCGCCCGTCTCACCCTCGACGATCCACAATCAGAATTTCCTGGCGCCGACTTCCGGGACATGAATGAAAAAGTCATCCTGCCCGGCTTCGTGGATACTCACGTTCACTTGCCACAGTTCGCAATTATGGGTGTTGGAAAAGGTCAATTGCTCACCTGGTTGAATACTTGTACGTACCCGGAAGAAACGCGATTTGCCGATCCCCAATACGCTGAAAAAATCTCCACGGCGTTCTTTGATGAATTGATAGCAAACGGCACAACCACCGCGGTCATCTACTGCTCCATTCACGAGCATGCGACCGACATTGCCTTTACCGCAGCGCGCGCGAAAGGTGTGCGCGCGTTCATCGGCAAAACGATGATGGATCGGAATTCTCCTTCTGAACTCCAGGAAGACTCACAAGATTCCATTGAGGCCAGCATGCGGCTTTTCGAAAGGTGGGATAACAGCGACGGCGGCCGGCTGCGCTACATATTTACGCCCCGGTATGCCGCCTCCTGCTCGATGAGTCTGATGCAACGTGTCGGCGAGATCGCCCGCGCGACGGGAGCTTTCGTGCAGTCGCACTTGGCCGAGAACATCGATGAGGTCGAATGGGTCCATGAATTGTTTCCCGGCAAGGCGTCATATGCCGCCGTCTACGACGACGCCGGTGTGCTGGGCCCGCGCACTCTTATGGCGCATTGCATCCATCTATCCGCCAAAGAAATAGACCTGCTTGCCGAACGCGCCGTGAAGGTGGCTTTCTGCCCTTATTCCAATCGAGCGCTCCACAGCGGCACGATGCCGTACCGGAAACTTAGGGAAGCGGGCATCAGCATTTCTCTTGGAACGGATATTGCCGGCGCTCCTACGTTATCGATGTTCGAACAGATGCGCGAAGCCATTCGGGCTACAGGGATGACTCCGGCCGAAGCCCTATACCTTGCAACGCTTGCCGGCGCAGCCGCGCTGGGCCTGTCCGATCGTATTGGTAATTTCGTTCCCGGCAAAGATGCAGACTTCCTAGCCGTCGCAGTAAAACCGCGCGCCACGGCCGAGGAAGCTCTGTCGACGCTCGGTTTGCATTGCAATAAAAACTGGGTTGCCGAAGTTTACGTTCGGGGCAACCTCATGTATTTTTAATTCCATGAAGCGTCTCCTAACCATCGCCGCCTTGTTGCTGGTCGCCCAACCTTCGCTCGCCGCCGACAAGTGGCTGAGCATCCGTTCCAGGAATTTTCTGCTGGCGGGAAACGCCAGTGAATCCGAAATCCGCCGCGTCGGACGTACGCTCGAGGACTTCCGAACGGCGCTGGCCATGATGTTTCCCAAGATGGACCAAAGCTCCACAGTGCCTGTGACGGTACTTGTCTTTAAGAATGATGAGTCATTAAAGCCATACAAGCCGCTCTATCAGGGGCAGCCATCGAATGCGCTCGCGTTCTTCCAGCCCGGTGAGGATATCAATTACATCGCCGTGACTCCCGTGATCGGTTCACCCAATATTGTGCTCCATGAGTACGTCCACTTCCTCCTCCGCGAGAACGTCGGTGGGTTGCCTCTATGGATTACCGAGGGATTTGCGGAGTGCTACAGCACTTTCGAGATGGGCAACAGGGCAAATGAATTCAGCATAGGACGCGCGCCCGAACAGCATGTTGCGATGCTGAACCAGACACCGCAGTTCATTCCAATAAAGAGGCTGCTGTCGATTCAACAGAACTCGCCGGAATACAACGAAGCATCGAAGCAGGGGATGTTCTACGCCGAATCGTGGGCTTTCGTTCACTACTTGATCCTGGGCGCCGAAGGCAAGCGAAGAACTCAATTCGTCCAGTTGCTCACAGCGCTGACCAAGGGAGCACCTTTTGAGGACAGTTTCGGCGAAGCCTTCCAGACCGACTACGGCACGCTGGAAGACGAGGTCCGCGAATACGTCCGCAAGCGGACAAACTGGCCGAACATGAAGGTGACATCCAGAGAGAACCTGCAGATCGACGTACGTTCCATGACGACGACCACGCTTTCGGAAGGCGAGTCCGAATTTTATCTCGGCGATCTGCTCCTTCATTTGAATCGCCCCGCTGATGCGGAACCACGCTTGACCGCCGCCATTTCGAAGTCGCCAACTCTCAGCTCCGCTCAAACATCCCTCGCGCTGTTGCGCGTGCGACAAAAAAGATACGATGAAGCGTTGGCATTACTGAAGAAGGCTGCGGAGTCGGACTCCAAGAATCCGATGATCAATTACTATTATGCCTATGGCCTCGAGCGCGCTGATGCCGACGCGCTCGCCAACGTTAACGCCGGTCCGCCAGAACGCTATGAAACCATGCGGACCTATGCGAAAAAATCGATGGAGTTGGCGCCGCGCTTTGTTGAAGCTTACGCTCTCTTTGCGCGCATCAATTTGAATTCAGGCGAGCAGTTGGATGAATCCGAAGCCGCGCTGAAGAAAGCTATCTCCATTGCACCCGGCCGTGACGATCTGAAGATGCTTCTGGCGCAAACGTACTTGCGCGAGGACCGAAACGCCGACGGTAGGGCTGTCCTCTCCGAGATCGAACGGAGCGCATCGGATCCGGAACTGCGCCGCCGCGCGACAACCCTGCTCGATAAGACGGAACAAATCGTCACATTTACAGAGATCACTGCCGGGATCGAAAAGGATGCCGGCAAGGAAAGAAAGACTGAGGAGCGGATCCCGCCGCCGCCTCCGCCCGCTCCAACCGCTACGAAAGAGACCGTTCTGGAAGCACTGACACCTATCGGGCCAAATGTTGAGGGCGAAAAAGCCGTCGGCCTGCTGGTGAATCTGGATTGCTCGAATGGCTTGACGCTTCGAGTCAGAACCGATGGCGGCACCCTCGATTTCCACTCACCGCAACCCGATAAAATTCAATTCCTCAGTTACACCACCGATGTCTCCGGAAATATCAAGTGCGGATCCCGCAATCCCGGCACCCCTGTCTCAATTACATTTCGTGCGCAGCCTGACGGCACACGTGAGCCGCTGGTTGTGGAGTTCGTAGAGGGCAAGTAGGGCCTCTCCCTCTGGGAGAGGCCGCCCGCCGAAGGCGGGCGGGTGAGGGTCTCAAGATCTGCCCAAATCTTGCCACCCTCACCCGGCGCTCCGCGCCGCCCTCTCCCAGAGGGGATCGGCCTGGAATTTGTTCTCAAAGATATTCAAACCGGCGACATCATCCGGCTCACAACGCTCGAGGATGTGAAAGAATATCGCGTCGTTTCTACGAAAGTTGTTCCGCCGACAGATACGTCTGCGCTCGATGACGCGATTTCCGACAAAACACTCGTGCTCGTCACATGCTACCCGTTCTACTACATCGGTCCTGCCCCAAAACGTTTCGTCGTTGAAGCCGTCAAGGACTAGCAGTTAAAATTTATGTTTGCCGCGCGAAGCGCAAGCGCGCTAGCGCGACGACTCGAGATTTGTCCGGTTGTCCCGTTCGTCTAGCCCGGTCTAGGACACAGCCCTTTCAAGGCTGCAGCACGGGTTCGAATCCCGTACGGGACGTTGTGCGAAGATGTACGCTCTCCCTCTGGGAGAGGGTACATCTCTTGAAGAAGCGCCTCGGTCAACATTTCTTAACCGATCCGTCCATCCTCCGGCGTGTTGTGCAATTCGCGCACCTCGATCCCGAAGATACCGTCGTGGAGATCGGACCGGGTGCCGGCTCCCTGACGCTCGCGCTTGCTGCCGTTGTTCACCGGCTCATTGCAATCGAGATCGATAGAGATTTGATTGCGAAGCTTCGTGCCCGCGTACCCTCCAATGTTGAAATCATCGAGGGCGATGCACTCGAAGTTGCGTTCCCTCAGGCTCCGTTTCACGTCGTTGCGAATCTCCCCTACAATATTGCAACCCCGCTATTGAAGCGATTCATCGATCACCGCGATCAGATCATCGACGTAACCGTAATGATTCAGAAGGAAGTCGCGGACCGGCTGGTCGCAAAGCCGCGCACGCGTGATTACGGGCCCCTTTCCGTCTTGATTCAGTATTACGCGACGGTGGCTTATGGCTTCACTGTTCCGCCCGGCGCATTTAAACCGCGTCCTAAAGTGAACTCTGCTGTCATCCGCACCCAGTGGAAGCCGGACATACCTGAGGACAAACGTTTCACCGGCTTTGTGCACGAAGCGTTCTCCTCACGCCGGAAGAAACTCTCAAACAACCTTCAACTCATGTTCGGTACACTGTCACGTTCGCAGATCGTTCAGAGGCTCGAACATGCGGGAATCAATGCCAACGCGCGCCCTGAAGAGCTTTCGGTAACCGAATTTTTGCGTGTGTATAATCAATTCAGATCATGACACTCGAAGTCGTTCCCCTTGGCGGACTCGGTGAATTCGGCATGCACATGATGGCGTTCCGCTCAAACGGCGCCATGATTGTCGTTGATGCGGGCGTGATGTTTCCCGATGAGGAGCTGCTGGGCATCGACATCATCGTTCCGGACATCACCTACCTGCTCGAAAACAAGAACGAAGTCCAGGCCATATTTCTCACGCACGGCCATGAGGACCACATCGGCGCATTACCTTTCATTCTTCCTTACCTGAATGTTCCCGTATACGGTTCCAGCTTCACGATGGCCCTCGTGAGGAACAAGCTGGAACAACGCGGGGTGCTGGACGAGGCGCAGCTTCGCGTCGTCAAAGACAAGGACGAGGTTACCGCCGCCTGTTTTAGCGTGCAGTTCTTCCACGTCACCCATTCGATTGTGGACGCGTTCGCGCTGGCGATCAAAACTCCTGCCGGAACTGTGATCCACACAGGTGATTTCAAGATTGATCCGACGCCGACGGATGGAAAACTCTTCGACCTGCACACGCTCGCCGCATACGGAGATCAGGGCGTGCTGGCTCTCTTCTCCGACAGCACAAATGCCGAACACGCGGGATACACCCAGTCCGAACGCTCCGTCAACGATCGCTTTGAATCGATATTTCGAACTTCGAAGGGACGCGTCGTTCTCTCGTGTTTCACGTCATCGATTCCGCGGCTTCAATTGGTCATCGATCAAGCGAAGCAATACGGACGGTTCGTAGCGTTCCTCGGCCGCCGGATGACCGAAAACACCGAGATTGCCCAGGAACTGGGCTTTCTGAAAATTCCGCCTGGATTGGTCATTCGATCGAAAGAAATTCGCAGCTATCCGCGCAACAAAGTTTGTGTGGTTGCCGGCGGATGTCAGGCAGAACCGATGTCGGCGCTGTCGCGGCTTGCGCTTGACGACCATAAAGATCTCAAGATCGAGGAAGGCGATACGGTCGTCCTCTCCTCGCGCCAAATCCCAGGCAACGAACGCGCCATCGGCCGGATGATGGATCATTTCTATCGCCGGCGCGCCGAAATGTATTACGCCGATGGAAGCCAGCCGCCGGTGCATGTAAGCGGGCATGCCAGCGAAGAGGAATTGAAGCTGGTGGTGACATTGGTGAAGCCCAAATATTTTGTTCCAATTCATGGGACCTATCGGCAGCTTCACCGTCACGCGAAACTCGTGGAGAAAACTTCCGTCGTCGGCGAAAAAATCATCGTCGCCGAAACCGGAGATGTCCTGCGCTTCGGTCCGGCAGGTGCGGAGATCGCAGGTAAGGCGCCGGTGGGGCGCGTGTTGATTGATGAAGGTAGTCTCGAGGAAGTTGAAGAAGTGGTCATCCGCGACCGCCGTCACATCTCCGAAGATGGCATCATCTTGGCCATCATCGCGATCAACAAACAGTCCGGAATGATGGAAATCCCGCCCGAAATCGTTTTTCGCGGCGTCGCGTTTCTCGACGAAGAACGGCTGTTAAACGAAAGCCGCCACATGTTATTCGATACTGTCAATAACGCGACAGTGGAAGAACGAGGCGACTGGACTGTGATCAAGGAAAAGATTCGAAAAGACCTGAAAAAGTTCTTTTACAAGCAAACGGCGAAGCGTCCGTTCATTCTCCCCGTGATTCTGGAAATTTAAGTGCAGTCTGCCGGTCTATGACCATCTTACAAGCGATTATCTTCGGGGCGGTTCAAGGCCTCACCGAGTTTCTTCCGGTCTCCAGCACGGCGCATCTGATTCTTCTGCCCTGGGTTGCCGGCTGGCCCGATCCCGGCCTATCCTTCGACGTCGCGCTTCACCTGGGCACACTGCTCGCGCTGCTCATCTACTTCCGCGCCGAATGGATCGCCCTGCTCACTTCAGCGCTCGGCATCCTTCGAGGACGCACACAGGCACCCGATGCGCAAACGGCCATGCAGATCGTTGCGGCAACGATCCCAGGAGCGCTGGCCGGAGCATTGTTCGAACACCAGGTGGAAAATGCGCTGCGGGCTCCGCAAGTGATTGCGGTGATGCTTATTGCTCTGGCGTTAGTGCTTATCGCGGCGGAAATTACCGGCCGACGAAAAAAAGGTCTCACCGAAGTCTCATGGGGGGATGCCATCACGGTCGGAATCGCTCAAGCATTTGCCATCGTTCCAGGGGTGTCCAGATCCGGCGTCACGATCAGTGCAGGCCTGTTCCGCAGCATGAAGCGCGAAACCGCTGCCCGGTTCTCGTTCTATCTTTCGATGCCGATCATCGCCGGGGCCGTCGGCAAAAGGACGTTCGAATTGATCCGGGAGTCCGTCGCGATCGATCAACTGACGCCATTCATTGCCGGCATCCTTTCGGCCGGCGTCGTCGGTTACCTGGCCATCGCGTTCTTAATGCGATACCTGCAAACGCACACCACATATTTGTTTGTCTGTTATCGGATCGCCCTAGGTATTGCGGTGCTTCTCGCAATTTGGACCGGAATCCGTTAGAATCGTCGGGTGGGTTGGACGGGTTATTTGGTACCGACGGATCATCGCCGGGCCAATGAATGTGTCGGATTACTGCTTCTGACGATGGCCATTCTAAGTGGCCTGAGTCTCATCTCTTTCAATCCTGACGATCCATCATTGAATATCAGCAAGAATCCTCTGTTCGATGCTCGTCCGGCGAATTTTATCGGCTTTGCCGGCGCGTACACTGCCGATATGTTTTTCCAACTGTGGGGCTATTCCGCGTTCCTCATTCCCATCTTCCTAGGCATATACGCGTTCTATTGGCTGGCATCCTGGCGCGTCCAAAGCTTCGGTATCCGTCTGTCGGGAATGATTCTGATGCTCTTGACGTTGTCGGTTTCGTTTTCGATGGCGCCATCCCTTCCACCCGTTCGTGGATACCTCCCGGCCGGTGGATTGTTGGGGATTGTCCTAGCCGACGCGCTGGAAGCATCGTTGAACCCGGCAGGCGCTGTAATCGTGCTGGCCGCCGCTTTCTTTGTTTCGCTCTTCCTTTCGACGACCTTCTCATTCGCGTGGGCGGCAGGCATTCTGAAGTCGCGGTTCCATTTTGTGCCCGCGCTTTTGGAGAGTTGGGCTGAACGCAAAGCAGAAAAGCTTCGCGAAAAGGCGCTGAAAGAGGCCCAGCCGAAGAGAGAAAAGAGCCCCAAGAGTCAAACAATCTTTACCGAGAAAGAAACTTCTTCTCCCTCAGCGAGAGCAGGGCGCGACAGCACGGCTGTCACACCAGGTGAGGGTTCCGCTCCAATCCTCAAACCAAAATCAGCCAAATCTCCGGCGCCCCGTCCTGAATTTCCTTCTACAACCCTGCTCCACCTCCCTGCCGCAGCGATTGCAGTGGACGAGGACGAACTTCGGGAACGGGCGCGTCTGATCGAAAAGAAAGCTCGCGAATTCGAAGCGGTGGGCGCGGTTCAGAAGATTCATCCTGGACCGGTTGTAACGACATTCGAATTCAAGCCCGAGCCCGGTGTCAAATACTCCAGGATCACCAGCCTCGGCGACGACCTCTGCCTTGCGTTGGAGGCGGAATCGGTACGCATTGACCGCATTCCAGGCAAATCGACGGTAGGTATTGAAGTTCCCAATGACGACCGCGCCACAATTGTGCTTCGGGAACTCCTCGAATCCTCGGACTATCAGCACAACACCTACCGGCTGCCCTTGGCGCTCGGAAAAGACATTACGGGAAGAATCGTCGTGTCCGATCTCCAGAAAATGCCGCACCTGCTGGCCGCCGGTTCAACCGGTACGGGAAAGAGCGTCTCGATCAACGCCATGATTCTCTCGCTGCTTTTCCGCTCGCGGCCCGACCAGGTGAAGATGATCCTGATCGATCCTAAACGGCTCGAGCTTGGACTGTATCAGGACATTCCGCATTTGCTGGTGCCGGTCGTCACGGAACCGAAGATCGCGCAAAATGCGTTGAAGTGGGCTGTGACCGAGATGGAAGCAAGATATAAGAAACTGGCGGACCGCGGCGTCAGAAATCTCGAAGTTTATAACGAGCACAAGAAGCAATTGCCGATTCCAGGCTTCAGCGACGAATCCAGTGATGCCGGAGGTGATCGTGAACGGTTGCCCTATATCGTTATTGTGATCGACGAATTGGCCGACCTGATGATGACGGCGCCGCGTGAGGTCGAAGAATCGATCACCCGTTTGGCGCAGATGGCGCGCGCTGTGGGTATTCATTTGATTTTAGCGACGCAACGGCCGTCGGTCGATGTCATCACCGGCTTGATCAAAGCTAACTTCCCTGCCCGTATCTCCTTCCGGGTTGCCTCGAAGGTCGATTCGCGGACGATCCTGGACTCCAATGGCGCCGAACAACTGCTCGGCCGTGGCGACATGTTGTTCTTGCCGCCGGGTTCGTCGCGTCTGATGCGCGTCCACGGGCCGCTGGTGACCGAAGAGGAGGTTACTCAGGTGGTTGAATTCCTGAAGACGCAAGGAAAACCCGCCTACAACGAACGCATACTGGAATCGCCTGAAGAACGCGCGGGGCCGACCGAAACGGACGGCGAAATCGACGAATTGTACGAAGAGGCTCGACGGATTGTCATCGAAATGGGCAAGGCTTCCACTTCCGTCCTCCAACGCCGGCTACGCATTGGATATGGCCGTGCTGCCAGCCTCCTCGATGCCATGGAGCGCGACGGCATCATTGGCCCGCCGGATGGAACAAAACCTCGGGAAGTCCTCATCAACCGCGACGATTACGAAGTCCCGTCGTAGCGTCTTCGGGACCGGGGAGTACAATTTTTCTTTATGGGCTTTAAAACAGACGCCATCCACGCCGGCCAAGAGCCGGATCCCACAACCGGCGCAGTAACGATCCCCATCTACCAAACCTCCACCTACGTCCAGGAGGGCCTCGGCAAACATAAAGGCTTCGAATACGCTCGAACGCAAAATCCAACACGCACGGCGCTTGAAAAGAACATGGCGGTGCTGGAAGCGGGCTGCGCCGGTTACGCTTTTGCGTCGGGAATGGCGGCGATTACCGCGCTCACACAACTTCTGCTGAAGCAGGATGACCACGCTGTCTGCACCGAAAACGTCTACGGCGGAACTTTTCGCTTGTTCGACACGATCGTGAAAAATTATGGCGTCGAATTTACCTACGTCGACACATCGAATCTCGGCGATCTCGAACGAGCGATCCGGCCGAACACGCGGATGGTTTTCGTCGAAACGCCGACGAATCCGCTAATGGTGATTACCGACGTCCGCGCCGTTTGCGACCTTGCACATCGGCACAATTGTCGCGTCGTCGTCGACAATACATTCATGTCCCCTTACTTTCAGCGGCCGCTGGATCTCGGCGCCGACATTGTCGTCCACTCGACAACCAAGTATCTTAACGGCCACAGCGACAGCATCGGAGGTGTTGCAGTTCTCAAACGGAAAGACGACGCCGCGCGGCTGGAGTTCATTCAAAACGCCGCCGGAGCCATTCTTTCTCCCTTTGATTCATGGCTCGTGCTGCGTGGTATCAAGACGCTTGCCGTTCGAATGGAAGGCCACAATGCGAATGGGATGGCAATCGCAAAATACCTCGCCGGCCGGAAGGACGTCCAGAGGGTTTACTATCCGGGCCTGGCAAACCACACCGGACACAATCTCGCAAAAAAACAGATGTCGGGCTTCGGCGGGATGATCGCGTTCGATCTCGGCAGTCTGGATCGGGCAAAGAGATTCCTGGAGGCTGTGAAGCTCTGCTCGTTCGGCGAAAGCCTTGGCGGAGTCGAAACGCTGATCTCCCATCCCGCAACGATGACGCACGCCTCCGTGCCGCCTGAGGAACGCGCGCGCATGGGAATCACGGATGGGCTGGTGCGGATCTCCGTCGGAATTGAAGACGTCGAGGATCTAATTGCGGATCTCCAGCGAGCGTTTGAAGCATAGCCACAAAAAGGCACAAAACAAAATGGTAAAAGAACTTTGTAAGTTTCGTGCCTTTTTGTGGCTATGCTCCCACAGACGTATCGATCCAATCGAGGTACTTATCGAAAGCGGTGTCAATCGTCACTGCCACGATCTCCGGAACCGAATAACTGTGTAGCTCTTTGATCCTGTCCTGAAGCTGATTGAACCGGCCCCGGGTGGTTTTGATCAACAGCAGCACCTCGTCGGACCAGGTCAGTTTTCCCTCCCAGACGTAACAGGACCGGATGCCCCGCACCACATTCACGCATGCCGCGAATTTACTTGTCACGGCCGACTGGGCGATTCTTTCCGCCTGGTCCTCGGATTCACATGTAACAAACACGATAATTTTATCGCTCATGTTGATTATGATCTCCTCATGGCCATTATTAAATTCGGGACATCAGGATGGCGTGCAATCATTGCCGATGATTTCACTTTTGCGAATGTGCGGCTCGCGACGGAAGCGATAGGCCGGTATGTGAAGCGCCGCAACAGTTCGCCGGTCCTGCTCGTCGGCTACGACACCCGTTTCGCTTCCGAACACTTCGGGCGCGAGGCCGCGCGCGTGCTCTCATCTCAGAATATTCGGGCCCGGCTGTGTTCACAAGCTGTACCGACCCCGGCAGTGGCCTTCACGATTGTGCACGATAAGCTGGACGGCGCAATCAACATTACCGCCAGCCATAATCCTGGCGAATACAACGGCCTGAAATTTTCGACTTCCGATGGTGCGCCTGCCCTTCCCGAGGTCACTTCGGAAATCGAAAAAGAGATCGTCCAGCTCCAGCGGTCGAACTGGGAGTTCCCGGCAAAGCCGAACGATGCGCTGATTGAAAGCGTCGATATTGGTCCCGCTTACCTTCGCGATCTCGCGACAAAAATCGATTTCAAAAAGATCCGCACCGCCAATCTCGGCCTTGCCTACGACGCGCTGCATGGGTCGGGCGCGGGCTATCTCGATGGGCTGCTTCGGCAAGAAAACATTTCGGTCATGGCGCTTCACGAAACACGCGACGTGTACTTCGGCGGCCATCACCCGGAACCCGCCGATGAGCAACTCGGCGAGCTGAAGGCCGTCATGAAAAACAATCGGCTGAAACTCGGACTTGCCACGGACGGGGATGCGGATCGATTCGGAGTGCTCGACGAAGGCGGAGAATTCATCTATCCGAATGAATCGATTTCGATGCTGGTCGACTACCTTATCGAAAGCCGGAACTGGCCCGGCGGCGTGGCGCGGACCGTCGCGACGACGCATCTCATCGATCGCGTTGCCGGACTCCACAAGCGCGAAGTTCTGGAAACGCCCGTCGGCTTCAAATACATCGGCGAATATATAAAGGAAGGGCGTATCGTGCTCGGCGGTGAGGAGAGCGCCGGACTTTCCATCCGAGGGCACGTTCCGGAAAAAGACGGGATCCTGGCCTGTCTGCTCATCGCTGAAATGGTGGCAAGCCGCGATAAATCGTTGAGAAAGCAATTAACGGATCTTTTTTCGAAAGTGGGAGAAGTATATAATCGCCGTTTGAATGTCAAGCTCGATCCGGCGATCAGCGCCCGCGTGAAACAAAAGATCGCGTCGGATGTTCATGAGTTTCGGGGCCGGCGTGTCGTTCAACAGAATCGGGTGGATGGTTTGAAGCTTCTGTTCGACGACGGGAGTTGGGTGCTGATGCGAGAGTCGGGTACCGAGCCGGTGGTACGCTACTACGCGGAGTCCACATCCCAAGCAGATCTGGACAAACTTTTAGAATACGGGAAACAGTGGATCATAGAAACTTAATGCAAGACGTCAGTGTCCGAATTGCAGTGGCTGTGTTTGGCGTGCTTACCATCGCCATACTTTTGCTGGCTGTCTTCAATGAAAAAGGAGCTCTTCAGGTCCACACCCAGGCGAAGAAGCTCGGCGCCATCGAATCCGAAATCAGAAGACTCGACAGCGAAAACCAACAGCTAACTACCGAAATCCAGGCGTTGCGCACTGATCCAACAGCTATTGAAAAACTCGCCCGCGAGGAACTGAAGCTGGTTAAACCCGGCGAAGTCGTTCTCGTCATTCCGGAAAATTAGGAAGAGCCACAAAGAGGCACAGCATTCACAAAATTATTTTTGTGTCTTTTTATGCACCTTTGTGGCCGATCCCTTCTCTCTTATGCCCAGTTGGGATCACCGGGCTTTTCGGATCCGGCGAGCCAAGCCTTGCCTTCCGCATAAAGCTTCTCGACGGATGCTCCTTTCAATCCGGGCAGACCTTTCCTGACGGGAAAACCGATTTTCGATTGCAAATAAGCAAGGTGACGATACCCTTCTGGAAAACTGTCGAGCACGGTCTGATCAAGCTTGAGAGTGGCTGACGGATCGACAGGGTCCATGCGGTCCTTCTCATAGATGGGTTGGCGGCGACGAACGACCCATCGTCCTTGATACTTTTGAACGAAGTCGTACATCCGGCCGGTGCACAACACGTCGACGAGAACGCCCTCAACGATGGCGCGCTGGCTGATGGTCATTTTGGTTTGCGCGATTGCGCGGTCACCGGCGATGTCGCAACTGAACCCGCCGTAGAAGTGCAGAATGTTGACGCCTTTGTTGAAGCCCTCGCGGCTGACTTCAATGAATTGTTCAGCGGGTCCCTGAAACCATGTGGCGTTCATCCAGCCGTCGGGGTGCCAGACCGTTTTGAACCGCTGCCAATCGCCGGCGTCACGCCACAGAATCCAGTTATCGATAGTTTCGCGGATTGCGAGTTTCTCAGCCATTACTTGGTCCATTGTGTTCTCCTTGAAAAATGGAAGGCTGAAATTCTATCGCGTTTACGCTGCCATTTGCGTCTTCAGGCCCGCTTTCCTGTCATGCAATAATCGTTTACGAACGATTCCGTTGAACTTCGGCGTCATTTCCAGTGTCATCAGCAGGCCACTCACCATGCGATGATCCTTCTTCAATATAGTCGTCGCCCGCATGGCCCGCTTTTTCAGAACCGGAACCAAGGGAACGAGCGCAATCCCGCCCGCGAGCGCGCTCCCAATGAGCCCCCACTTTAGGACACCTGAATTTCTCCCTCTTCCGAACAACTGTACCTCCGCAGATGCCAAGTACAGTTTTTCTGCCGTTGACGATGCTCGGTTCGGGCTTATAATTGAGTATCGCGGGGTGGAGCAGTGGTAGCTCGTTGGGCTCATAACCCAAAGGTCGGAGGTTCAAATCCTTCCCCCGCAATCAGGGCCGGTGAATAACCGGCCTTTTTTCTTGAACTTCCCAAACGTCCATTCATTTTGGTGTCCAATAACGATGCGATTGTTGTCCACCAACCTGGCCACCAAATGACCACCAGCCACCGTAACCATTTCATCATGCACAAAAAACGGTGGCCTAAAAGCTTAAAAGCCTTCACGACACGAGAACCTCCCGCTTGTTCATCTCTGAACTTGCAAATGCTAGAATCGAGGTTGTCGGAGGTCTGACATGCCGGTGATCATTCCTGATGAAACGTTGAAACAAGCAGGTCTAAGTGAGGACGAAGCACGCGTCGAGATCGCGTGCCGATTGTATGACGCCGATAAGCTTCATTTGTGGCCAGCTGCGCAATTGGCAGGCTTGAGTCGAGACGAATTTGAATCAGCGTTGGTATCACGCGGCATCCCCGTACACCGCATCGACGAAGAGTATCTGAAACACGAATTGGCCATGAGTCGTCAACCGTAGAATTCCGGTCGAACGATGAGCATCGTCGTTAGTGACACCTCTCCCATTCGTGCTTTCCACTTTCTCAGACAGATCTCCTTATTACAGAGACTCTTCGGGGCCGTCATTATCCCACCTGCGGTAGCCAATGAATTGATTCACCCAGCACACCCATTCGAACCGCTCGATTTATCGGTCATACCGTTCGTAGAAGTTCGTGCTCCGCACGATCAGCAGCGTGTCGCACACTATGCAAACTCACTCGATATCGGAGAAGCCGAGGCGATCACCCTGGCAGCTGAACTGGGCGCGCTGTTGCTTATCGACGAGATCGATGGTCGTGCCGCGGCGGCGGCAGCCGGAATTCCATTCGTTGGCGTGCTTGGCGTTCTTGCGAGAGCGAAACGGGAACACCTCATTGATGAAGTGCGCCCACTGATCGACCGGTTGCGAACAGAACTTAGATTCCGCATAGCCGAGAAGCTCTACAAGGAATTTCTGGAGGCTAATGGCGAAAAGGTCTGAAACGAATGAAACCGGCCGATCTTCAGCTTTAAAGAACGAACCCTGCGACGAGTTCCTAGTGCGCGGTCTCCAGTATCCAGCCGAAGCAATCGCTATTGAATGGAAACGGATCAAGGTCACCGCGATTGCCGCGGATCAACATCGTGAGGGAGTTCAACTGTCACAGATCGCGAGACGGGAAACCAATCATTCACTCAAACCACGCTTTCTTTTCAGACAGGTGTGCCCAATCAGACCAAACTGCTGGGTGCAACCGTCGACGGACCAGCTTTGAACTGGCCACAGGTACAGTGAACTTCATCGGAAATCTGGAAAATGCGAGGTTTAGAGACCTGAAATGATCTTTGAAGTGACGCCCGAACATATTGAGGCTCTATCGGACTCCGATCTCCGGACGCTCGTCGGCTATCTGGCAGAGCAAGAAACTGTACGGGCAGGACACTCACCGTCGAACGTTACCTATGGCGGGCATCAGAACGCTAAAGATGGTGGCATCGATGTTCGCGTCGATCTCAAGAACCTTGCCACTGCCGGCTATATCCCACGCACCCAGTCAGGTTTTCAAGTTAAAGCCGAGGACATGTCGGCAAGCGCGATTCAGCAGGAAATGTGTCCTGGCGGCAAACTCCGGCCGGCGATCATTGAGCTTGGCGAGGTCGATGGAGCGTACGTTATTGTCAGTTCCAAGGGCTCTGTCTCGGATAGCTCGCTTAGCAGACGCCGGAACGCCATGGCTAGCGCAATTAGCACCGTACCCCGCGCGGCAGGCCTGCACGTTGATTTCTATGACCGCCGCCGACTTGCCACGTGGGTCAATCAACATCCTGGCGTCATACCGTGGGTGCGCAGTCGTGTGGGATTGCCGTTAGCTGGGTGGCGTCCATTTGGAGACTGGTCCAGTTCTCCGGGCTCAACTGACGAAGAGTATTTAACCGACGAAGGACTGCGGTTCGTCGGGACGAGCCTAAACGACAATGGATTGAAAGTTGTAGATGGTTTGAACAAACTGAGAAAAATCCTGTCGCAACCCAAAAGCGTCGTCCGTTTGGTTGGGCTTTCGGGTGTTGGCAAAACTCGAATGGTGCAGGCGCTTTTTGATCCGAAGATTGGATCAGATGCCTTAACTCCGCACGTGGCGATCTACGCAGATCTTGCTGACGAACCTGACCCTGTGCCGTTGGAACTACTATCCCGACTCGAAAACCTAGGCCAATCATGCGTCCTGATTGTCGACAACTGCAGCATTGATCTGCACCGCAGACTTACGACGCGCATTACCACTGGAACGAGCGCAATAAGCCTTATCACAGTTGAGTACGATATCAATGACGACGAGCCACAAAACACGGATGTCTTCAGGCTTGAACCCGCCTCGAATGACGTAATTGAGAAGGTGCTCAAACGGCGGTACACGACGCTCACCGCCCCCGAAATCAGGACTATTGCCGCGTTCTCGGAAGGCAACTTTCGTGTGGCGCTCGCTTTGGCCGACACGGCGAAAACCGGAGAGTCTCTGGCAAATCTCAAGGACAGTGACCTCTTCCAGCGGCTTTTCAGACAAAAGAATGAGGACAATCCAGCGCTGCTTAAAGCTGCCAAGGTCTGCTCGCTTGTTTATTCTTTTGACGGTGAAACATTAGAGGGTGAGGCTGCGGAACTTTCGATTCTGGCGACGCTCGCGGAACAAACCGTCTCAGGGTTGCATGGCCATGTTGCGGAACTGTATCGGCGCCAGCTCATCCAGAAACGCTCCAAGTGGCGCGCACTGTTGCCGCACGCCCTCGCACACAAATTGGCAAAGCAGGCCCTCCAGGATATTCCGCTGGCTCAGCTGAAAAAATCGTTTGTAGAAGCTGCTCCAGAGCGGCTACTGAAATCTTTTTCCCGGCGATTAGGGTGTTTGCACGACTCGTACGAGGCTCAAGCACTCGTAACTGAGTGGCAGGGCGAGGGGGGTTGGATTTCGGCACACATCGGAAACTTAAACGCCCTTGGCATGACGGTTTTAGACAATGTTGCGCCGGTCAATCCCGGTGCGACGCTGAGATCCGTTCAAGCCGCAGCCGATCGTCGTCCCGATTTCTTCCGAGAAAACGTAAACAGTACCGAGTTGGTAAAACTCCTTCGGTCCCTTGCCTACGATGCGGCGTCTTTCGACCAAGCGGTCGGTCTGATTGGGCAGTTTGCGAGGTCCAAGACCGAATCGAACAATATGGGCGATGCGATAAATGTGTTCAAGTCGCTGTTCTTCATCGTCCTTTCGGGCACGCACGCTTCGGCAGAGCAGCGCGCTGTGTTCCTTCGCAAACTCGCGGGAAGCGGTCGTTCGGAGGATCGACAGCTTGTTCTCGCTGCCTTGGATGCGATGCTCGAGTGCAACCACTTCACATCTAGTTACGGATTTGAATTCGGAGCTCGGAAACGCGACTACGGATTTCATCCGCGAAATCGCACAGAACAGTTTAACTGGTTTAGATCGGTTCTTTCGTTATGTATGGATCTCTCTGCTCTTCCAGCCTTTCGACGGGATGTTCGTTCCATGCTGGCTTCTCAGTTCCGCTTTCTTGTCGGTTCCGTCCCACTCGATGACTTAATTGTAGTGGCGGAGAAATTCGCCTCGGATGGCGGTTGGCCTGAAGGCTGGGCGGGAGTTCGCGGCGCTGTGCGAGAAGCTCGACAGGCTAATGAGAAGGACGCGGTTGCGAAACTGGAAACGCTTGAAGTGAAATTGAAACCGGGATCACTTTCTGATCGGATCGCCAGTTATGTTCTGCCGCCGGAATGGGGCACGTTGGATGTTGCCGAGATCGATCTTGGCGATGAGAAGAAATATGAAGCGCCGACTAAGCAAGTCGAGAAGAATATGCGAAGGCATTGGCGGCGAACTCGCGCATGACCTCGATGCGCTCGCCGTCCACCTTCCTCAAATGTTGCTTTCACCATCGTCGCGCGTTTTTATCGTGGCGGGGGCTATTGGACGCGACACGGATGATCCGCAGCGAGCTTGGGAGATTATCTGCAAAGAAGTGCTCGCTCCTGCTCACAACGAGAAGATCTTCACTTTTCCCGGTGCTTTCCTAGCGGGCTTGCAGGGGAAGAACCATAAGCTGGTTGAGAAGTGGCTCGATGACGCACTTGCTTCGCAGTCGTTGTGCCGATTCTTGATAAATATGCAGATTTCAGTCGGCATCGATGCACGCGGATGCGAGCGTCTCATTGAAGTTGCAAAGCTCTCCACCGTTTCGACACATATGTTTGGGAATCTTTCTCACGGACGAGCGACTCAACACCTTACCGGCGCTGATCTCATGCGCCTCTTGCTTGCCATTGCGGAACGTCCGGACGGTTTGGAGACGGCGATCGACATCTTTCACATTCGCATCTTTTCACTTATTTCTGATAAGAAAACGATCGACCATACTGACCGGCAAATTGCCCGCACACTGCTTGCGAGAGTTGATGTCGAAAGACACAACCGACACGAGACACATGATCTTGTGGAGATAACCAGAACGTGTCTAGCTCCGCCCGAAGACAATTCCATTGCCAGACAACTCTGTGAACGTTTGCGCGATGCCATCAGACACGGCAACGTGTGGGTGCATGACTACCATGAACTGGTTGCAGTGCTGGGTATCTTCTTTCCAAGGATTGTCCTTGAGGTTCTCGTTGAACAAAGCGATGGGGAACGTTATAGCAGCGTGTTCGAAAATCTGGGTGAACGGCAAGCATCTCCGTTGCGAACGATTAATGGCGCATTTTTGCTGGATTGGGCTCACGAAAAGCCACAAAGTCGATTCGCCCGACTGGCCGAGGTCATTACGCCTTGGGAGGATAAAGAGATCGAGCGTGACAACGCAGCTTCCACATGCGTTGCCTGGACGACAACCGCGATGCGGTTAATGAATGAGGCGCCGGACCCAGGCGAAATTGTGCAGATATTCCGCTATCGGCTTCATCCGTCAGGTTGGAGCGGCTCACTCGCCGATATCCTAACGCGCCGAGTGCCTTTGCTCGAATACCTGACGAATGATCCCAACCAGCGCATCGCGAAGTCGGCACAGGAAGCTGTCGCATCATTGAAACAGGAAATCGACGCCGAGCGAGAACGTGAAAGACAGCGTCACCGAACCGAAAACGAGCGATTCGAATGGTGAAATGTCAGAGCCGCGATGACGAGATGGATCACTTGTCCCTTCCAACCCCCGGTATCGACATCCTTATATGGGCGCGGCGTTTGCAATTAATCTGCTTCCCCGCGGTAACCTAGTGGCCAATTGGTGGCCAAACTGGTGGCCAGTTTGGTGGACAACAGCGGCCAAACACCGGGCAAAACCGAGGATCAAGAGGAACGTAAACGGTTGAAAAAACAACACGAGCAAATATCAAAATGTCCTCATAACCCAAAGGTCGGAGGTTCAAATCCTTCCCCCGCAATTTCCAGTCGAAAGCTGAAGGCCATCGCAAGGTGGCCTTTTTTGTTGGTGTTGCAGGGCTGAGATCTCATAGTTCTTGTCCTTTTTACCTACACTGTCTTTTGTTCTGATCCGTTTTCTATCACAGTTCTGCCACAAAACAATCCTAAGGCTTCTCCGAGCACCTGGGCCGCATCTTTGATTTCGTCTTCATCCACGGCTGAAAACGGCCAACTGATGACGAAGTGCGGCGTTTTCCAAAGGCGACCTGCCTATGACCACTGAACACGAGAATGAGGAATCGAAGCGCCAGCAAAAGTGAGTTCAACATGCGGCAATGACTTTGCCGCCATCTGACGGAGGAATCAATCGCTTAATCGCGCTACGCGATTTTGGCGAAGGACAGGCGACGCGAAAGCTGAAAGAATTGCGTATGAAACGCTGTCGCTGGACGTGGTACGCACGATCGTGCGGATCAAGGCATCATGCCTTCTGGTTCAGCTTTGTGGGATCCGACCCAACCCGAATCCAGTTTTTGGATAGTACGGGCCCGCGTATAATTCCGTCTTATGTCAACCGCGGGCTGTGCGCCCCAGGCCTGGCACGCCCCAGCCGCGCTTGAACCGCGAGGGTAAAAGCTCAAATCACAGCGCGGTAGGCGCAACAAGCCCGCCGTAAAACTACGGGAGATCGACAGCTTTCATGCCTACGGCACGGTCACGAAGCTCACAACAGTAGATGGCAGGGTACCCGACGCGCAGAGATGGCTACCGGGCGCAGTCTCCGCTAGGCTTAACATCAGGGTAAGGTCGACCACCGCCAGGATGGTCTGATTATTGCCCGCCACGAGGGCGATTGCGTCCCCGGTGTTTGGACTCTGGTAGGCCGTTATGGCGTGAGGGTCCAAGCTGTTATCGAATGTCGGCGAGATAGGGCACGACATCCAGTTGGTGATTGTGGGAGTGCCGCTACCGGATGTCGTGGGAAGAGCGATGGCTGTGAGAACGTTACCGCCGAACTCGCCCGTGATCACGCCGGTATGGGTTCCCTGCGCCACCGAGCTGCCGTTTGCTCCGGAAGCCAGGAAGGAATTCGTCAGGATTTGAACCTGCTCCGCGGTCGCCGGAACTGTCCAGGTGCCCGCCGGTGAGCCCGGGGCGAACGTCGCCTGCGTCAAATCGGCAAGATACACCGCGGAAGGAGACGAGTCTTCGTAGGGCGCCAGCGCTATCCGAGTCGAGCAGTCCTGACTCGAGGAGTCTGCCTCCCCTGGGCCGGGGATGGGATTTTCAAAGAACGCGGGACTTGTACTGGTCGCAACGTCGACGATCTCGTAGTTGTTGGCTTCGGTGGCCGACAACAAGAGGTTGTTAATCGGATCGAGTAGCGGATCTTCCGAAATCATGCCGGAAGGTGACATGAAGGGGGGCTCGAATGTCGGCGATGGGCCGAGGTCCAAGAACTGGAATCCCGGCACGCCAGAAACACTGAGCGCAAGAGCAGCCTTGTTATGAATCGAGTCCATCATAACTCCGCAGTTCGTGCAAGAACCCCCGGAGAATACGATGATGCCGGTGCCGGCGCTTGCGAGCGGATTGGGCGACACACTGGAATCCAAAGCCGTTCCCTGGAGGATGTAGACATGGTTGTTGTTGGCGGTGCACACCGTCTGACCGGTAATGGGATTCGAAGCGCAGGAATTTATCGCGTCAGGTGCGGTCGGAATTCGCGTAGGTGCGATGCTGCTACCTTCAACGTTCACGACCGAAACGTCACTGGTGTCAGTGCTCCAACGGCCCTTCGGGACGTATGCAGTCACATTATTTCCTACCACGAGCGCGGACAACGAGCTCGACCCCAGGCAGGAACCTGGCGGCACAGTCCCGCCGCTAGGAGGCGGAGTCCCGCCGCTAGGAGGCGGAGTCCCGCCGCTAGGAGGCGGAGTCCCGCCACTAGGAGGCGGAGTCCCGCCGCTAGGAGGCGGAGTCTCGCCGCTAGGAGGCGGAGTCCCGCCACTAGGAGGCGGAGTCCCGCCACTAGGAGGCGGAGTCCCGCCGCTAGGAGGCGCAGTCTCGCCGCTAGGAGGCGGAGTCCCGCCGCTAGGAGGCGGAGTCCCCGCCAGGCACTCCACACTTACCGTTAGGAAGCTTCCAGGTTTCGACCTAAGCGTGGTGCTTAGCTGATTCTGGTCGGCCAGCACGACGGCTTTAACGATCCCGCCAACCTGCTGATTGAAGTCCCTGGGGCCGACGATTTGCTGCCCGTTGAGAGAAATCGAAGCACTACTTATGCGTTGCGTACCATCGGCGTTTCCGTTGACCACCACGATCTGGCACGGGGACGTCCCATGGTACTGGAATGTTTCGGTAAAAGTCTCTGGCCGACCGGCAGCGCGAATGTATTGCTTGGGCCCGAAAGCGACTGTCATAGGCGCAGCCGGGGCCTGCAAGGCCCGAACAGTGGAAGTCAGCGTGACCGAAGAAAGCAGAAATAACAGGCTCAACAATAGAAGCTTACTTTTCATGGGAACCTCTAGGGAAAATCCGGCTCCTGGGCGTCTCTCTTGTCTTGTGGGATGATGACAATCTCGCATAGTCCCTCCTGAGCGGTCCACCACTCGTCGGTAGTCCTCGATCTCGTGCGTCGGGATTAAAATCAATTGGTCCCACGCCACGAACGACGGCGAACACTCCCCGAATTGCCCATACAGGCAAACCAAATTCCACGGCCGCGGATCCCAGATTTCATACAGATACGGATGGGCAAGGGGTTCAGCTCCACAAACTTCGTTCACTGGATCAATGGCGTGGAGAGCGATTCTAAGGGACAGCAGGCCGGGCCCGATCCCGAAGCGAAATGTGACCCTCCGTATCGCAGCTTGCATTAGCGGGTCGGCGTAATCATATGCCAGCAGTGTGACAGAGGACGCTTCAGTCGGTGACTGTTGGATCGGCACCGGCGTGTCGGTCCCGGCCATTTGTCCGTATAACCGCGATCTCGGAAAAGTGAACCGGTGTGGAGGCCTGTCCGGGATGATTACGCCTCATAAGCACCGCAGTGGCGAGCGATCCGTTCCTCGCGAATACATAAACAGTTGGCGACTTATGGCGCGCAATCCGGTGTTAACTGTCCAGGCTTGAGGAATGCGCAACATATGATAGCGAATGCAGTTAAAATGAAGCGACCCATGCGAAGCGCTCAAGCCATCCGAACTGCCGTTGTGAGTTCGTATCGTAGCGAGGGAAGTCTTTACAAAGTCCTACAGCGTCAATACCGCTCAAAAAGTGGTCGGCCCGTTGCAGACGATATCGCCCGGGCGGAACTGCTCCCGTTCAAACATCTCCCGGAACAAGAAGCTCTCGCGGCATTCGTGGAGTACACGCTGCTGAAGGAACTGCCGACGGAAGCGAACACCGCGCTCCTGGAAGCTGCGATTCGGAAGGGCCTGCGTTCACTCGGTGCCGACGATCGTGAAACGCTGAAGGCAATCGACGCGAAGGGATTCATGTTTCACTGGGGACAGCTGCTTCAGTCGTCGAGTGACATAAAGCCGATCAGACTCATTCAGCAGATCCGCTGGGGCATCGGAAAGAGTGAAGTTCGGCAAATGTTCTCCGGAAAACGGCAGCTGCCTGTCGAGGCCGGATCGAATGAGATCGGATTCTACAGTCCGAGTTATGGCCTGCCGGCTGCGTTCTTTTTCTACTTTATGACCGGAATGCTGGGTGGCGACAAGTTGGCGAGAGCACAGATCATGTATTTTGCTCTGATGGACGAACGGCCACCGGACGACGAGATTGAGCGCGCGTATCTCGCGATCCGAAAGGATCTCCTGGGGGAGTACGGCCGACCACGGGAGCTCTCACACACGAAAGACTCGCCCGCGGAATTTCGGCAATCGCAAATGCTCGTTTGGAAACTTCCCGACTCAATTCTGACTTTGTCGTACGGTCTGCTTCGCGACGGCGTTCCTC
>MNKP01000092.1 GCA_001920875.1 Acidobacteria bacterium 13_1_20CM_2_55_15
GGATGGACGCCGATTCTCGAGCTGGGCCAAGAGCGTTCTGACCTTGTTGAATTCGGAAGTCGTAACGACGTACTGATCCTTGTCGGGAAGGATCAGTTCGATGTTCTTCTTCGTCATCTCGATGCGATCGCCGGTGGGTGGATGGGTGCTGAACATCTTCGAGACGCTTCCCGGTCGTGCGCTTTCCTTTGCCTGGAGTTTTTCGAAGAAGCTGACTGCAGCGCCCGGATCGTAGCCGGTTTTGTACAGATACTGCAATCCGAGATAGTCGGCCTCGGCCTCATCGCCGCGCGAGAATTGGAGGAATTGCAGCGGGATGAGGAATCCCGCAGCCTGCCGAATAGCAAACCCGCCGACTCCACCCATAAAGATCAACGGAATTGACGCGAAGTTGATAAGTTCGGCTTTGGATGCCTGTTTCGTTCCATGCCGGGCGGCAACGTGGGCGATTTCATGCGACATGACTGCGGCCAACTCGGATTCATCATCGGCCGCGAGGATCAAGCCGCTGTTCACATAGAAGAAACCGCCGGGCAGGGCGAATGCGTTGATCTCATCCGACTCGACGACCTTGATCGTGAACGGAACCTTCGCATCCGAGTTTCGAACGAGGTTTTGGCCGACGCGGTTGACATACTCGTTGATGGTCGGATCTTCAACAAGCTTCACCTGGCGCTCGATTTCCGCAGCGAGCTGGCGTCCCATCTGAATTTCTTTCTCCAGCGAGAAGAAATTCAAACTGCCCTTGTTGATGTTCCGGTTACCGATGTTCTCCACATCGGAATTCTTCTTTTTACTTTTCTGCTTGGATTTGGATTTGTCCTTATCCTGATCCTTATCCTTGCTCGAGGTGTTGGTCTGGTCGCTATTGTCGTTTTGGGCAAACAGCGGCACAGGAATCGCGACCACGAACGCCAGGAAAAGCATAAGCCCTGTTCGGGCAATCTTATGACTCATGTGGTTTCTCCGCAGCAAACTAGGTTCATCCTAAATACCACCCCAAACGGTGTCAAGGCTTTTGACGGCCAAATTCGCGGTTGGGAACCGTCTTTCTTTAACGCCTGGACAATATTTTACAAATGCACGTTATTTTACAAGGGCACGTTGGTACCCAAATGATTGTAGCCCGCACTAAATTGAGGGTACGGCGAGCGTGACGATGTCGTCCACGGCCATCAATTCCTTAACGACGAATGGTTCGGCGTAGTTGACGCCAATGAGATGGCCGAAGTACTTGCACTGGGTTGTGATCCGGTCGATCAGCTTTCCCCAGGCCGGGTAAAGTTCTGTAACATCACGTAGATCGCCCGCAAATTGCGAGGCAAAACAGTTGATTGCCTGTATCTTGCGCGCAAAGTAGGGACTGATGTCGATAAGAAACGACGGCCGGACTTCCCAATACATCGAAGCGTAAAGAATTTTTTTGGGACGGTGCGGCTCCCCCCCCGCAATAGGCAACCGCTTGAGCCCGGCCGCATAACAGGCTTCATAGCCCAGCGTTGCGGCCGTGTAGTGATCCGGGTGGCGCCCTTCCCAATACGGAAGAATGACGGTTTTCGGCCGGGCCAGCCGGATTTTTTCAGCTAGCGCAAACCGATTCTCAATCGAGGCAGTCAGACGCGAATCGCCCAAGTTGAGACGTTCCCGAAAGCGTGCGCCGATAACGGCCCGCGCCGCTTCGGCCTCCTGAGCACGGATTTCCTGAGTGCCTCGTGTACCCATCTCACCCTGGGTGAGGTCGAGAATTCCTAAGGAGTACCCCCTATCGAGCATTTTCATTAGCGTGCCGGAGCACGTCAGTTCGATGTCATCCGGATGCGCGGCGATCGTCAGGATGTCGATGGATTCCATAGCTTCCTCACCTTTTTCTCGAGTTCAGCTTCATCCACATGGTACTTGAATGCCTTCTTTCCATTGATGAAAACGACGGGGATCTGCTCACCGTAAGTTTTCTCAAGCTCGGGATCGGTTTCAATATTGACGATCTGAACGGAGAAGGGGACACGCTGGCGCACCCGTTCGATGACTCCCTCGGCTTGGTGGCAGAGGTGGCAGTTGGGACGGGAATAAATTTCAATTTGGATGGGATTGTCCGGCATTGAGACCCTCACCCCACCGGCTTTTCTCGAGGCTGCGCCCTCGGCTCGCGCTTCGCGGGCGGCGGGCCTCCCGCAGGGGGAGAGGCGAGGATTCGGAAGAATCGTTGGGCGCGGGTGACATCTAGGACGATTTGCTCCCGGAGCGCCTCGGGCGAGGGGAACTTCATTTCGTCTCTGAGCCGGTGTAACAGTTGCAGGCGCGCCCGGCCGGCAGCGGGTGGGGCCGCGTTGAGAAGGAAAGTTTCGATTGTGAGATTCGATTCGTTGAATGTGGGGCGAACGCCAATGTTTGTCACGGCATCCATGAACGGACTCCCATCCAGCGAAATGCGGGAAACGTAAACGCCGATCTTCGGAATCAGCTCGTTTTCGGGTTCCAGGTTCAGCGTCGGTACCCGCATCGTTCGGCCACGTCCAGCCCCGGCAACGATTCTCCCTTCAACTTCGATCCATCGTCCCAAAAGACGACAAGCTCGCGATACAGCGCCATCCGATACCAGTTGCCGAATAGCGGAGCTACTGACGAGCGTCCCCCGCACGCGAACGGGCGGGACTTCGATAATTTCAAAATACCGGCGAAACTCTCGAAGCGTGCTGATTGTCCCGCTCCCGCGATACCCAAAATTGAAGTTTCCGCCAACGCACACCGAGTGCGCCTTGAACGTCTGAATCAGATACTTCTGAATGAACTCTTCAGGCGACAACCGGGAAAAAGCCAGGTCAAACTGCGCGACGAATACCATATCGATGCCGGCCTTTTCGATTAAACGGAGCTTTTGCTCAAGCGTGCTGATCAGGCGCAGCGGGCGGTCCGGCGCGAGAACGCGAATCGGATGCGGCGAAAATGTCATGGCGAGCGATTGCAAGCCGAGTTCTTTAGACCGCTTGAGAACCATTTTCAGGATTTCCTGATGGCCGAGGTGAAGGCCATCAAAGTTGCCGATGCTGACGATTGTAGGATGCGAGATATCGGCATCGGCCAGTGAGGTCGCGACTTTCATCAGGCTATGAATTTAACACGATATAATCGGGCGATGGCGCGTCTACCCAACAGCACCGGTGAAAAATTTGAGCGGCTCGTTGAGATCATGGATACACTGCGCGGTCCGAATGGCTGCCCGTGGGACAAGCAGCAAGACTTTAACTCGCTGAAGCCGATGTTGGTTGAGGAAGTCTATGAGGTGCTGGAGGCCGTCGAAAACAGCGATTTTGAAGGCATGTCCGAGGAACTTGGTGACCTTCTCCTCCACATTGTGTTCCACGCCTATCTTGGAAAGGAAGCCGGACACTTCGATATCAATACGGTGATCGACAAAATCTCGGAGAAACTGGTCCGCCGTCATCCGCACGTCTTTGGCGAGGAATCGGCTTCTACGGCCGATGAAGTGATCAAGAATTGGGAAGCCATCAAAGCGCAGGAAAAAGCGCAAAAACTCAAAAGCCGCACGCCGGACCAGCGGTCGCTCCTGGAAGGCATTCCGAGTAAGCTGCCCGCCATCCATGAGGCACACCAGATTTCTTCTCGCGCCGCTCGCGTCGGTTTTGATTGGCCCGACGTCGAAGGCATTTTCGATAAGCTTCAAGAGGAAGTCGCGGAACTCAAAGAGGTGATTTCCACCGGTGACGACGCCGGTCGCCGCGAACGTCTCGAGGACGAAATCGGGGACATGCTATTCGTCATCGTCAATATCGCGCGCTATTTGAAAATCGATTCGGAGGCTGCTCTCAAGCGTTCGAATCGAAAGTTCAAGTCCCGATTTCGATACATGGAAAGCGAATTGGCAAAACAAGGAAAGACTCTGGAGCAGGCGTCTCTGGAAGAGATGGAAGCACTGTGGCAAAAGTCCAAATCCGAAGCGATTCCCACATGACTATCCGCCCGCTTAGCGAGATCGCCGAATTCCAGGCCTGTGTGGAACTGCAGCGCGAGACTTGGGGATCGGCGGATATCGACATCATGCCCGCGCGTTACTTCGTGACAAGCACCCACATCGGTGGACTGGTGCTTGGTGCGTTCGATGGCGACCGGTTCGTCGGGTTTGTGAATGCGACACCGGCGCTGCGAAATGGAATGGTGTATTGGCGCTCGCACATGTTGGCCATCTCTGGCGATTATTGGAATTCCGGAATTGGCGCCGAACTCAAGCTCACTCAACGCGAGCACGCCCTCGAGCGGGGAATTCACCTCATCGAGTGGACGTACGATCCGCTCGAGGCGAAGAACGCGCATCTCAACATTCGAAAATTGGGCGCTATAGTCCGCCGTTACTACGTCAACCTGTACGGTCGAACGACTTCAGCCTTACAAAAAGGGCTCGACAGTGATCGCGTTATTGCCGAATGGTGGCTCGATAAGCCGCGGCTAAAGGTCGCGGGTGACATTCGTCGTGTCTTCATTCCGGCCGATCTTCAAGCCCTCAAGAAACAAAGCCTCAAATCGGCCCAGGATGTGCAACAGCGTGTGCGCGAACAGTTCCTCAAGAATTTTGCGGAAGACTACTTCGTCGCAGGCTTCGAGCGGAAGGACGAGTGGAGTGAATATCTCTTTATGCCTGGAGCATCGCGTGTTTATCAAACAAATTGAGATGCGCGAGTTGCGGATGCGGCTGCTCCATCCCTTCGAAACCAGCTTTGGATCCACACAAGACCGCCATGTCATTGTCGTCAAGGTGAGGGATGGGAAAGAAGCCGGCTGGGGCGAAGTCACAGCCGCCGAGGGGCCTTTCTATAGCTACGAAACTTGGGAGACAGCCTGGCACCTTCTGCGCGATTTCATTTCGCCGCGAGTAGTCGGAAAGGAGTTCGAAGAGCCCACCGATTTCGCCTCGCTGGTGCGCGGCATACGCGGACACAATATGGCAAGAGCCGGCCTGGAAACGGCCGTATGGGATCTTGAAGCGAAAATAAAAAACGTTCCGCTGTGGAAAAGGCTTGGCGGATCACGCCAGCGGATCGAGTGCGGTGTTTCAATTGGCATTCATCAATCGATCGACACGTTGCTAGCGAAGATCGATACAGAGTTGAAGGCCGGTTATCGCCGGATCAAGATTAAGATCAAACCCGGCTGGGACGTGGAGGTCCTCCGCGAAGTGCGAGCCGCATTTCCCGATATTCGGCTGATGGGCGATGCGAATTCGGCCTACACGCTGGCGGACATTGAGATCTTCAAAAAAATGGACCGCTACAACGTGATGATGTTCGAGCAACCTTTGCATCACGAAGACATCATCGATCATGCCGAGCTTCAGAAACATATCGAGACGCCGATCTGCCTCGATGAATCGATCCATTCCGCCGAGGATGCCCGCAAAGCGATAAAGATCGGTGCTTGCAAAATCATCAACATCAAGCTCGGCCGCGTTGGCGGGTACGGGGAGGCCCGGGCCGTGCATGACGTTTGCCGCGATCACGGAATTCCGGTCTGGTGTGGCGGCATGCTGGAATCGGGCATCGGGCGCGCACATAACGTCGCTCTTTCCAGTCTCGTGAATTTTGCATTGCCGGGCGATGTCTCGGCGAGTAAGCGTTATTGGCCGGAGGACATCATCGATCCTCCTGTCGAAGTCTCTGCGGATGGACAGATTAGCCAGAGCGGCCGTCCTGGCATTGGATATTCGATCAAAGAGGATCTCATCGAACGCCTGACTGTCCGTTCCCAGGTCTTCACCGCATGACAATTTACGAAGCGGATTGGGTCTGTCCCATATCCTCTTATCCGATCCGCAATGGGAAGCTTGCTGTCGATAACGGAAAGATTGTCCCTCTCCCTCTGGGAGAGGGCGGGCGCGCCCGCGAAGCGCGAGCCCGCCAGGGCGAAGCCTTAATAAAAGGCGCGCCCGGTGAGGGTCGCAATCTTGTAACATTTCCCGGCTGCGCTATCATTCCCGGCTTCGTCAATGCCCATTCGCACCTCGAACTCACTATTCTTCGAGGCTTTCTCGAGGATCTTTCCTTCACCGATTGGGTCCCCAAGCTCACCAGGACTAAGTATCAGCACCTCACTCGCGACGAACTGCTGGCATCGGCGAGTCTCGGCTGCGTCGAAATGATTCGCGCTGGAGTCACATGCCTCGGCGAAGTGATGGACCTCGGCACAGCGTGGCAGGCAATGCGGCAGTTTGGGTTGCAGGGCATTGCCTATCAGGAAGTCTTCGGTCCCGCAGAAAGTCAGGCCGACGAGGCGATCGCCGATTTGCAGAAAAAAATCGACGCTTATCGTCCGGCTCAAACGGACACTCTGCGCCTTGGCGTGTCGCCGCACGCTCCCTACACGGTTTCTCCAAAGCTTTTTCAGGCCGTGAACCGGTTTGCCGAGCAAGAGAGTCTCCGCATGACCACGCATATCGCGGAATCCGAGGATGAGGGAATGTTTGTGAGGTGGAGCGCTGGCGTATTTGCGAAGAGATGGGCTGAGCGAGGCATTGCATTGGTTCCCGCAGGTTGTAGCCCGCTTGCCTACCTCAATGGGTTGGGGTTGCTCCGGCCCGAAATGCTTCTTGTTCATGCGATCAATCTCGAAGACACGGATTTCGACCTTCTTCGAAGCAAACAACCGGCCCTTGTACATTGTCCAAAATCGAATGCAAAGCTCGCGCACGGCGTCGCGCGCATGCCCGAGATTCGCGATACCGGAATCACAATTGGACTGGGTACAGACAGTGTTGCCAGCAATAACGTTGTCGACATGTTCGAAGAGATGCGTGCCGCGATTTTCCAACAGCGCGCCCGGACCAAGCAGCTCGACGCTATCAATGCGGAGTCCGCATTCCGGATGGCCACTCTTGGCGGTGCAGAGTGCCTGGGATTATCGAAATTATTGGGGAGCCTCGATCCCGGAAAGCGTGCTGACTTCGTCGTGATCGATCTGACTGATCCCGCCGTACAGCCGGTGTACGACCCGATTACGGCAATGGTCTATTCCGCATCGCGGCATAATGTTCGCGCCACGTTCATCGGCGGGCGGGAGATGAGGGTGGATTCAAAGGATCTGATTGAAGAATGTGCGGCGATCGCGGAGCGGTTGATGGGTTTGCACAAAAAGTAGTGCTTGAGTACTGTAGCGGCGGTCTATTACTTAAGGCTGCGCGCTGTCGCGCTTGCGCTTCGCGGACCGCCGCTACAGTTCTAAACGTTCGAGAGCAGGTGTCCCAACTTGGCTTTCTTGGTTTTGAGATACTCTTTTGTGCCGTCGGATGGCGGGATCTCAATTGGAACGCGTTCGACAACGTGGATACCGGCCGCTTCCAGTGCATCGAATTTCTGCGGATTGTTCGTCATCAGACGGACGCGGGTGATTCCGAAATGACGGAGAACACCGGCACATAAATCGTAATTCCGGTGGTCGGCTTCGAATCCCAGGTGTTCGTTCGCCTCCACCGTATCGTGGCCGGAATCTTGAAGCTCATAGGCCAGCAGTTTGTTCATGAGGCCGATGCCGCGGCCTTCCTGCAACTGATAAATCAACAAACCACTGCCACTCTCGGCGATCGTGCTGAGCGCGAAATGAAGTTGGTCACCGCAATCGCACCGCTCGGATCCAAAGACGTCGCCGGTCAGGCATTGCGAGTGAATGCGTACGAGTGCTGCTTCGTCCGGGTTGGGCTTACCCATCACCAGAGCAAGTACGTTTTCCGTCTTCGGTTCGGATTGAAAACCGAATAGCCGGAACGTGCCCAACGGCGTTGGAAGGCTGGTTTCCGCAACCTTGGTAGTTTTCATCAGGCGATAATTATATCACTGGCCGGCTGTTGAGCCTGAACTCACGACGATGTCGTCGCGCGTCCCAGGTAGGGCATCAGCCCCGTGCGAAACGAGGCGGAAAGCGGAGGGGCCAGTGACCGCATAAATGATGGGGTTACCCCATCCGTCTTCCCGGACGAGATCACTCATGTATTTCGGGTGCAAAATATCCGTCAGACCGACAATGTCGGTTGCCTTGGGAAGCGAACCGTTACTGCTCCGGTACTTCTCGACGGCCTCCGCCAGTTTCCGCATCGCATCCGTGGTCGTACGGCGGCGGCCTTCGTTGATGCCGGCGAGGATTTCGTCCAGACTGATCCAGTCGCGATCCCCGAGCCGGACGGCTTGAATCCGCCATTCTGCGTTAGGGGCGTCGCGTTTGAACTGAAACGCCAAAGTAATTGTGGCTTCAGCGATAGCTTGCGTATCGGTTTGAGAAACAATACGCCGGATTTCGATGGCGTCGGGAACCAGATTCGACCGTCCGATCTCGGCGATCTTCTTTCGCGCTTCATCATGGGAAAGACGTGCTGAGGTGCAGGCGCAGAGGACGAGACAGCCGAGCACGAGAACGTGTTTCATCTTCTGTAGCGGCGGTCCGGGAAGCGCACCGCCGCTCCAGTTTACCATCTGTGTTAACATCCAACAAAATGCAGGTCAAACTCCTCTTTTTCGCTTCTTTGAAAGACATTGTCGGCTCGCGGCAGTTGCTACTCGACCTGCCGCATGGCGCGACGATTGAGGACGTCCTGGCACGGCTCGAGGCCAGTTACCCTCGTATTCGAGATTATCGGCCGGTGGTACTTACAGCCATCAACGAAGAATACGTCGATCAACGGACGCCGATTCACGATGGCGACGAGGTGGCCATTTTCCCGCCGGTTAGCGGCGGAGAGGTGGACTCCGTTCCCACCGCTATTAGCCGGCGGGGGGAACTCTATCAGATCACACGACACGTCATCGATACACAAAATATCTCGAAGCAACTTCTGCGAGGCGAGGACGGCGCGGTTTGTGTATTCGAAGGTGTCGTGCGCAACAATTCGAAGGGAAAACGGACGCTGCATCTCGTCTACGAGGCGTATGAAACGATGGCTCTGAAAAAGTTGGAAGAGATTGGAATTTTCGTCCGGCAGGCCTGGGACATCGACTCCATCGCTATGATTCACCGCCTCGGCCATCTCAATATTGGAGAGACTAGTGTGGCTGTGATCGTCACATCCGCCCACCGCCGTGCCGCCTTCGATGCCTGCCATTACGCGATTGATAAACTCAAAAAGATCGTTCCGATCTGGAAAAAAGAATTCTTTGAAGACGGCGAGATCTGGATCGAAGGGCAGTAAAGAATAGCCTCAAAAAGGCACAAGATTCACATGAAAATCTTTTGATTTTTTGTGCTTTTTGCGCCGATGCCGTTCAGCCCGCGCGCCAGCGGAGGATCGGCTTTCGAGCAGCGGCGGCCTCGTCGATGCGGCCGACGCGAGTCGTATGTGGCGCAGATTTGACGATCTCTGGATTCTGCTCCGCTTCTGTATCGATGGCCAGCATGGCCTGAACAAACGCGTCCAACTCTTGTCTACTTTCGGATTCTGTGGGCTCGATCATGATCGCGCCAGGAACAATGAGCGGAAATGAGACCGTCGGCGGATGGAAGCCGTAGTCCATGAGACGCTTGGCAATATCCCAAACGTGCACATCCTTTCGGGCTTGAAGACGATCTGAAAAAACAACCTCGTGAAGCGATGCCGAATCATACGCCAGGGCGTACGCCGACTTTAATTTGGAGCGGATATAGTTTGCGTTGAGGACCGCCACTTCCGAGACTTCTTTCAACCCTTCGGCTCCGTTCGCAAGGATGTAACATAGCGCGCGTACGTGCATCCCAAACTGCCCGTTGTAGGCCTTGATCCTGCCGATCGAATGCGGACGGTCGTAATTGAAACTGTAAGTGCCGTCGGTTTTGCTTTCGATAACCGGATACGGCAAAAACGGCTCGAGAACCTTCTTTACCGCCACCGGCCCGGCACCCGGGCCTCCTCCTCCGTGCGGCGTGGTAAAGGTCTTGTGCAGGTTGATATGAAGCACGTCGATCCCGAAGTCCCCCGGCCGCGTCATTCCCATCAGCGCATTCAGATTCGCGCCATCCATATAGACGAGCGCCCCCTGCCGATGAAGGAGCTCCGTAATCTCGGCGATCTCGCTTTCAAAAATTCCAAGAGTATTCGGATTCGTGATCATGATCGCCGCCACTTCGTGGTTTACGATTTTTTGTAGTGCGCCGATGTCAATAGTGCCGCGTTTGTTTGAAGGAACGCTTTCGACAACGTAACCCGCGATCGCTGCGCTTGCGGGGTTGGTTCCGTGAGCCGAATCCGGGATGAGGATGCTCCTTCGCGGATTTCCGCGGGACTCGTGGTAAGCGCGAACCATCAGTATGCCGGTCAACTCTCCGTGCGCTCCAGCCGCAGGCTGTAGAGTGATCGCATCCATGCCGCTAATCTCCGCCAAACAATCTTCGAGGGTCTTTTGCACCTCCAATGCGCCCTGAATCATCTGGGCCGGTAAATACGGATGCGCAAATGCGAAACCTTCCAGGCGTGCCACTCTCTCGTTGATCTTGGGGTTGTATTTCATCGTGCACGAGCCAAGCGGATACAGACCCAGGTCGATGTGGTAGTTCCAGGTCGAGAGCCGGGTGAAATGGCGGATCACATCCACCTCACTCAGCTCCGGCATGCCGTCGATCTCGCCGCGCAAAAGCTCTGGGTCCATCAGATCGCCCATCTGCTTAAGGGGCACGTCCAACGGAGAAAGATCGAACGCACGGCGCCCGGGCGATCCCTCCTCGAAGAGCAGCGATTCATTTATCGAGAAATGCCCTGCGGCGCGCTCTTGCTTGCTCATGAAGCGAGTCCTTGGACCATGCGATCGATTTGCTCACGGGAGTTGATCTCTGTCACACAGAGAAGACGGGCGTTGCCGAGCTCCGGGTAGAAGCGCCAGAGGGGCAGGCCGGGAGAACTGAAACCCTCACCCGGGGCGCTGGGGGCGCGCCGGCCCTCTCCCAAAGGGAGAGGGTTTTGAATCACAAACTCGTTGAATCGCGGAGCGGAGAAGAGCACACGAAATTTCGTGCGTTCTCGAATCTGAGTTACCGCGTAATCGGTTTTGAAAACATTGTGTTCGCAGATCTCGCGCAAGCCTTTCGGGCCAACGACGGCGAGATAGATCGTCGCCATCAGTGCGCAGAGAGATTGATTCGTACAAATATTCGAGGTCGCCTTCTCGCGCCGAATATGTTGCTCGCGAGTAGATAATGTCAGCACAAAGCCGCGGCGTCCGGAAAAATCTTTTCCCATACCCACCAGGCGTCCAGGCATTTGCCGGACATACTTCTCACGAGTGGCGAGAAAACCCACATGCGGCCCGCCAAAGCTGGGTGGAATGCCGAAAGATTGCGCCTCTCCGACGACGATATCGGCCCTTCGCTTCTCCGATTGGTCCTCACCAGCCGGCTTGAGTATGCCGAGAGAGATTGCCTCGCAGACATTCGTGATAGACATTGCATCATGCTTGTGCGCCATCTCCGCGACGTCGTGGGTTCGCTCGATTGTTCCAAAGAAATTGGGCGATTGCACGACTACGGCGGCCGTGTTCGAATCCAATTTGCTAGCGAGTTGTTCCAAGTTCAATCGTCCGTCAGGCGCATACCCGATAAGCTCGATTTGGATGCCGAGATTTTTAGCGTAAGTATCGACGACAGCTCGATACTCGGGATGCACGCTCCGAGCCACGAGGAACTTGTTTTTTCGAGTGACACGCTGGGCCATCAGTATGGCTTCGGCCAGGCCAGTGCTGCCGTCATAGAGCGACGCATTCGCAACTTCCATTCCCGTCAACTGCGCGATATAAGTTTGAAACTCGAAGATCGCCTGCAAGGTGCCCTGCGCGATTTCGGCCTGATACGGCGTGTAGGCGGTATAGAACTCCGATCGCGATATCAACGCGTCGATGACGATCGGAATGTAATGGCGATAAATGCCGGCTCCAATAAACGCTGCCGGCTCGATTTCATTTTTGGACGCCCTTTTCCGGAAGTATTCCAGCAGTTCCGACTCGCTGAGGGCTTTCGGGAGGTCCAGAAGCCGGCGAAGCCGCAATTTTTCCGGAATACCTGCGAAAAGCTGTTCCGTCGAATCGACGCCAATCTCCGCCAGCATCTGTTGGCGGTCGGCTTGCGAGTTCGGGATGTATCTCATTTATGGGGCGGTACTATTTTCCTTCGCTGGTGTACTCGTCGTATTCCTCAGCGGACATGAGGTCTTCCGTCTCGCTTTTGTTGAGCAGCCGAATGCGGATCATCCATCCGGTTCCGTAAGGATCTTCGTTGATATTCTCGGGTGCTGAACCGAGATCTTCGTTCACCTCGATGACCTCGCCGGATACCGGGATGTATAGTTCCGAAACGGCTTTGACCGATTCCACGCTGCCGAATGTCTCGCCGGAATTGAATTTTGTTCCGGTCTTAGGCAATTCGACGTAGACGATATCGCCAAGTTCTTTCTGTGCGTGATCGGTAATGCCGACGGTTCCGCCGTTATCCGCAATCCGGAGCCACTCGTGCTCTTTGGTATAGAGCAAATCATCTGGACTCATTTGGTCTCTTTCACTGCGCGGCGGTTTTTGGCCACCGGCTGTTCTTGTTTCGGGCGTCAGGGGCGGTCATAACCGCCCCTAGACTGATCCTCCCGTACGTTTATAGAACGGCGTTCGCACGGCTTTTGCTTCTGACATCTTGCTGCGCACCAGGACATGAAACCTGATCCCGATCGCGGCACGCTCGGCGGGCAGGTATGCCAGGCCGATGTTCTTCTTTAAGGTAATCGAGGGCGCTCCGCTGGTGACATGCCCGGCTTCCTGTCCATCGAGGAAAACGGGATAGTGATCGCGTGCAATCTCGCGTCCCACCATTTCAAAGCCGACCAGCCGGCGTTTCACGCCCTCCTGTCTTTGTTTCAGCAAGGCATCGCGGCCGATGAACTCTTCCTTTTCGAACTTCACAATAGAACCCAGGCCCGCCTCGAGTAACGTCGTGGTCCCGTCCATATCATTGCCGTAAAGAAGCATTCTCGCTTCGAGCCGCAATGTATTGCGCGCGCCAAGCCCGGCGGGAAGCAATCCGTATGGGCTTCCGGCTTGCAGTATGCCATTCCAAACGGGTTCGGAGTGTTTTTGCGAGAAGTACAATTCAAAGCCGTCCTCACCAGTGTAGCCGGTGCGAGATAGGATTGCATCCACGTCGAGAACTTTGCCCGCGACGAAATGATAATACTCGATTTCGCTGAGCCGCACGTTCGTCAGCGTTTGCAAAATCTCAATCGCTTTCGGCCCCTGCAGGGCCAGGAGTGTCACGTCGTCACTGATGTCATCGATTGTCGCATCACAACGATTATGTGAAGCGATCCACTCGAAATCTTTACGGATGTTGGCGGCATTGACAACCAGCATAAAGTGGTCGGCCCTATGGCGGTAGATCAGCAGGTCGTCGACAACGGTGCCGTGAGGGTACGCCATCGCCGAATATTGAGCCTGTCCATCGATTAGTCTCCGAGCGTCATTAGTCGTAACAAACTGAATCAGGTTGAGCGCTTCTCGGCCACGGATCTCAAACTCCCCCATGTGGCTGACGTCGAACAGACCGGCTGCGGTCCGCACGGCGGTGTGCTCCTTCGCGATGCCGCTGTATTCGACAGGCATTTCCCATCCACTAAATGGAATCAGGCGTGCACCCAAGGCCTTGTGCATAGCGAAAAGCGCAGTTCGTTTAGAGGCGGACAATGACTCGTACCTCCACTGACGCATCTACAACATCGGTATCACCATGTTAAATGAAGACGGCGGAATTCTGATAAAAACTGCTGAGCCAGATGTTTCCGCCAACGTCTCCACAGTTCCGCGCATGCTGCTGCGTGTTGCCGAGAAGTGTCGAAAGCCTGACGCCTTCAAAGTGAAACGAGGCGAGTGGGTCAATGTATCGACAGAGGAATTCCTCTTGCGCGTCGAGGAACTGTCACTTGCACTGATGGGCCTGGGTGTAAAGCCGGGTGATCGTATAGCCATCATGTCGGAAAACCGCTTGGAATGGGCCATCGCCGATTACGCGGTGCTGTCGGTCGGCGCGATCACGGTTCCAATTTATCCCACACTGTCTCCGCCGCAGGTCGAGGTGCTGATTCTCGATTCCGAGCCGGAGCTGATTTTTGTGTCCACCGCAGAGCTGTTGGGAAAGCTCCTTTCGATCCGTCATCGTCTACACGCACGTTACCTTGTGGCATTTGAACCGAATGCCGGTAATGCTGAAATCATGACGCTCGAAACTCTTTACGAGATGGGCCAGCAGTCGATGGAGCACTGCCCGGGCGAGTTCCAACGGAAGGCATGCGCAGTGGGTTGCGATGACGTCGCGACGATCATTTACACCTCCGGGACCACGGGTGTTCCAAAAGGTGCGATGCTCACCCACCGCAACTTGATTTCGAACGTGCTTGCCACCAGCCAGAGATTGCCCCTTCTGCCCTCAGACGTGAACCTGTCTTTTCTGCCCTTGTCGCACATCTTCCAGCGTCACGTCGACTACGCCTCATTCTATGCGGGTAGCACTATTGCCTATGCCGAGAGTATCGGCTCGGTCGTTGAAGACATGGCCGCCGTGCGGCCGACGTTCGCTGCAGGCGTTCCACGGTTCTTTGAGAAGATGTACGCCCGTGTTCTCTCGCAAATATCGCGAGGTCCAGCTATCCGGCGCGCCATTTTCAACAAAGCTGTGCGGATTGGGCGCGCCTATGTGAGGACCGGCAAGAAGACTCTCGCGTACTGTGTTGCGGATCGTATGGTGTTTGACGCGATCCGTGAGCGGCTTGGCGGACGCTTACGATTCTTCATCTCCGGTGGCGCCGCACTCGACAGGGAGGTCGCAGAATTCTTTTGGGCGGTCGGACTGCCGGTCTGCGAGGGTTACGGGCTGACGGAAACCTCGCCCGTTGTTACGCTGAACGGGCCGGCCGCCGCGCGCATCGGCTCCGTTGGGCGTGTTGTCGGTGACCAGGAACTGCAGATTGCGGAAGACGGCGAGATTCTCGTTCGTGGCTCGAACATCATGAAGGGGTATTACAAGATGCCGGAGGAAACCGCAGAGGCGCTCGAGGGTGGATGGTTTCACACCGGAGACATTGGTGAGATTGATCCGGATGGATTCCTCCGGATTACCGATCGCAAAAAAGATCTCATTGTGACCTCCAGCGGGAAGAACGTCGCTCCGCAGCCGATCGAAAATCGGCTGAAACTGATTCCATATTTCGAAAACGTCGTCTTAGTCGGTGACCGCCGGAAATTCATCGCCGCGCTCATTGCTCCCAATTATGCCGCCCTGGCCGCGTACGCGCGCCAGCATGGGATCGCATTCAAAACGCAGGCCGAATTGATTCAGAAGCCGGAGATCTACGATCTTGCGATGAACGAGATCCAGCGGCACACTCAAGACTTGTCGGAATTCGAAAAAATTAAGAAATTGGCCTTCCTGGACAGCGAATTCAGCGTCGACGGGGGAGAACTCACGCCGACTCTGAAAATCCGCCGCTTCACCATCGAACGCAAGTACCGCGCCGCTATCGACCAGCTTTACGACTGTAGCGGCGCTCTATGAGCGCCGACAGTCGGGCGTTTTAGAGATCGCCGGCGGTCCGCGAAGCGCAAGCGCGATAGCGCGCAGCCTTAACTAAGACCGCCGCTACAGTACGCCCCTCCTGTCAAACGCACGTGCCTGTGTTAAAATTCCGCCCGCTGACGGTCCTTACTTCCTATTAGGAGTTTCTTCGATGAAACTGGATACGAAATCGTTGATCGCGGTAATACTGGTGAGCCTTCTGGCGGCGGCTTGTTCCCCAGAATCCGGGGATGAGAGCAAGAATGGTAAGAAACAGCAAGCCACGTCGGATGTCACGTTTTATTTCGGCGCTCGTGTGATCCCGGGCGACGGCAGTCCGGTCATCGAGGATGCGACGTTCATCGTCTCCAACGGAAAGTTCACCGCCGTCGGCAAGAAGGGTGAGGTGACGCCGCCGAAGGGCTCCGGGCGCATCGACCTTACCGGCCGTACGTTAACTCCTGTTTTCTTCAATCTTCAGGCACAACCGGGCCTCAGCAACGGACCGTCGTATGGCCCGAAAAATTACGGCCGCGAGTCTGTGATAGCCGATCTCGATCGTTACGCGTATTACGGCATCATGGGCGTTCTGACGGGCGGAACGGATGACGGTGATCTCGCCATGCAAATTCGAGACGAGCAACGCCAGGGTAAAGTCAATGGCGCGCGCCTGTACACGTCTGGAAGAGGAATTGTGGCCAGAGGCGGCGGACCCGCCGGACTCGGCAATATTCCCATTTCCGTTGCCACTGCCGGAGACGCTCGGAAAGCCGTGTCGGAGCTGGCGGAGAAGAAGGTTGATGCCATCAAGCTCTGGATCGATGACGACAACGGGAAAGGGGCAAAGCTCAAGTCCGACGTTTATGGCGCCGCCATCGACGAAGCACACAAGCGGAATTTAAAGATTGTTGCGGAAGTTTTCGAGCTGGCCGACGCAAAAGATTTGGTCAAGGCAGGGATTGATGGATTCGTCAGCAGCATCCGTGACCGCGACGTCGACAACCAGTTGGTCTCGGCAATGAAGGAAAAGAATGCTTTTCTGGCTCCCGCTTTGACCACTGCCGAAGCCAAGTTCGAATATGCAGATAAGCCAAGCTGGCTTGGCGAACAAACGATGCGTGAAGTTTATCCGGCTCAGCTCTCGGCCTATCTTGCCGATCCGGTCACGATGAACAAATTCAAACGGAACCCGGAGCTCGGCGCCCTTCGACAACAATATGCCACGGCAATGAAAAATCTGAAGAAGATGGCCGATGGCGGCGTGCGGATTGCCCTCGGTACCAACAGCGGATCTCCGGATACGTATCCTGGATATTTTGAACTGCGCGAAATGATCAGTATGGTTGAAGCGGGCATGCAACCGATGGACGTCATCAAGGCGGCCACGTCTGTACCGGCCGCGTTTTTGGGTAACAACGATCATGGGGTCATCGCGGTTGGCAAAGTGGCCGACTTTCTGGCTATGCCCAATAGTCCTCTGGACAAAATGACGAATATCAAAGACGTCGGCTCCCTCTACTTGAAAGGCGCTGAGGTGGAGCGATCGTCCATCATTCAGAACATCAAAATTGACGTTCCCAAGATCACAGAACGCGATCGAGAAGCCGACGCTCGGGCGGAAGAGGCGGCCAGATTAGCGGCGGCGGAAGCGAAGCTACCGCACTACGGCAAGTTCGTACTTGGTCCTGCCGCTACTGTCCGGTCGATGGCCGTGCCCACTCCGAAAGGCTCGAAAGCCGACATCAAAGCAGGTCCCCCGGATCGCATCACCGTCGCGATGAGGGCCAGCGCGGCTGACTTGCGTGAGTTCTACTCGAAAGCGCTGCCGGCCTACAAGTGGAGCGCCGCAGGGAATTGCTGGCAACGGCAGCATCCCGCCTCGAACAAGGCCGAGACGCTCTGCGTGGAGCCTGCAAACAATTCGGCGGTGATTCAGATTACCGAAAAATAATGAAGGTCTACGTAACGCGCCCCGTCTTTGACGGGGCCATCGATAGGCTGCGCCGGGAATTTGAAGTCGAGCTCAACACCGAAGACCGCATTCTGACGAAACAGGAGTTGACCGCACATCTCCGCGACAAGGACGGAGCGCTTACCCTTCTTACGGATGCCATCGATTTGGAACTGCTCCAGTCCACGCCACGACTGAAGGTTGTCGCTAATTTTGCTGTTGGATTCAATAACGTTGCCGTCGACTCGGCAACAAAACTCGGCGTCGCCGTCACCAATACGCCGGGCGTCTTGACCGAAACTACAGCAGATTTTGCGTGGACGCTCTTGATGGCAGCCGCGCGCCGCGTCGTTGAAGCCGACAAGTTCGCGCGTGCGGGCAAATTCAAGGCGTGGGGCCCCAAGATGTTCTTGGGGTATGACATCTATGGCAAGACCTTGGGTTTAGTCGGTCTCGGGCGCATCGGACAGGCTGTAGCCCGGCGGGCGGCCGGTTTTAACATGCGCGTCGTTTTCCACGACCCGGAATCGATTCCCGACCGGATCATCAAAGAACTTGGCGTAACGCGTCTTCCATTCGATGAACTGCTGCGCGTTTCCGATTTCATTTCACTCCATGTGCCGTTGTTTCCGGAGACTCACCACCTGCTCAACGACCATACGTTTGCGCTGATGAAACCAACCTGCATCGTCATCAACACGTCGCGCGGACCTGTTGTGGATGAGAAGGCTCTTGTGAGCGCTGTGAGAGACGGGAAAATTGCGGGCGCGGGGCTGGATGTGTTCGAAAACGAGCCGGAGATCGAACCGGAATTGTTCGCGATGGAAAACGTCATCCTTGCTCCACACATTGCGAGTGCTTCGCATGAGACGAGGCTCAGGATGTGCATGATGGCAGCCGACAATCTCATTGCCGCCCTTAAAGGAGAACGCCCACCGAATCTGGTTAACCCGGAAGTCTGGGACAAGCGGCGTAAATGAGCGGACGCTCTCGAGGGGCGGTCTATGACCGCCCGCGATCTCTCAACTTCGACATTGTGGGCGGTCATAGACCGCCCCTACAGTCAAGAAAATGAACCTCATCAAGCCGGCTGCTCTGCGAGCGGGCCACCGGATCGGCATCGTAGCGCCGGCAAGTAATATCAAACAGGATCTACTGGATGAGGGGTGTCGAGAGCTCGAAGCCCTCGGCTTTAAAACCTACTATCGTCCCGATATCACGAGTTCGTATCGTTACTTCTCCGGGACGCGCCAGCGACGCCTGGGCGAATTTCTGGAGATGCTGCGGAGCCCCGATATCCATGCGATATTTTGC
The DNA here is from genome assembly GCA_001920875.1 of Acidobacteria bacterium 13_1_20CM_2_55_15. Taxonomy (GTDB): domain Bacteria; phylum Acidobacteriota; class Terriglobia; order 20CM-2-55-15; family 20CM-2-55-15; genus 20CM-2-55-15. Next base: position 18,806 of record MNKP01000092.1, read on the forward strand.
GCTCGGGGCGGGTATGGCAGCGGGCAATTGATTTCGGATGTCGATGCGGATTTGATCCGAGAGAACGCAAAGATCATCAACGGTTCGAGCGATATTACGCTTCTCTTGAATTGGGTGGAGCGCGCGGGCGTTGTCGCATTTCATGGCCCGATGGTCGCAACAGCGATAAGGCAGGGAACCGAGGGCTATGATCGCGCGTTGCTTCTCGATTTGCTTCAAGGCAAACACGCCGTGAAGTTTCCCACAGGTTCGACGAAGGTATTGCGGAGCGGAAGCGGCGAGGGCCGGCTCATCGGCGGTTGTCTTTCTGTAGTCGTGGCGACTCTCGGAACACCGAATGAAATCGACACGGGTGAATCGATACTCATCCTGGAAGATCAGGACGAGAAGCCTTACCGGATCGATCGCATGATCACTCACCTCAAACAGGCGGGGAAATTCGAAGGCGTTCGCGGGGTCGTTTTCGGTGAAATGTTGCATTGTATTCAGCACCCGGATCAGGGCTACACGCTGGAAGACGTCCTGCTGGATCTACTCCGTGAATATACGTTTCCGATACTTTACAGCTTCCCCACTGGACACACTTCTCGGCCGAATGTTATGGTGCCCTTTGGTGTGCGCGCGCGTCTGGACCTCACTTCAAATACGCCTCTTTTCGAGCTCCTGGAATCCGCAGTGGCTTAGCAGCGAATGACGGATCGCCAGAAAATTTATCTGATCGGTATTTGTGGGACAGCCATGGCATCACTCGCCGGCATGCTTCGCGAGAAGGGCTATGCGGTTAGCGGCTCCGACTCGGATGTATACCCTCCGATGTCGGATTTTCTCGCCCGGCTCGAGATCCCCGTATTCAAGGGCTTCAACGCCGAAAATATTCAAAAGAACAAACCGGATCTTGTCGTCATCGGGAATGCCTTATCGCGCGGCAACGTCGAAATCGAATACGTTCTCGATTCCGGCCTTCGATACGCTTCGATGGCCGAGACGGTGAAGGAACTGTTCATCCGCGGCAAGCAGTCCATTGTTGTCGCAGGCACGCACGGAAAAACCACCACGACCGCCATGCTGGCGTGGATTCTCGAAGTTGCCGGCCGCAAACCGTCATTCCTTGTCGGCGGTATCGCCGAAAATTTCGGAAGCAGTTTTCAGGTCCGGGACGGTCCCGATTTCGTAATCGAGGGCGACGAGTACGACACGGCCTTTTTCGATAAAGGACCGAAGTTTCTTCACTACTTGCCGAGAATCGTCCTGCTGAAGAACATCGAGTTCGATCACGCCGATATTTACGCGGATCTGGAAGCAATCAAGACGGCATTCCGCCGGCTGATCAATATCGTTCCGCGATCCGGCCTGATTGTGGCAGGCATCGACAGTCCCGTTGTGACGGAACTCATTCCCGCGGCATTTTCGAGAGTCGCCACAGCGGGACTTGGCACCGGGGAGTGGCAGGCAGTGAATATCAAAACAACAGCGGACGGAATGGATTTCGAGATACTGCGATCGGACTCAAACACCGGCTCGTTCGCGATTCCATTGCCCGGCACATTTAATGTGCAGAACGCGCTCGGTGCGATTATCGTTGCCAGAGATTTGGGAATCCCAGATGAAGTCATTCGCCGCGCGCTTTCCACGTTTAAAAGCGTCAAGCGCAGGCTCGAGATTCGCGGTGAAGTGAATGGAATCGTCGTGTACGACGACTTTGCGCATCATCCGACCGCCGTTCAAGAAACACTGCGTGCCGTCCGCGAGCGCCATCCTCACGCGCGTGTCTGGGCCGTTTTCGAGCCCCGCTCTCAAACCTGCCGGCGCAAAATATTTGAGCCGGCTTTTATACAATCTTTCGATCCAGCCGATGTGATCCTCATCGCGCGCGTTTACGGAGCGTCGCATCTGGCTCCAGCCGAAACATTGTCCCCCGATCGTGTGGCCGAAGGCATCCGTGCTCGAGGAAAAAGAGCATTTACTTTCGCGTCAACCGCGGAGATCGTCAGTTTGGTCGCAAGCGAAGCCCGCCCCGGCGATCATGTGGTGATCATGTCCAACGGAGGCTTCGATAACATTCATGTCAAGCTTTTGGAGCGGCTGCGTCGATGAAGACCGTGAAGACTGCCCAGCTCGTCTATTCCATCATCTGTGACGATGTCCGCCTGGAGATGGGAAACAAGCTTTCATTGATGGGACTGTTCGAGAACATCTTCTTTCAGGCCTTCCCGTCGGCGTTGTTGAAGTTCGCGATCGTGAACCATTGGATCGGCGACGGGCAGTTCGAGACGCACGTGAAGATCCTGGCGCCCGATCGCAAAGAGATCGTGGTCTCGGTGCCTTCGAAATTTGCCATCGAAAACAACGGCTATGCGGATAACGTGACCTTCTTCACAAATGTAAGTTTCGACCGTTCGGGAACGCATATCGTCCAGATCTATATTGACGGGAATATCGCGGCTGAGCGGCCCTTGTATGTGCACCATGTACCGGCGCCGCCTGCGAGCGTGAATTAAACCTGAATGGAAACCGAGCGGCTTTACTACAACGATCCGTACCTGCTTGAGTTCGACGCGAACATCATAGAGACCAGGCCCGTCGGCGACCGGTTCGGCATCATTCTCGACAAGACGGCGTTTTACCCGACTTCCGGCGGCCAGCCAAACGATCTTGGAACTATTAACGGTTTGCCGCTCGTCGATTGTTTGGAAGATGAAGCCAGTGGGAACATCATCCATGTTATCGAGGGAACTATTACCGGCTCGTCGGTTCACGGGCGAATCGATCCGGCTCGACGTACGGATCATATGCAGCAGCATTCCGGCCAGCACGTTTTGTCGCAGGCCTTTGTGGAGATTTTCAATTGGCCGACCGTCAGCTTTCACCTCGGCACAGTATCGTGCACGATCGACTTGCCGGTGGATTCGGTTTCGCGTGAACAGGCCGAAGCAGCCGAAGAACTGGCCAACCGGATCGTCCGGGAAAATCGAAGTGTCGTGGTTCGATATATTGCGCATGAAAACGTCGCCGAGGCCGGGTTGCGGAAACCAACGGACCGGAGCGGCGACATCCGCGTGATCGATATTGCCGGCTACGACCGTTCCGCATGCGGCGGGACGCACGTACGGATAACTGGGGAAATCGGTCCTATTTTGATCACAGGCATTGAACGCGCGAAAAAGCAAATCCGCGTCGAATTTATTTGCGGAGACCGCGTATTGCAATACGCACGGAGAGCCAACTCGACTCTGGAATCGATCAGCCAAACGATTTCAGCCGCCCCTTTCGAGACGGCACGGGCTGTTCGGGCGCTCTGGGACGAATATCAGAAAGCCCGCAAGCGTATCGAAGAACTGGAATCGGAGTTATTGGATTACGAAGCAGCGAGGTTTCCCCTCACTGACGGCATTGCGACGGCCACCTTCAAAGGCCGTGGCATTGAGAAACTGAAGATGCTCGCCGTGAAAATATGCACGCGGCCCGGCACGGTCGCTCTTCTTGCCGATGAAGGCGATCAGCTTCGCGTCGTTTTTGCACGCTCCGCCGACGCTACCGTCGATGTAGCGGCACTCCTCAAAAAAACTCTCGGACGATTCGGAGGACGCGGAGGCGGACGACCTAACCTGGCTCAAGGCGGGGGTCTGACCGGAAGCGCAGACGAGATCCTGAATTTTGCGCAAGATCTCAGCCGCGGACCGGCGCCGCGATCCTAGCGCAGCGCGCACGACTTGCTCCTCGACGAGGTTCAGTACTCCTGCATTCACAACGTGGAAAAATTGTGGGAGATGCCCCCTCTCCCTCTGGGAGAGGGGGCAGGGTGAGGGTTTCAAGATTCGACGAAACTTGGGACCCTCACCCGGCGCTTCGCGCCGCCCTCTCCCAGAGGAAGAGGGGAATCCGGTCTTACTTAATCGTGATCTTCTCTATGTCCCATAGAGAGCAGGATCCCTTATACAGGACGTTATCGGACTCCGCATGCATCGAGTGGATGAGGCAGCCGGTCTGGCCGCGGCCCAGACTGGTCTGCGCCCAGCCGAGTAGTTTTCCGCTGTTTCTGTCCAGCTGATAGATTTTGCCGGTTCCGTCACCGCTGTAAACGTACTTTGAGGTGACCTGAATCGTCCATGGCGCGCCGATGCCGGTGATGGTCTTCTTGAAATTCAGATCGGTGTCATACACCTGAATTCGGAAGTTGCCCCGGTCGGCGACATACACGAGGCCCTGCTGCGCATCCACCGCGATAGCGTGCACGGTGTTGAACTGATTCGGGCCGTTGCCGCGTGTGCCCACCGACTTTATCCAGGTGCCGTCCTTGCCGAGCTTGACAACTCGGGAATTGTTATAACCATCGGCCACGTAGATGTTGTCCTGCGCGTCCCAGGCGACGTCGGTTTGCCGGTTGAATGTGCCTACGTTACCAACTGGAAAGTGCTCGACGTCCTTCTCACCCCGTTCAAGATATTTTTCAAGATAATCGATGGCTTCAGGCTTGCGGCCGAGGACCATCTTGACGACGCCGTTGGGATCGAACTTGACGATCATGTTCGAGCCTTCATCCACCATCCAAACGTTGTCGTACTTATCGACGCGTACGGCGTGCGCGAAGGAAGCGGCATAGTTGCCGGGCCCCCAAAGCTTGACGAACTTCAGTTTTTCGTCGAACTCGGAGAGCTCTGCGGCCGTCCCGCCACGCGAGCTGCCGCCCGTACCCGTGCGCGAATATACAAACAGGTGTCCTTTCGAGTTTTTCGAGACCCCTTCGGTTTCGCCGATCGTATGGCCGGGAATGACGAGCGGCAGTACTTCTTCCGTGACCTGTAACTTCGGAGTGGCTGCCTCGAGATCAAGTTGTTGCTTCTGCCTCGCCTGGGCTTCCGGGCTGGGCCCGCGGCCTTGACCCTGGACCCACAGTGCCCCCGCGCCTATCGCGACGCAAAAGACGAGCAAATAAAACAGTACTGAAGAACGTTTCATGTAGTGAACCTCCTCTCGGAAATTAACCGTAACGGAATCCGGTACAATTGCGCAGGATTGCCATTTGTCTTGCCGAATCGCGCTATCTTACACCGAACCACACCTCTGCTGCGAACACGACGGCTGGGGAGCTGTGAAAAATTGAAAAGCGGTCCCTCTCCCT
>MNKP01000128.1:0-20897 GCA_001920875.1 Acidobacteria bacterium 13_1_20CM_2_55_15
CTTCACTCCAGCCCCATGAAAGATGTGACGAACTTCGGCGCCGACATCCTTTTCCCCGTGCTGGTCCGCGATATCGAGGCGCTCGGCATCTACAAGGCGTTGGGCTTGCCGGACAGCACTGTGGCCAAGCTCAAAGGGCCACGCATAGACATCATCAACGTCATCAACCTGGGCCGCCCGATTCCCGTTCAAGACGGCTTCACGGGTGATGTTCTCACGCTCGATGCGGCAACCGATTCCAAATTCCCCAACGGCCGAAGACTCGGTGGTGGAACTGCACCGAACCGCAATCAGGTGAATGTGAATAGTGTGTTGATCAGCCTGATCGCGGCGGGCGACCCCGGCGCCGGGCTCGCCAAGGGAGTGGAAGTGAACGATAAGGATTATCTCGACCGGTTCCCATTCCTTGCGATAGCTCACCAGGGACTGCTGCAGGGACATGGAGGCAGCAACGTTCCGACGGTAAGGGATCCTGCTCGGCCCTGAAAGATGAGAAATGACTATTGAACAATGAACATTCAAATGCTTTGTCATTGTTCAATGTTCAATTGTCATATGTCATTTGGCGAAAAAAGGAGAGTCGCATGAATATCCTTCGTTTCATTGCCACCCTGCTCATGAGCGCAGCGCCGTTGGCCGCTCACGACATGTGGATCGAACCCACTTCCTTTCTCGGAGACACCGGAAAGATCATCGGGCTGCGATTGCGGGTAGGGCAGGACTTTTTGGGAGACCCGCTCCCCCGCGATCCCGCACTCATCGATCAGTTCATCAGCATCGATTCGACAGGCCGCAAACCAGTGTACGGCCGCGACGGCGCGGATCCGGCCGGCCTCATCCATGTCGCTGAGACAGGACTGCTCATCATCGGCTATCAAAGTCATCCGAAACCAATTGTGCTGCCGGCCAACACCTTCAACCAGTACCTCAGGGAAGAAGGGCTCGATGCGATCGCCGAGTTGAGAGCGCGCCGGAAGCAAACCAACAGCGATGCGCGCGAGATCTTTTCGCGCTGCGCGAAAAGTCTGGTGTATTACGGAACGCCAACCGCCGCCCAAGGCGATCAAGCGGTGGGCTTCACCCTGGAACTGGTCGCGGAGAAGAATCCTTACACCTTGCGCGCCGGACAGGATCTTCCAATGCGATTGACCTACGAGGGTCGGCCGCTTCCCGACACACTGGTCGTAGCAATGAACCGCGCGAATCCGGCAGCAAAGATGACGGCACGGACCGACAAGACAGGGCACGTGACGTTTCGCCTACCGCAAGACGGAATCTGGCTTACCAAGGCCGTGCATATGGTTCCGGCCCCGGCCGGAACTAACGCGGACTGGGCCAGTTTCTGGGCCTCGCTTACTTTCGAACTGAAAAGCTCCGGAACAGGAGCCGCAGCGAAATGAGATGTGCGGTTTGGTGCGCAGCCGCAGTTGTCCTTCTCTCGAGTGCTCGCCTCCAGGCACACGAGATCGGCACAACGCGAGTGGCGGTTGTCCTTCAGCAGAGGTCTGCGTACGAAATCGAAATCGTTACCGACGCTGCTGCGCTCGTGGAAAAGCTGGAGGCTTTGACCGGCCAGCCACCGCAATCCGAACCGTTGCCCCGCGGCGCTGCCATATTACAGGCTCAATTGCAGGTCTACGACGAGGTGTTTCGCAGGCGCGTGGTCGTGGCTTTCGATGAAACTGCCGTCCAACCCGCAATTGATTACCAAGTTTCCGGCGTTGCGACCGCGACATCATCCCCGGCGGCCACCATTCGAATGCGGGGTACGGTTCCCGACGGCGCGCGCCGATTGGCTTGGAGTTATTCGTGGACGTTTGCGACGTATTCGCTGACTGTGCGGAAGGACGGCCAAGAGACGACGGAATGGCTCGAAGGCGGCCAGACGAGCACTCCCATTTTGTTGGAGTCGCCCAACCGGCCGCTGAGCCGAGCTACGATCGCTCTTCGATACCTGGCACTCGGCTTCACGCATATCGTTCCGAAAGGCCTCGATCACATGCTTTTTGTGCTCGGGATCTTCTTGCTCAGCCGCCGGTTCCGACAAGTTCTGGCTCAGGTCAGTGCATTCACCATTGCGCACTCTATCACGCTCGCCTTAAGCATCTACGGTGTCGTTTCCGTCTCTCCTAACATCGTCGAGCCGCTGATTGCAGTCTCCATCGCGTACGTTGCGGTTGAAAACATTTTCATGTGCGAGCTCAGACCATGGCGGCTGGCACTTGTCTTCGGTTTCGGTCTTTTGCATGGAATGGGTTTCGCCGGTGCCTTGAAAGAACTGGGACTGCCGCGTTCAGAATTCGTGACGGCGCTGGTTACCTTCAATTTTGGCGTGGAAGCCGGACAACTGGCTGTGATTTGCGCAGCGTTTCTGCTCGTGGGTTGGTATTGCGGAAACCGCCCGTGGTACCGGCGGCTCGTCGTCGTGCCTGCCTCTGCGATGATCGCTTGCACAGCCGTGTATTGGACGCTAGAGCGGCTGTCATTCTGACCTCTCCCTCTGGGAGAGGTCGGCGCTAGGGAGCGGCCGAAGGCCGCGACGAATAAAAGCGGCGGGTGAGGGTCACAGGTCTCGTCAAATCTTGTGACCCTCACGCTTTCTTAAGGCTTCGCCCTATCGGGATCACGCTTCGCACCCTCTTCCAGAGGGAGAGGGTAGTTTCTCGCCGATAACCACCAGGGCCCGGCGCCAATAGCGAACGGTGTCGCCAAAACGTGCGCGAAGGATGGTGATGGCGCCGTCACGAAAATTCATCCATTTGTCATTTCCAAGAAGGTGGCGGCCCAGCCGGCGTGGAGGTCGAATTGGATGCGGCGATCAAACCGTTGACCCTTAGAACACGATGTATTTCGTTGAGCGCCCTTCGATATTCGCGAATATGCGATAAACTGTCAGATGGTTGTTGTACGATATGTAATGTACTTGATGCGATTACTGAACCACCAAATGTCAAACGTTCAGTGGATCATTTGGTAATTTGGTAGTCCAAACAAGTACATTACACGTCGTACAACAACCATCTGACAGCTAACATTTGGACCGGCCCGTGTCCAGCACGGACTTTTGGAACAGGCTCAGCTCGCGAGAAGGAGCTTGAACCATTCGCACGATATTCACCGCGCTGCCGCCGGAGCGGGAACATTGATCCGAGCCTCGTCCCAGTGCTCCTTAATCAAGTTATTCTCGATTCGCACGACATCGAAGTGGTTCCACTTGTATTCGCGGTTGGGATCGTCGGGGTCTTTTGCCGTGCGGTCCCACATCATGAATGAGTACGGTCCGTTGATCAGCGTCAGAACAGGAGCATTCACCCATTCCGGCTTAATTTCACGCGGAGTTCGGCCCGGAATGCGGCTCATGAACTGCTTGAAACCGTCGCGTCCCTGGGGAACGTTCGGGTTGTGCTGGATGTAGCCGGGGTCCATGCTCTTGTCGGCCAATTCCAGGTGGCCGTATTGGAGCATGTCCTTCAGTTCCTCGGTGGCCATGGCCAGGGTTTTCTCTTCTTCCTTGGAAAGCTTCCCGGTGTTCCATTGCATCGGGCCTTTGGGAGAAACTCCGGTTCTCACTGCGCCGGTACCCGCCATTTTTTGGGCACTGTCCCAGTGTTCCTGCACCTTTCCATTTTCGATTCGAAGCACATCGAACGAATTGTAGTGATATGTGTTCGCAGGATTTCGAGGGTCTTTGGCTTCATGTTCGAAGATGAGCCAGACGAAGTCTCCCTTGGCGCCCGGAACCACGGGCATTTGGTCCGCCGGCATGGCTTTGGGAATGGGATTGATCGGTTTACGGCCGAGCGTCGTGAAGAATTCGACGAAGCCGGCGCGCCCCGTATTCGCATTAGGATTGTGTTGGATGTAATCCTCGGCCTGATATTTGGGCGCAACCTCGAAGTGGCCCGCGTAGAGCACCTGGCGCCACCAGTTCATCACCATGTCGAGGTTCTTTTTTTCCTGAGCCGTCATGGGCGCGATTTGCGGCTTGGTGGGCGGATTGATGGACTCCGCCGCCGCTCGAAAAGCAAAGGCGAGCAACAGAATGCCGGCGAACCAATAAATCGCTCTCATTGTCGGATCCCCACTGGCATCAGTGTTGCATCGGTTCGTCGGCGCTGCCGCCATAGATGGCCGGCACCTTCGAACCCATCGGCCGCAGATAGGTTGAAAGTTGGCCGCGGTGATGCGATGAATGCAGGTTCAGAAGATTCAAATAGGCAACGGCGGGTAACTCCATTATGCCAAACAGCGGAACAGGCTTGGTCAACTTGTCCGCTGCGAGCGCTTTCACTTTATTAACGCGCTCGCGGTGATTGGTCTCATACCAGCTCATAATGGCGCTGATTGTAGGCGGGGCGGCCGGCGGTTCAGTCATCGTGAATTCCCCCGCAAGCACGCTATCCAGGAACCACACTTCGGAGGTGGCAATGTGCCATGCCAGCTCATGTGCGGACATCGATTTGGCCTCGGGCTTATAACTTTTTTTGTCTTCAGGTATCGCGCGCATGACCTTCTTCGTCGTTTCGGTCTCTTGCTGGATCGTGTCGACGAAAATTTTGCAAAGTAGTTTGGCTTCTTCGGTTGTCATTGGGTTCTCCTTGTTAATGATGACTCGACGGAAAGGCTCCGTGGAGTCGGTGTTATCCGTAGCGGGACTTAATATTGATCGAAAATGCGTTGAATCTCGTGAACGTCCTGTGTCTTCGTGAGCGCCAACATCATCAGAATCCTGGCGTGCGTCGGTAGCAACCGCTCAACGGCAACCATGGGCAGCGCTTCCCTCGCTGAACTCGGCGAAGCGACCTGATCGCCCGAAGGAAACGTGGTGGCAATGATGACGCCCTTTCGCTGTAAGGCTTCGTAGTAGTTGCGTTCCGGGCCACTCAAACCCGTGGTTGCAACAATAATCGCTTTAGCCTCGGTCTTGCCGCCGCCATCCGAGCCTGCGTAGGAGTACTGAATATCGACGCGAGGGAAAACCATAACATCGCCCAAATCAAACTCCGACCCCGATGTGTGGCGGCGCGTCGGCGCGTAGAAAAACTCGACACCGTGGCGCGCCACGATACCGATGTTGCCCATCTCGCGTCCTGAAAAACCACCGGCCCGGGCATATACCTTCTCCGCATCACGAGCCGAGATGATGCGATCGTCCATCACCACCAGCACACCCTTGCCCCGCGAACCGTGGGCGGCAGCGACTCGAACGGCGGAAAGCAAATTGATAGGGCCGTCCGGACTGATGCCGGTCGCCGGCCGCTGAGCCCCCACGATCACCACCGGCTTCTCAGACTTTACCGTGAGGTGAAGAAAAAATGCCGTTTCCTCCAGGCGGTCCGTCCCATGCGTCACAACGATTCCGGCAATCTCCGGACGCTTCTCGAATACGGAATTGACACTTCGAGCAAGCTGCAACCACTGATCCGGTGTGATGTACGCGCTTGGAATATTCGCGAATTGCGTCGTCTCCACCTGAGCGTATCTTCGGATCTCCGGGACTTCGGCAACAATTTCGCTAATAGGTTTTCGAATGTCGTAACCGCCAAGTGTCCCCGGCTCACCTTGCTCGCCGGCAATAGTGCCGCCCGTGGCGATAATGAGCAGTCGTGGCAATTCCGGCGGTGTCTGGGCGCCGGCACGATTTGGGATGGAACCCAAAATAACGCTGACACCCATGAGCAACACGGAAATGCTGAGTCTTTTCAACATCCTTGGCAGCAAGCAGTCAAGCTTTAGATTTATTGCCCATCCAGTATCGATTTTAGTCTTATCGGCGCTCGAACGTCTAAACACTTTTGAGGAGGAATCATGAAATTTGCACTTCGTTTGCCGGTGATCCGTAAGTCCAACACCTGAAGCCATTGGAGATTGCATCATTTGAAGTTTCTGCAGTTCTAAAACTTGAACAGCAACTTCGAATGTGCAATCTCCAATACCTCTCATTGTCAAAACCATTCTTCGTCTTCCGCGTCCGGTGTCTTCAATCCCTCAAAGAATCGCTCCAAGAGAGCACCAACTCCGCCGCCAATCAGAAACCACTGAACTGTCCCGACAACGTAGGTGAAGACCAGAGTCCAGACCAGCAAACCGGGCGGATTGATTCCCGCCCGGTCAAACCCGGAAAACACAGTGATGATCACCAGCATCGGTGCGGTATCAAAGATCGTCATGAGCCGCCAGAAATCGGATCGATCGAAAAGATAAACGCCGAATTTCGCGTCCTCGGGGTCCAAACGCACATGAGCTTGAAAATCAAGATATGAAAAAACGAAGAACCCCGATGCCAACAACACATGGCAAATCGCCGACGCCAACGCCACCCGCTTCCAGAAAGCCCGTTCGTTGATGCCGAAAGCGTCAAACCACGTCAGCAGGTGGTAAACGCCAAAAACCAGCAAAGGGGGTAGACACAGCGAAGCCAACGTAAACAGCATAAATTTTTAAGGATATCTATATCTTAGTCACCGAGACGTTTGCATTCGGCTCAGACGCTCGACTGTAGCGGCGGTCTATGACCGCCGGCTTTATAGTAGCCACCATAAAACCGGCGGTCACAGACCGTCGCTACAGAAGACGCTCGCGAGTTATGTATAGCTAGTTGGTGAGGATCGCACGGTTTTAGCGCACGCCGGAGCCCGGCGGATTCGGCTATTTCCCAGCGAGTCCTTCGGTCAGTTCAATTCGCGTCCCAATTGGATCGAGAATGAAGGCGATCTTCAGGCCAAAATTCGGCAATTCACGATAAGGCGCATCGAACTTCACGCCGTCGGCTTCGAGCTTCTTGCAAAATGCTTCGAGGTTTTTAACTTCAAATCCGATGTGATCCAACGTGCGGCCCTTCGTCGGAGCAGCGGGCATTTGCGCGGGCAAGAAATCCAGCTCGCTTCCGTTGAACACGGCCGCAGGCAAATCCCGCCGCGTTCCGGCGACGGCGCCAAAGGTCTTCACATACCACTGCTTTACCACCTCCATGCCGGGCGTGGTTAGGTGGACGTGATGCATCACCAACGGCAACGTCTGATTCTTCTCTTCCAGCAATTCCACTCTCAGGTTGTCTGGAAGAGTGGCGAAAGGGCCAATCACTGGAACGTTCATGCCCTCCAATTTCGCTTTCATCGCGGCTGTATTCTTCACCGAAAACGCGATGTGGTCTACCGTCGATCCAACGGAACCGCCGCTCGGCTCCGCGTTATTGATTATGATGAAGATGCCGGGCAGCCGCAGCAGCTCCAGAGTTCCCGTCTTGGTCAATTGCGCTCCGAATGCTTCGACCCATATTTTCTTTTGAGCTTCCGGATTTTTCGAGAGCAGATGAAGATGCCCCAGCGAAATACCGCTCTCGTTGGGAGCAGCGAGTTGAGCGAAGACCGGAAGCGCCGCGAACAGAGGAAGAATCACACCCGTAAGAAGAATCCCTTTACGCATGGCGCGTAACCTACCACGGTTCGATCAGGAATCCACCCAAAATTCTTCGGCGCGCTCGGGGTCCGGCAAGTCTTGCCCAAATAACGTGTACAGATTCACATTGCTCAAGGCGGCAGTTATGGAATCGGAGATCCCGGCGTGACGCGATCTCATCAAATCGATAAATCCGCGGATCTCGCGGCGCACGCTTTCTTTTTCGCTGCACACGCACGCGATCGGCAAAAAGCCCTGCGTGCGAGCGTACTCTCGGGAGAGCGCTTCGTTCACATAGACAAGCGGCCGGATCAAACGGACGTTTCCTTTTTGGGACTGCGAGGTGGGTGGAAGGGAGGCAATACGCCCGTTAAATAAGATGTTCCTCAGCAGCGCCTCAGCGCAATCGTCAGCCGTGTGGCCGAGCGCAAGAACAGAACATTGAAGCTCAGAGGCAATCTTGTAGAGATGATACCGGCGATGCCTGCTGCATACATCGCAACCGTGGGGTACGTTCTCGGCAATCAGCCGCAGCGTTGCCTTATCTTCGCGCAATACCCATTCGACGCCAAGGTCCCGGATCTTTTCCTCAAGTGCGAAGACAGGAAGTTTGAACTTGCCCTGATCCAGCGTGACGGCTATCAGCTCGTATCGAAATGGCGCACGCTTCTTATATGCGACCAGCGCGTGGAGAAGCGTCAAGCTATCCTTGCCTCCGGACACGCCGACCGCGATGCGATCGCCGGAACACAGCATGGAAAAACGTCCCATGGCGCGCCCCATCGCGTCGAGGACCTTTTGGCCGGCATCCATCATTGAAATTATGATACTCGAAACTCCGGCTCCCTCAGTTCGGTTCTGCGGATTTTGCCGGTGCTCGGGCCTTTGAACAAAGAGTGCAGAATGTCGGGCTGTCCAACTGTAGAGGCGGTCTACGACCGCCGACAATCTGGCAATTGGCGGGAACGCCGGCGATATAGAGCGCCGCTACAGGGCCCAAACTCGACTTACGAATTCAACTTTCGGCGAGTACTTGTACGCGATCGGTTCAGCCCCCTCTGGGAGAGGGCGCGAAGCGCGAGCCCGATAGGGCGAAGCCTCAATAAAAAGGGTGAGGGTCTCAAGATTTGACTAGACCTGAAACCCTCAGCCGGCGCTATCGCCGCGCTACTTCAGAATCCCCTTGATGGGTGCGACCCCCGGAATCTCCCACTCTTCCCACATTTCATCGACCCTTTTCTGGATGTAGTCAATGTCTTCGGGAATGAGATGGGCGAAGCGGCCCTGCGCCACCAAGAATTCCTTAACAGGAATGCGGCCTTTGGCTGTCTTGCGGCAATCGTAGGAGTAGACGACCTGACCTTCGATGACCTCGAAGAGTGGATAAAGTCCCGACTTGATTCCAAACTCGCCGATCTCATGCGAATAGCGGGGATGAAAATCCCAGCCCTTCGGACAAGGATCGTAGGTGTGGATGAAGGTGGGACCTCCAACGGCCAGCGCCTTGCGCACCTTATTCATGTAGTCCATCGGCGGGAAGGTGGCACACGCTGTCGCAACATACTTACATGTGGGATGCCCGACCGCCAACATTCCGGCGACGTTCTTCTTCCACCGCCGTTGCATAATGCGGTGCTTCGAGCCCGGAGGAGTAAACGTCGTTTGCGCACCGTAGGTGGAAAGACCGGTCGCCTGGATGTCCGTGTTTGCAGCCGACTCGTTGTCGTACATGATGATGAGCAGATCGTAGTCGGTTTGAAGAGCGCCGGAAATTCCGGAAAGCCCCATGTCGCCGCCACCAAGATCACCGCAGAACGCGATCGCATTGATCGGTTCATCCTTGATCTTGCCTTTCCGCTTCAATGCGCGCAGGCCCGCCGCCATTCCGATCGCGGAGGAGCCGGCGGCGCCGAGCTGCGTGTGCATCCAGGGCACAATCCACGGCGTGGTCATGTAGCTGGTGTTGGCGACGTACATGCACCCCGTCGAACCCGTGACAACAGTCCGCGGGCCCGCCACCTTGATGAAGGCACGCATCGTTGTCGCCGACTCGCATCCCTGACAGGTGCGATGACCCGATGTATAGAATTCTTCCAACGGGATTTTGTGAACGCCTTTGATCTTGTCGTAAACAATTGTTTCGGTAGCCATGGCTTCTCCTATTCTCGGACCCCAATCCAGGTGACGAAGTTATCCAGCTTATCATCGGTTTTCGATTTCTGGGCGATTTCGTACATGCGGATACAGTCATCAATCGATACATCTCGTCCGCCGAGACCAGTAATGATGTTGGTGATTGCCGGCCGATTCTTCAGTGGGTATAGGGCGGACCGCACTTCGTGCATCAGTATTCCGCCGTCATCCGGCGAGCCGTGAGCAAAGTCGCGATCGACCACACCCACCGCTTTGAACCGCTTGAGAGACTCGCGTAATTCGATTGTCGGGAACGGCCGGAACCAGCGTAGACTCACAAACCCGACTTTTTCGCCTTTCTCTCTCAAGCGGCGGCACGCGGTTCGTCCCGGCGCACAGACTGTTCCAAGCCCAATCAGAACGGTGTCCGCGTCGTCGGTCATAAACTCGGTGAAGAACGGAGTCGAATAACGTTCCCCAAAGACGGCATTGAACTCACCGTAAGCTTCCTTGATCACTCCACGGGCGCGGCGCGCGGCGTCCCAGTTTTGGCGGCGCAACTCCATGACCCAGTCTTCATTGACTTGCGGCGCAATCGAAATTGGATTATCGGGATGCAATCTGCCGTCGCCGAGATCATACGGCGGCAAAAACTGGCGCACGGCTTCACGGGTTGGAATTTTCACCATATGCTGCGAGTGCGTCAGGAACGCGCCATCCATGGCGAGGGCCATCGGCATTCGGACGCGCTTGTCTTCGGCAACACGATATCCAATCAAAACGTGCTCGAGCGCTTCTTGAGGTGTCGTTACCCAGGCCAGTAGCCACCCCATGTCGCGCACAGCCATCGCGTCATTGTGCTCGACTCCGAATGCTCCGGGATCGTCGAGAGCGCGGTTGCCGACGAGGAAAAGTACCGGCAAGCGGTCTGTAGCGGTTACGACCAATGCCTCGAAGCCATAGCACCAGCCGGTGCCGCTGGAGCCTGCGAAAGCACGCGCGTTGACCGAGCTGGCATGTTTCACAATTTCGAATTGAGAATGTTCGCTGTCGGCAATGATGTACTCGGCATCCAGTTCGCCATCCGCGATGATCTTGGAGAGGGCGTCCATAACCTCTGTATATGGCCTGATCGGATACGCGGCGATGACGTCCACATCCGCCAACCGCACGGCTTGCGAGACCGCCTGGCAGCCGGTCAGCAAATCCTCGCGTTCGTAAACGTTCTTTATTTTGGGTTCTTCAGCAATCATCTTTGAATTCTCCTTTAAGTGCCCACGGCCGTCTATGTCTTCTGGCCTGCGCGTTTTCCGCCAAACGGCACGAGTTCGCCTTCCACAAATTCCAGACCGGTGCCCGTTACCATTGGATGAATGTAGCGGCCCTTGCGTTTCTTCTCTTCGGCCCACTCCGTGTACTTTTGGGGATTGGCTTTGTAGGCGTCCCACGGGCTGCTGTCGTCTGTAAATTGCAACTCATCGACCATGACGATGCACTCATTGACGGGACAGGCCTGCGCGCATTTGTTGCAACCGGTGCAGTACTCGAATGCGATATCGTACAGCCCATCGGACGTCTGATCAAAGCACTGATCGGGACATTCCAGCCAACAGAGGGTGCACTTGGTGCAGAGGTCGAAACGGACCACGGGGCGTTGATTCTTCGTCGTGCCCCGTTTGAAGGTCTCGTTCCGCGACTGGCCCTTCGGCCCCAATTCGAAATGGCGTTTGACAGCAGGAACCGCGGCCCCTTCCATGAATTGGAACCATTTTGGCAGAACGGGAATCTCATGCTTCCATTCAACTCCCTCACCAGGCTTCACTGTCCTTACGCTTTTCCGCACTTCGTCATACGCTTGGCGCGCAGCCTCAGCGCGGGCCGGCTCTTTCGGGGTCTTATGGTTTAGATATTTTTCGACAGCCTCAATCCCGATGATGTCCGGATCGATGCCGGCGACGGCGCCAAGGGTTTTCTCGTGCGTGAGGTCATCCCGGAAAACCCAAAGACCGCCAAAACTGAGATCGCCTGAATAAGTAGCGAGCTTCCAGCTATAAGGTTTTTTGGCGATGAACTGAAGAAGCTCGTCCTGGCTCTTCTTGGTAACGACCAGCAAGGTTCCACCTGGCTGCACTTTTTCGTTGATGGGCCGCACGCCGTGCCAGCCCCAGGGCTCGACGCCTTTGATCATCGTGTCGTCGAGCACGACGGAAATGTCGCACTGATCGATATCGAGCTTCGCGCCGCATTCCGCCTCGAGTTCCTCCTCCGACAGATCGTGCGAGACGAACGCAAAGTATTTGCACGGAATACCGTTGCGCTCCGGAGAATCGCTGTAGCGCCCGTTGGAAAAACCAATCCGTCCCATCCCGCTGGCGATGATGACGATGTCGCTACCGATCTTCTTGCCGAGATTTTTCTGAAAAATACCGCGATAGTTGATTTCAACGCGTTTAATCAATGGATACCTCCTACGGTCCGAATTTCTTGAATACCAGGCACCGGCGTAAACCGGTCCACGCCGCGCAGCCCGAAGACTTTGGGATCTATCGAACGAATGTGTTCTTCCATCGCCCGGCGCGCCTCGACAGAATCGCGTGCCTGGATCGCGGTCACAATGCGCCGATGTGAAGCCAGCGACAAACGAGCACGCTCCGCTGTTTGAAAACTTTCGTTTCTGCTCGGGGAAATAACTTTCATTACCGTCGCACCGACCTGCATCAGCGCGCGGTTGTGGGTCGCCTCGGCAAGCGTGGAATGAAAAGCCGCGTCTGTCGGGCCAGCCATGCGCTTTTCCTTCAGTTCACTTTCCTGCTGTTGAAGAATGGATTCCAGGCGAACGAGATCCTGGCGAGTCGCGCGTTCTGCCGCCAAAGCCGCGATCGAAGGTTCGATAAGCAAGCGGAGCTCGAAAATGTCATGAAGCGCGAGGTGGTGCAGCGCGTTTGCCAGTTCTTCAGGCCTGCCGCCGGCCATGAAGCTTCCCGAGCCATGGCGGCTCACGATCAGTCCCTTCAATTGCATCGCCCGAAGAGCCTCGCGAATCGTCGCCCGGCTGACACGCAGACGTTCGGCGAGAGCACGCTCCGAGAGCAGGCGGTCACCAGGTTTCAACCGCCCTTGCTGCAGCAAACCTGCCAGACGAACCATCACTTCTTCGTATACAGGAGCCTTTTTGGCTTTGCCCAAGGAGAACCCCAAATAAAAGTGGTCAGACCACTTGACACTATGGTATAACTGGTCAGACCACTTGTGGCCTGAATTATATGGGGGACGCAATCCGGTGTCCAGGGAAATCCGGCGTCTTCAGCGGAGATCATTTTTAAGGAAGGCAGTCATGGAAAAAGCATTGGAAGGAATTCGAATTCTCGACATGACCCACGTGCAGTCGGGGCCGGCCTGCACCCAGCTTTTGGCGTGGTTCGGCGCCGACGTTATCAAGATTGAACGGCCTGGCGAGGGCGACCCCACGCGCAGCCAGCTGCGCGACATTCCCGACGCCGACAGCCTCTACTTCACCATGTTGAATTCGAACAAGCGCAGTATCACTCTGAATCCCAAAACCCCGGAAGGCAAGCGGATCCTCACAAAGCTGATCGAAATGTGCGACGTAATGGTCGAGAATTTCGCACCCGGTGCCATCGAGCGCATGGGCTTTCCCTGGGAAACAATACAGCAGATTAATCCCCGCATGATCTACGCCTCACTGAAGGGATTCGGTCCTGGACCATATGAAGATTGCAAGGTATATGAGAACGTCGCCCAGTGTTGCGGCGGTGCGGCTTCGACCACGGGCGAGCTCCATGGTGCTCCAATGATGAGCGGCGCTCAAATCGGCGACTCCGGCACCGGTATCCACCTGGTTGCAGGAATCCTGGCGGCCCTGTTACAACGCGAGAAGACCGGCCGCGGCCAGCGCGTCACGTGCGCGATGCAGGATGCGGTTCTGAATCTCTGCCGCGTGAAGCTGCGCGACCAGCAACGGCTCGCTCACGGCCCGCTCAAAGAGTATCCGCAGTATCTCAACGGGGGTTTCAACGGCTCCGTGCCGCGAGCCGGAAATGCCTCCGGCGGAGGCCACCCCGGCTGGCTCATGCGCTGCAAGGGCTGGGAAACGGATCAGGACGCCTACATTTACGTAGTTGCTCAGTCGCAGGCATTCGCTGCCCTGGCCAAACTCATTGGTCATGAAGATTGGCTCGCCGATCCCGAATACAACACGCCGGAGGCGCGCCTGAACAAACTTGATAAGGTATTTGCAGAAATCGAGAAGTGGACCATGACGATGACGAAGATGGAGGTGATGGCCACACTCAATCCGCTCAATGTGCCGTGCGGTCCGATTCTGTCCATGAAGGAAATCGCGCAGGAGCCGGCCCTTCGCAAGACCGGAACCGTCGTGGAAGTCGCTCATCCCGAGCGCGGGAAATATCTGACCGTCGGGAACCCGATCAAACTGTCGGATTCACCCGTCGAGGTCCGGCGTTCGCCTCTGTTGGGCGAGCATACGGAGGAGATTCTCCGCAACCTCGTCGGTATGAACGAGAATGACATCCACGCGGCGCGACAGCAAGGGGTGATCTGAGATTATCCGCGCTCATGCCCTGAAGGCGAGGCGCGCTCCACACGTCGAACAGGTTCAGACGGGATATGCCGCGATTCCAACATCTTCGGCCATCAGCTCTTTGCCTCGAACCATCATTGTTAAGCCTGGCCGAGACCGCGGCAGTTCCTTGGTCAGTTTCGCGCCCAATTGCTGGTGCTTCTGAACGACCCAGTAGCGGTTGTCGGAAAGGAAAAGCGGGCTGTAGGTCAGGATGACGCCGGACGGCGATTCAAAATTGTTCCTTGCGTAATCGGTTACGGCTTCGAAAAGCCCGATCCCGTGGTGGTCCGGTGCGATCGTGAGGTCGACGAGCATCACGGTGTCGCCGGAATGGCTGTGAGTTTTCCAGGTGCCATCGGCAGTCAGTTCTTGAAATGTTTTCGGCACACGATTGGGATCACCGTCGAGGTCGAGCCTCATCCCTTCGAGGACCGCCGCGATAACATCGCCAACGTAAGCTGCCACTATATAACTGCCGGAATTTGCAATCCTTTCGCCCCATTCGTGGACACTACGCGGAGCGAACGCTTTCCAGTACATCTTCAGAATGCTTACGCAAGCTTCACGCTGGTCGATCTCCTCGCCACGCCGAAATGTTACATCCGTCACTGTTTCCACTAATCGGCACACTGCAACACGGTTGTACATACGTCAAGTTTTTAAAATCCGGAGCAGCACACGAGGAATCATCCGGAGGGCTGCGTACAGGCTCTTCTCACTGGTCCTCGAAGGTCACAGACGATAAGGACGGTTTGGCAGCTATTTGACGATCATGTTAAAAAGCTTATCCTCCAGTCTCTGCCACCGGCAGCGGATGCCTCTTTGAGGCTACTACCTTGAAAGGGTGGTCAATGAAATATAACGTTTTGATTTTGGGGGCTTCTTACGGTTCCCTGTTCAGCACGAAATTATTGATGGCAGGACATGGCGTTTCGCTGGTCTGCACTAGGCCAACGGCCGAGCTCATCAACCGCGAAGGCACCGTGGTACGGTTTCCGATTCGTGGGCGCCAATCGCCAGTCGATATTTCATCGAAGAAACTTCCGGGCGCGCTTCGAGCGACAACGCCTGACGAGGTAGATCCCCGTGAGTTCCAGTTGATCGTGCTCGGTATGCAGGAGGCGCAGTACGGAACCTCTGGTGTCCGGGAACTAATGCGCTGGGTTGCCGAATCGCGCATTCCCTGCCTAGCGATCATGAACATGCCGCCTTTAGCTTATTTGAAACGTATTCCCGGACTTCAGACCGATACATTAAGCGAATGCTACGCCGATCCGGATGTTTGGAAGAGTTTCGTTCCGGGATTGATTACCCTCTCCAGCCCCGATCCACAGGCATTTCGCCCGCCCGATCACCCGAAGAATGTTTTGCACGTTGGATTACCCACGAACTTCAAGGCAGCCCCCTTCGACGCTGACGAGCCGACGAAACTGCTTCGGAACCTCGAGGTCGATATCGAGGAAGCTCGATTCGACCCCGGCGATGGTCCGATCGAGATTCCCGTAAAGCTCAAGGTCCACGACTCCATTTTCGTGCCGCTGGCGAAGTGGCCGATGTTAATGGCTGGAAACTATCGCTCGATCCGCCGCGACATAATAATTCCTATCAAAGATGCCGTTCACGACAACCTTGATAAATCCCGGCAAGTGTACGACTGGGTTTGGAAATTGTGCACCCGTCTGGGCGCTTCGGATGCCGATATGGTCCCTTTCGAAAAGTACGCACACGCGGCCGAAGGTCTTTCGAAGCCATCTTCCGCTGCCCGCGCGCTCTTTGGTGGCGCCGAGTATATCGAGCGCGTGGACTGCCTGGTCCGGAGAATCGCCATCCAGCAAGGACTCCAGTTGGATACGCTCGACGATATTGTCGCCCTCGTCGACGAACGCCTGAAAAAGAACCGGGAAAATTCGGGGTCAGACGGGTGAATTCCCTATTTTCCAGTACAAGGCCTCTTATTTCGAAAATAGGGAATTCACCCGTCTGACCCCGAATTTAGCGCCGCTATTTCGCCGGTTGCGCCGCTGCATGCATCGTGGCGACCGACGCATGATGCGCCGCCCGCATCGGCTTGAGCACGAACAGCGCCATCGCCGCCGCGGCCAGGTCCATGACCGCCGACAACCAGAACACCGATTCCCATCCACCGCTCAGACTCACCAGCCACGCGGCAAGCGGCCCGCCGAAAATCGCGGCCGCGCCTTTGGCGGTGTAGAGCAACCCCGCGTTGGTGGCCGCGTATTTGGCACCGAATGCATCTGTGCACGTCGCCGGGAACAGTGAATAGATCTCTCCCCAGGTGAAATAAATCATCCCGAACAGCAGCACGAAGGCGAGCGGCTGATGTCCGAACGCGGTGAGGCCCCACATCGCCAGCGCGCCGCCGCCGAAGGCGATGAACATGGTCGGCTCGCGGCCGATATTGTCCGACACCCAGCCGAAGAAGGGCCGCGCGATACCATTCAAGATGTTGTCGACGATGCCGGCCATCACCAGCGTCGTTCCGGCGATGCCGAGGAATACGACCTGCATCTTGTCGAGACCGAAATCGCGCGCGATGGGGCCCAACTGCGCGGTTGCCATCAGGCCGCCGGCGGCCACCATCGTGAACATTAAATAGAGAGCCCAAAATAGCGGCGTCTTCAGCATCTCGCCGGGCGCAAAATCGCGCGCCGATTGCCCAAGCTTTGGCTTCTTAGGGAGCGCGACCTGTCCGGGTTGAGGCGCCTTCAGCAACGGCGCCAGCAGAACGATGACAACGCCTTGGACAAGGCCGAACCACAAGAACGCCGCCCGGTAACCATAAGTATTGATGGTGTTGATGATCGGGACGACGGTTGCTGCTGCACCTGCGCCGAAGCCGCCGGCGGTCAAGCCCGCTGCAAGCCCCCGGCGGTCAGCAAACCACTTCAGCGCATTGCCGACACAGGTGCCATAGACGCAGCCGGCACCGACGCCAGATATGATCGCCGCGACATAGAGCATGGGAAGCGACGACGCGAGGCTGTTCAGAGTCCAGCCGATGGCGACGATCACGCCGCCGATCATGACGACCTTCTTCGGCCCGAATTTGTCCACGAACCAGCCTTCGATCGGGATCAGCCAGGTTTCCGTGAGCACGAAAAGGCTGAACGCCACTTGGATCGCGGCAAGCGCCCAGTTGTTCGCCTCCTTCATTGGATTGACGAAATAGGTCCAGCCATATTGCAGGTTGGCGATCATCACCATGCAGACGACACCAACTGAAAGCTGAAGCCAGCGGTTTGCGGGCGCTCTTTGCGCCAATGCCTGAGCGGCCATGATTCCTCCCTAATTTGGGGATGAACTTTAATACGCGCTCACAACCAGCGTCAACAAAAGGAAATTCAGGGACAGACACCGAATTTCTGTGGTGCAAGAAATTCGGTGTCTGTCCCTGAATTTCCCGCGTCATTCCTTCGCCGTCACGCGTGCCGATAGGCTGCCTTGGTGCAGTTTCACCTTCACGATTTGATCGACTTCCACCGCATCGGCCGACCGGACGACTCGACCATCCGCCGCTAAACAAATCGCATATCCCCGCTCCAGCACCGCCAATGGGCTTAGCGCATCCAGCGTGTGAGCAATGCGCCCAAAGGCTTGATGCCATTTCCTCAGCCGTTGTTGAACAGCAATGACCAGCCGTTGCTCGCATATTGCAAGGCGATGTGTTCGCGGTCGAATGAAGGCGCCAGCACGGCCTGATTGTTCGATCCGGAAGGTCAGGTCATCTACGCGCTGTATCATCCGGCGAATCCGGGTTTCTGCAACCACAAACCCTCGGCTCCCAATCTTCGACGCCCAGAAGTTCTGTAAACGATTGAGCCGGTACCGCACTGCAGAAACCAGCCGGCGTTCGGCCTGTTGTACGCGCCCGGCAAGCTCGTCCTTCGACTTGATTACGATTTCGGCGGCGGCACTCGGCGTTGGCGCGCGCAGATCCGCAACGAAATCGCAAATGGTGAAATCCACTTCGTGGCCGACCGCTGAAATGACCGGTTTGGGCGACCGCACGATGGCTCGAGCGACACGTTCTTCATTGAACGGCCACAGGTCTTCCATCGAGCCGCCGCCGCGCGCGACGACGATGACGTCCACATCCGTGGAGCGGCTGAGGTAATCGATACCTTCCATGACCTGCAAAGAAGCGCCTTCACCCTGAACTTCTGCCGGAAAAATGAGGACGTTCACGGCGTTGTGCCGCCGCTTCAAGACGGTCAGGATATCCCGCAACGCCGCGCTCTTCGGCGACGTTACAATACCGATTTTCCGCGGAAATGCCGGAATCGGCCTTTTGCGCTCCGGCCGGAAGAGTCCTTCTTTTTCGAGTTTTTCCTTAAGTTGCTCGAAGGCGAGCTGCAGCGCGCCGAGACCAGCCGGCTCGAGGACTTCAACGATCAACTGGTATTCTCCACGGCCTTCATACGTGCTCACGCGGCCGCGTGCGCGAAAGACTTTCCCGTTTTCGGGGCGGAACCGCAGAAGCCGGGCCGCATTTCGAAAACACACCGCGGGAAGCTGAGCGCGATCGTCCTTCAACGTGAAGTAAAGATGGCCGGCCGTGGACGACTTGCAGTTCGAAAGTTCGCCTTCCACCCAAATATCGATGAAGCGCCGCTCGAGCATCTCGCGGATCTCGAAGCTCAACTCGGAGACGGAATAGATCTTTCGCTGGAATTCGGTGTTTCTCACCCGGGCAGTATAGTCTATCTCCTGTATGGATCAACCGCTCGACTGGCTGCCGGGCGCGGAGGGAACGGTCTGGGTTGCACTAGGAATTGCAAAGCAAGCCGGGCTTCCGGTCCCCGCAGGATTCATCGTGTTCGCCTCAACCCGCGAAGAACGCATTCGCAGCACGTACGAAGAACTCAAGATTCGCGAAAAGACTCATTTCGTCGCGTTGCGTGGCCTTTCTCACGCCGTGCTCAATGTTCTTGGCCCCGATCAAGTGATGCACACGTTGCGCCGCTTGTGGATGGAGGCGCCGGAATCCCCCGTACTGATTCAGCGCATGGTTCACGCGATCTGGTGCGGAAAAGCACATTGGCACCGCCGCAATCTGCGCATCAAAGCCAATGAAGGGATGATGCTCCTTGATCCCGACACCTATCTTGTGAACAGCCTCACCGGGAAATGCACGCGCCGCACACTGGAACCGAAACAGCGAAAGATGATCCGGCATGTGGACGGCACCTCGAAAGTTGTCGAGCGAGATGGCCAACGCACCCCGATGATGGCCGATCAATTGAAGAAGGTTGCGGACCTCGCCGTCCGGGCGGGCAAAAACATCGCGTGGGCAATTGACGATAACGAGCGTGTCTGGTTGATCAGCATTGAATAGCCACAAAAAGGCACAAAAAACACAAAATTTTTGTGCCCTTTTGTGGCTATTACTTTTTTCTCAGGCAATGGTCACTTCTTTGGTCAGGTACACATCCTGGATCGCATTCAGCAGCGCGACTCCTTCCTGCATCGGCCGCTGGAATGCCTTTCGTCCGGAGATTAATCCTGTACCCCCGGCACGCTTGTTAATGACCGCCGTCCTCACAGCTTCCTTCAGATCGCTTTCGCCCGCGGACGCACCGCCCGAGTTGATCAACCCGGCCCGTCCCATGTAGCAGTTTGCTACCTGGTATCGTGTGAGATCGATCGGATGATCCGACGTCAGATCCGAATAGACCTTCTTGTGGGTCTTGCCGAAATTCAACGCGTTATATCCACCGTTGTTCTCCGGTAGCTTCTGCTTGATGATATCGGCCTCGATCGTGACACCGAGATGATTCGCCTGTCCCGTGAGATCTGCGGAAAGGTGATAGTCCGTTTCTTTCGTCTTGAATGCTGAGTTCCGAAGATAGCACCACAGAACCGTGTACATTCCCAGCGTATGGGCTTCGTGGAACATCGTTGTTATTTCCTGCAGCTGGCGCTTCGATTCCTCTGAACCGAAATAGATCGTGGCGCCGACGCCGGTGCAGCCCATATCGAACGCCTGCTCGACATTGGCGAAGAGAATCTGGTCGAAACTGTTCGGATACGACAAAAACTCATTGTGATTGACTTTCAGCAAAAATGGAATCTTGTGCGCGTACTTGCGCGCGACCGAACCCAGCATGCCAAGCGTCGTAGCGACGGCGTTACATCCGCCTTCGATGGCGAGCTTCACAATGTTCTCAGGATCGAAATAAATCGGATTGGGAGCAAACGATGCACCAGCAGAGTGCTCGATTCCCTGATCCACCGGCAAAATCGAAACGTAACCCGTGCCTGAGAGCCGGCCGGACTTGAAGAGCTGCTGCAGGCTGACCAGCGCACGGATCGGACGATCCGAACCAACGTATATCCGATCAATGAAATCGGGACCAGGCAGATGGAGCTTGTCTTTTGAAATGGTCTTGCATTGATGATTGAGCAAGCTTTGGGCGTCAGACCCGAGTATTTCCTGAATTCTCCCAAGCATGAATTCCTCCATTCAAATAATTCAAACTTATCTCCGATTCAGCAGGCCGAAGAGCAGTGTGAGAAGCACGCTAATCAAGATGGAAGTTCCAAGCGGAAAGTAAAACGTAAAGTTGTCGCGTTGATAATGGAAGTCCAACGGGAGCCGGCCGAGCCGGAATGGCAGCTTCGGTCCCAGCATGAGCAAAAAACCGACAAGCGCCAAGACGCTGCCCATAACGACGAGCAATCGGCCTATTTGCTCCATAAGGATATTGTACGTCAGAGGAAAACAAATTCCCCTCCTCGCAGA
>MNKP01000128.1:20986-23237 GCA_001920875.1 Acidobacteria bacterium 13_1_20CM_2_55_15
GATCGGTCGCGCCCATGACTTTGCGGAGTTTGTCGATCGCGTTATCCGCTTCAAGAACCATCAGAATGACCGGCCCTTCAGTCATGAATTTCACAAGGCCAGGGAAAAACGGCCGCTCTTTGTGCACGTAATAGAAACCTTCGGCCTGTGCCTCGGTGAGATGAAGCATCTTCATCGCGCGGATTCGAAATCCCTCCTGATCGAGTCGGCTGATAATGGCGCCGGCGTTCCGCGCCTTTAGAGTGTCCGGTTTAAGAATGGTGAATGTTTTCATGATGAGTACGCCTTCATCGCGTCGCCGATCTCCGCCGGACTCTTCACGACACGAATTCCCGCGGCTTCCATTGCCTTCATTTTCTCCGCGGCCGTTCCCCTACCGCCTGCCACAATCGCGCCCGCGTGCCCCATCCGCCGGCCCGGCGGCGCTGTCTGCCCGCAGATGAAACCGACCACGGGCTTCTTCACGTTCGTTTTGATGTAGGTTGCAGCCTCTTCTTCAGCCGTTCCGCCGATCTCACCAATCATAATGATCCCACGTGTTTCCGGATCTTCATCGAAGAGCTTGATCGCATCGACGAAGTTGGTTCCTATGATCGGATCGCCACCGATACCGATACACGTCGATTGCCCGATTTTTCTCCGTGTCAATTGACCTACCGCTTCGTACGTCAGCGTCCCGCTTCGCGACACAACACCGATGTGGCCTTCAAGATGAATATGCCCCGGCATGATTCCGACTTTGCATTTGCCCGGCGAAATGATTCCGGGACAATTCGGCCCAATCAGACGTGTCTTCTTCCCTTTCAGGAAAGCGCTGGCGCGGACCATGTCAAACGTCGGAACACCTTCGGTGATGGAGACAACCAACTCAATGCCCGCAGCTGCGGCTTCCATAATGGCGTCCGCTGCAAACGCGGGTGGAACGAAAACCACTGAAGCATTCGCGCCGGTCTTGCGCTGGGCCTCTTCGACGGTATTGAAGACAGGAATGCCTTCGTGCGTGGTGCCGCCTTTACCGGGCGTCACCCCGCCGACAACTTGGGTGCCGTACTTCGCGGCTTGCAGCGCGTGGAAGCTTCCTTCACGGCCGGTGATGCCCTGAACAAGCAGCCGTGTATTCTTATCTACCAATATGCTCATTAATGACTGCCTTTCGCCGCCGCAACCACTTTCTCGGCCGCGTCCTTCATCCCGTCCGCTACGATGAAATTCAATCCAGAGTTGCGAAGGATCTCCTGCGCCTGCTCGACATTCGTGCCTTCCAAACGAACAACAACCGGCACCTGCACGCCAATGGTCTTTGCCGCTTCAACGACACCGGAGGCAACGACATCGCAACGCATGATTCCGCCAAAAATATTGATGAGCACTGCCTTGACGTTCTTGTCCGACAGAAGGATCCGAAATGCATTCTTCACCTGCTCAGCCGATGCGCCGCCTCCGACATCGAGGAAGTTCGCGGGACTGCCTCCGGACAGTTTGATGATGTCCATTGTCGCCATCGCCAGGCCCGCGCCGTTCACCATGCATGCCACGTTGCCGTCGAGCTTGATATAGTTCAAACCGAACTTGCTCGCTTCGATTTCCAGAGGATCTTCTTCGTTCAGATCGCGCAGTTCCCTGACATCTTTATGCCGGTAGAGCGCATTGTCATCGAAGTTCATTTTCGCGTCCAGCGCGTAGACTTTGGTGTCGCCGGTGACGAGGAAGGGATTGATTTCGGCAAGCGACGCGTCCATGTCTTCAAACGCCTTGTACAGGCCGATCATGAACTGCGCCGCATCGTTAATCAACTCCGGAGCCAGACCCAGACCAAAAGCAAGCCGGCGCGCCTGAAAGGGCTGGAGCCCGGGTCCGGGTTCGACGTATTCCTTCAAGATGAGATCGGGACTTTTGGCAGCAACTTCTTCGATGTCCATACCGCCGGACGCCGAAGCCATGAATACGGGTTTTCTTATCTGGCGATCGATCACGATTCCAAGGTAAAGCTCTTTGCTGATATCGAGTCCTTCCTCGACAAGGACCTTCTGCACCCGCCGGCCTTCCGGTCCCGTTTGGGCCGTCACCAGGTTCATACCAAGCATCCGGCCGGCGATTTCGGCCGCCTCGTCGGGAGATTTCGCCAACTTCACTCCTCCGCCTTTTCCTCTTCCCCCCGCATGAATTTGAGCCTTCACTACGACTGTTCCGCCTATCCTCTCTGCAATTTGCCGTGCTTCCTCTTTCGTGTACGCGACCTCACCGCGAGGAA
>MNKP01000094.1:0-5075 GCA_001920875.1 Acidobacteria bacterium 13_1_20CM_2_55_15
ACTTACTATGAAGCGCCTCATCCTTTTATTAATAGTCGCCGGGGGTGCGCTTGGAGCCTATTACTCCATGCGGCGGCCGCCGGGACCTCTTGTGCTGACGGGAATCGTGACGACGGAGGATGTCATGGTCGGCCCGCAGGTAGGCGGGCAAATCGGCCAGTTATTGGTTAAGGAAGGCGATCCAGTGGGCCGCAATCAACTAATCGCCGTGATGGCCACGGCCGAATTGGAAGCCGATCAGGCGTATTACGCGCGAACGGTCGAAAGCATCCAGTCGCAGGTTGGGGAAAACGAAGCCGCTCTCCGATACGAGCAGCGGCAGACCGAAGATCAAATCCAGCAGGCTCAGGCAGCGCTCGAGACGGCCACGGCTCAAAGGAAGCAGGCGGAAGCCGAACTGGAGAACGCGCGGATTGTATTGGATCGAACGCAGAAATTATCGGCTGAGGGGGTGGCCCCGATTCAGCAGTTCGATCAGGCCAGGACGGCATACGATGCGGCCAAGGCGCGGCTCGAGGCTGCTGAGAAGCAAATCGAAGTACAACGTGCCGCAGTGGCAGTTGCCAATGCGAATGCCGAGCATGTCCGGGTTCAGCAGAATCGCGTTCGCACCTCCGAACGGCAGCGCGAAGCGGCGGCGGCGCAGCGGAAGCGTGCTGATGTCCGGCTTTCCTACTCCGAAGTACGGGCCCCGGTTGACGGTATCGTGGATGTCCGTGCAGCGCGCGAAGGGGAAGTCATCAACGCGGGGCAGCCCATTGTGACGCTGATCAATCTGGACGATCTTTGGGTGCGTGCCGACATTGAAGAAACCTACGTCGACCGGATCCGGCTGGGCGATCAGCTCAAAGTGCGGCTTCCGTCCGGTGATGAACGCATGGGCACGGTTTTTTACCGGGCTTTGGATGCGGGCTTCGCCACGCAGCGCGATGTGAGCCGCACAAAGCGGGACATCAAAACATTCGAGGTCCGGCTGCGCGTCGATAATAAAGATCGGCGCCTCGCCGTTGGCATGACCACGTATGTCGAGTTGCCGATACAGTAAGCCGGGAAATGATTTTCCATGAGCGATATTGAAGTTGACCTGATCACGAAACGCTTTGGGGACTTTACGGCGGTCGACGGAATTTCCTTTTCGGTCGAGCACGGCGAGATCTTTGCGCTGCTCGGACCGAACGGCGCCGGCAAGTCCACGCTCATCCGGATGCTGACGACGCTGCTTCCGGCGACATCGGGCACTGCCACCATTTGCGGCCACGATGTGGTGAAGGAAGCCGATGCCGTTCGGCGCCTGATCGGCGTCATTCCGCAGGCGATGACGAGCGATATGGAGCTGAGCGTCGAAGAAAATCTTCTGATTTACGCCAAGCTCTACGGTGTTCCTCGCGAGCGCCGTAAGCGGTTGATGACCGACCTGATCGAAGCCGTCGAGCTGACGAAGTGGAAAGATAAGCCGGTGAAGAACCTTTCCGGGGGAATGCGCCGCCGCGTCGAGATCGCGCGGGGGCTCGTTCATGAGCCGCGGGTTTTCTTTTTGGATGAACCGACAACGGGTCTGGATCCGGTGTCTCGAGTTGCCGTCTGGGAAATGCTGCGGCAGTTGAAAGAGAACCGCGACCTGACGGTCCTTATTACGACGCACTATATGGATGAAGCCGACAAGCTTTGCGACCGGATCGCGATCATCGATCACGGCAAGCTTGTTGCGCTCGATTCACCCATGAAATTGAAAGCATCGATATCCGGGTCGAATATCCTCGAAGTCAGTTTTCCAACGACACCGGCGGGTTGGGAGGACCAGATGAAAGCGCTTCCCGAGGTTGAAGCCGTATCGGGTCACGATAACGTTTTTCGTGTGGCGACGCGCAACGGTCCCGCCACGACCATGGCACTGCTCGAAGCGGCCGCCCAAATCAATCTGCCAGTGCACTCTCTGTCTGTGCAGAGCACGACATTGGATGATGTCTTCGTCCACTATACCGGCCGCTTGCTCCGGGACGCGGTGCAGGAGGCGTCGCCCAGCGAGAGCTCATTCATCATGCGCAGGGGTTAACGATGTATAGAATGTTGGCCATCCTCGAACGCGAACTGCGGCGATTCCGCCGGAGCCCCGCCTTGATCATGATGTCGCTCGTGATGCCCATTGCGCAGTTGGTCGTTCTTGGTTATGCGTTTGGCGGCCAGGTGCGAAATCTGAAGCTCGGTGTGGTGAATCAGGATCATCGGTTGCCATCCGTCAAACTGCGCGAACTATGCCTGGCAGTTACGGCTAACGCCCGCACGTTCGAGACCATCGACTACAGCGACGCCGGTGAGGCGCTCGCCGACCTGCGTAACGGTAAGATCAACGGCGTGCTGACCATACCGGCAGGTTTTTCGGAGCGCGTCATTGACAGAAACGATCCTAGAGTCGCTCTAATTGAGGACAACACGGATGGATTTCGAGCTTCAGCCATGGTCGCCTCAGTCACGGGTCTGATGGCGGCCTACAATCAGCCTGCGTTCGAGCGGCATCTTGCGGCAGAGCCGAGACTCGACGTTGTCGAGGTTTATCCATACGTTCCTTACGTGCAGTACTTACTGCCGGGTTCGACAGTGATGTCGATATTCATGATGGTCATGATCGGAGGCGGCATCATCTTCATCGATGACAAAGCGCGAGGACTTCACGAAGGTTATCTCGTCACGCCGATTACGAAATTGGAGTTGATTTCTGGATTTAACCTCTCCGGAACGGTGAAAGCGGTCATGGCGGGAAGCGTGCTAATGACCATCGGCGCGGTTATTGCCGGAATTCCGAATCCTTTCGAGCCGTTGAGGATGTTCAGAGTTTTTGTGGTGATCATTGTCGCGTCGCTCGCGCTCGTCAGCATGATGTTCTTGCTGATGGTGCGCGTCAGCGATCCTTTGCTGCCGCGGGCCATGTTTGGGATCCTGAATACCTTTCTGTTTTTTCCAAGCGGTGCGGTTTATCCGCAGGAGGCATTCCCAGGATGGATGCAGGTGATCGCGAAGGTCGATCCGATGACTTACATTGTGCACGCCCTGAAGAATCTGATGCTGAAGAACACAACGTTCGCCGCGATCACATTCGATTTGGCATACCTGCTCGTCTTTACAGCCGTGGCAATGACCGCCGCGACGCTGCTGTTTAAGCGGACGTTATAAGAACGGCCACAAAAATCAAGGGCGCGGGTGGAACTCGTATTCTTTCGGCGGTTCGGCGCCGAGAAGATTCTTCGCGAAATAGTCCCAGCGTCGCCGGATCATGTAGGGGTCGTTCGCGAAGCCGTGATTGCGATTCGGCAATAACAACAAATCGAAATCCTTGTTGGCCTTGATGAGCTCATTCACGACCAGAAGCGTGTTATCGGGCGGAACGTTGGAATCGGTGGTACCGTGAGCGAGGAGCAACTTGCCTTTGAGATTCCGGGCAACAAGTTGATTCGCCTGGTTGTCGTAGTTAGTGGTGCCGTCGGGGCGGCGAACGAGCAGGCCTTGCCACTTCTCGCCCCAATCGTCTTCGTAGTTGCGATTGTCGTGATTTCCGGCCTCAGAGATGCCGACTTTGAAGAAGTCCGGGTACCGGAACATGGCATCAGCGGCGGCATAGCCGCCGCCGGAATGGCCCCAGATTCCTGCCCGATCGAGATCGATCCACGAATAGCGTTGAGCCAGTTCCCTCATGCCTGCGACCTGATCTGGAAGTGTGTTGTCGCCCAGATTTCCAAAATAAGCGTCCTGAAACTCTTTTGATCGCGACGGCGTTCCCATACCGTCTATTTCGACCACGATAAAGCCCAGTTCGGCGAGCGCCTGGGAGTCACCGCGAGCTGCAGAGAAGCTCCGTGGGCCGACACTGCCGGTTTGCGGTCCAGGGTAGATGTGATTGACGATCGGGTATTTCTTTGCCGGATCAAAGTTCGACGGCTTGTACAAAAGGCCGTAAAGGTCGGTCACGCCGTCGCGAGCTTTTACGGTGATGGGCGTTACCGGCTTCCAACCTCTTGCAAGGAGACGTGAAACGTCGGCCTTCTCCAGCGTTTCGAGAAGGTTTCCGCCGCTATCGCGGAGGACCAAGGCCGGAGGCACGTCCGGCTTGGAATACCGATCGACGAAGAAACGTCCGGAGGGAGACATCGACACGTCGTGCGACGCGTCTTCCGGTGTGAGCAAGGTGAGGTTTTTTCCGTCGAATCCGACACGGTAGAGATGAGCGAAGTATGGATCGCGCCCTTTCTCTTTTCCGGCGGCGAGAAAATAGACGAGCCGATTTGTCTCGTCCACTCTCAGGGTTAGCGAAACGTTACCCTCACCTCCTGTGATCGGATTCTGGAGGTTTCCGGTCTGGAGATCATAGAGGTAGAGATCGCCCCAATTGTTACGTTGTGAGAACCAAATGATCGCGTTAGAACGTGGAAGAAATCTCCAATTCGGACGGTTTGCCCCTCCTTCGAAATAAGTCGTGACCTTTTCGTCGATGACATCTCGGACGGTGCCTTTGACGGCGTCAGCCACTCGAAGAGTTGCACGCTTGTGATCGCGTGAAGACGAAATGAACGCCAGTTGTTGGCTATCGGCGCTCCACTCTACATCGGCAAAGGAGCCATCGCATTCGACGTGGTCGCAAAGTGACGAACGGTGGGGATCCGGAGGCATCCGAAGGCGGATTACGCGGGCGTCATCCACGTCGATAACAACACGTTCGATCTGGAAGATCTTGTCGTCACCGGGCAGCGGATACTTCCAGGCTTCGAGTGTCGGATGGCCCACAGCGGTATGGACCAAATACATTTCACCGGCACCGCGGCCGTCGTGCTGAAACGTGGCAATTTTTTTTGAATCGGGGGACCACAACAGAACCGGACGGCTGCTCCGCGTCCAGCCGGCATTGTCGGTCGCGTAGCCGAAATCCTTCACACCGTCTTTCGTGAGTTGAGTCTCCTTCCCCGAGACGACGTCGCGGACCCACAAGTTGAAATCACGAATGAATGCGGCACGCTTCCCGTCGGGCGAGAGAACGCTGTCGGCAATTTCATTCCGGTTGGCAGAAGTGCATTTCGTGCCCGGTGTGT
>MNKP01000094.1:5127-12514 GCA_001920875.1 Acidobacteria bacterium 13_1_20CM_2_55_15
GCAAGCTTCGGCTGGTCGAATGCCGGCATTCGTGTCTTTCGTGCAGGATCGACCAGCATGAATTCGGTTCCCCTCTCCGTGGTCACGCGATACCAAAAGCGATCGTCAGATAACCACACCGGTCTCGCAGGGGAATGCAACACGAGCGGATTCACGTTGTACCCTAGCAAGTTTTCCGCGCGTTTGTAGTCATTTTCGGTGAGTGCTACCGTTTGCGCCGTGCAGGGAATGGCCAGCGCCAGGATGAATATGGCGGGTGCAATTCGTCGGAAAGACATGCGAGCGCCTCCCGCACCGATTATCCCCTGATTGGGCTTCGGACCGGAAGCGGTGGCGTATCAGGAAGGCCGGCGGGCTTTGAGCACAAACGTTAGGAACAGGCGTCCCAGTCCAAGTGCGGAAACCCCGGAAATCACCAACACCACCACGATCACAGCAATATTTTCGATGACCGCAATCATTTTCGTTCCTGTCCCTCTCGTGTGATGCCCTCTCCCTGTGCGGGAGGGCAGTGGTAGGGAGCGGCCGAGGGCCGCGGCGAATAAAAACGGCGGGTGAGGGTCGCAAGTCGGAGTCAGTTCTCGAGTCCTCACCCGTTGTGGAGACGACATTCGCGCCCTCTCCCGGAGGAGAGGGCTTCCCAACCCGCGCGAGTATTTGCACTTTGCGTTCCATTTTATTTTTTGGTGGAAGTATAAGAAAATGATGCCCTTCAGCATTGGAGAAAATTGCAAAATGTGTCAAGTATTGGCGAAATTTGTCAAATGTTCGTCGGTCATGGGTTTCCGGTACGGGAGATATTGACTCGCGATGAGGAATGGAATTTTTCTAATATGAAGGCTCGAAAGGACATCAAGTGTCTCGACCGCCAGGACATCCCGTTTCCCTCACCGAATTCGAGGCCGACGTCCGCGCAGGGTTAAGCAAGGCAGATCAAAAAGAGCTGTATTCAAAGTATCTTTACGATGATCTCGGTACGGCGTTGTTCGAGGCCATTACTCTGCTGCCGGAGTATGGTCTGACGCGGGCGGATCTGCGGCTGCTGGATGGGCATGCGCGAGAATTGTCGAACTGGTGCGTTAATCTCTCCACGGTCGTCGAGCTCGGCAGTGGTTCGGGCGAAAAAGCGCGGCGGATTCTTCCGCATCTGGTGAAGACCGGTCCACTGACCTATTGTCCCGTCGACCTCTCTGGTGCGGCGTTAAACCGATGTGTGCGCGACGTGGACGATATCACCGGACTGAAAATTATCCCAATCGAAGACTCTTACATCAGCGGGCTTGCTTCCGCTTCCAAGCTGCGCAAAGCGGAAACATCTATGCTCGTGTTGTTCCTCGGAAGCTCGATCGGAAATTTCGATCCGCCGGTCGCGGAGCAGTTTCTGATTGCGGTGAGAGAGAAGCTCAAATCGGGTGACGTCCTTTTGTTGGGAACGGATCTGGTGAAAGACCTCGATCAGATTCTTGCCGCGTACAATGATCCGTTGGGTTTGACTGCAGCATTCAATCTAAATCTGCTTTTGAGAATCAACCGGGCTCTCGGCGCGAATTTCGACGTGCGGCAATTCGAGCACGAAGCCCGCTACAACCTCGCAGATCAACGCATCGAGATGCACCTGCGATCGAAGTCCGATCAAGTGATTTCGATCGGCTCTGGTTTTACCGTGACTTTAAAGAAAGACGAAACGATCTGGACCGAGAGCAGCTACAAGTTTCGCCCGGAGCAGATCCGGTCGATGTCGGAGCGCTCCGGCTTCTCGTGCGAAGCGCAATGGATCGACGAGGAGTGGCCGTTTGCGCAAAGCCTGCTGCGGATCACGTCACTGCATGGGGATCGGCGTGCCGGACTGATCGAATAAGCGCATCACTCCCCAGGATGGTGTATTCGCCCGGCCGCTGAATAACACGACCTGAGTCGTGAAACCGCCGCCAGTGAC
This sequence comes from Acidobacteria bacterium 13_1_20CM_2_55_15, assembly GCA_001920875.1. Classification (GTDB taxonomy): domain Bacteria; phylum Acidobacteriota; class Terriglobia; order 20CM-2-55-15; family 20CM-2-55-15; genus 20CM-2-55-15. Next base: position 7,064 of record MNKP01000094.1, read on the forward strand.
ATACTGTGGAAATGCAAGCTCGGTCCGCAGCGTCGGCGCAGTTTCGTCCACAGGCGGAAATGCAGAAACAACGAAATCCCCGCGTTCATTGACCCGGACTCGGAAGATGCCGGCCGCAACACTTTTAGCCGTGCCCGTTGAAATTCGGAGCACGCCTTCGAATGAGGCATCGATTTTCTCGAACCCTGGAATTTGCCCTTCCAACGTCAGAATCTGGCCGTTGCCTGGAATCGTCAGCAGGCCGGTCAGGTTGACTGACGCCCCCGATAACGTCGTCGCTTCTACAGTGACCGTAACCGGATCGACTGAAGGATTCGCGATAATGATGGCGGTCTGAACAGTTGAAGAATTTTCCGTATACACCCGATACGAAGTTGAACCTGCCGTTGCCGGTAAAACTGTTTCAGTAACCGTGATCCCGCTTTTTCGCAACGAAAAAACAGCGAACGTGCCGGGCACGTTTCCCGAATTCACCGGAACAACGCGGACGAAACCGGACTGGGTCGAAGGTCCCGTACCTGGCGATTGGAAACTGTAGTAGGCCTGCGGCGCGATGGAGTAGCTGAGGGAATTTGCGACTCGGGTTTCCTGATCAATGAACTGCAGGTCTCCGCGCATGGTTTGAGTGGAGGAGTTGATCATGACGATTTGAGTCGTCCATCCTCCGCCGTCGGCGAACTGCGGGATAATAATGGTGCCTTGGGAGATGTTCGAGTCGATTACGGGCAAAGCGCTCGCCATGAATTCGGAGCGTTCATTCGTCAGCGCGCGCATGGCTCCAACGAAGACGGGACTGGAGGAATCGAAAGTCAGGACGGCTTTCCGTGAACCGAAGTTGAAAGGCCGCTCATCAACAAATTGCGCGACGTGCGTTCCGGCAGGCACAACAATGCTGCCTTGTCCGCTGGTGGTGCCGTCCGCAGCGGTGAAGGAGAACGAGATTATCGCGTCATTCCGACCGGCATTGGCAATGGCGAGGGCAGTTCGAACGCCGCTGCCGGCATCCACATAAATGGAGCCATGCTGAATCGTGGGACTCGCACGCGCAGCCGTTTCACTGATGAGGATTCCATTCTGCCGGTTGGTAAGGATCCCCACACCGTCCGCTGCCGGACTGCCGATATCGCTATCAACCAACACGTAGCCCGAGCGGAGCCGGGAGGCATTTGTGAGTGATACTCCTCCCCGGGCGTTAAACGCATACATCTGCTCCGCAGAAAGCGCGGTAATTTGATTGAGTGCATAATCGCCACGCTGGCGAGCGAACTGAAGGTTGGCGGTGACCTCGTCTTCGAAATTCACGTTCGTGCAGGTAAATGTCCCGGCTCCGGTGAAGCACTGCTTTTTGGGGTCATCGCGTGCGGCCGTACGAATCTGGTTGTAGATTCGTGAAATTTCAGACTCGAGCCATCCGCCCGTCCCTGTAATTTGGCTCAAGCTGCGGATCGTGTTGAAATACGCATTGCGCGCCGCGGTTACATTGAACGCCCGCCGGATGAGGACGTTCCTGGCGGCGCCGGCGAGAAGGGGCGTTTGCGGCCGGTTGAGATTCGAAGGGGGCCCGCCGAAGCTGAGGTCTTTATCGTTGGGGATCAGTTGAGAGATTCCATTTAGGAACCGGTACAGATCGAAATTGTTCATCCCGGTCAGGATGCCGTCCATTTCCGCCATGAAATCTTCGATAGCCAGTTGCTTCATGAAAAGCGAGATGTCGAGGTACGGAGCGATAGCCGTGGGAAAATCGGCATCCGATGCCAGGTTCATCGTGCGAATCATCGCCACCAGCGGACCAGGTTGGGGCTTATTCTCGTGTGTCTGCGGCGAGAAGAAGCGAGGCGAGTAGAGCGCGGCATCAGGTCCCAGATATTCGAAATGGTAAAGCCCGGCCAGTTCATAGCTGTAGAGATAGCCGTCGTTTTCGGCGAAGACGCGTTGCAGAAAAGTCTTATCGACGGTTTCGATCAGGCCATACACGCCGTAATAGTCGCCGTTCACATATAACTTTGCGCTGACGTGCCGCTGAACCGGCACACCGAACCGGGAATAGACCTCCATCACGAGCCGGTCTTTCATCATTGAAGCGTCTTGCACGTTATTTTTCAGATTGAATGATTTCAATCCTAGGAAGGTTTGATCCTCGTATCGGTTGATATCGACGTGAAGCGAAGGTTTTATACCGCTGCGCGTAGAGCCGCCCCGCTGGCGAATGCCGACTCTGCCGACCGTGATGTTGCGCCAATGAAGATCTGCCGGGTAATAAGCATCCGATGCCGGGTTGTCCTGGATCGCCTGCCAGTCCGTCGGCTTTACATCCAACCGGATCTCTTGCAGCACGTTGACATCGAATAGATCGTTACTGGTTTGGGCCAAAGCCCCCGTGCACGAGCTAATAGCAATCAACAGCGTCACAATAATGCGCATCTCAATCCTTGCGTTACTTCTTGTAACCGATTCCGTTATGAGAATGTTGTTAAATTCTTGTAAATCACCACGGTTATTTCAATCGGGAATAGCCACAAAACTCACAAAAATGTTTCCATTCGATCCGGACCGGAATATTTGCTATTTTTCGGTTTTAAATTATCGAGACTCAGCGGAGGTTGAATGCGTCAGACATTTCTTGCTTTCTTTTGTGTCGCTGCCTCTTTGATGCTCTGGTTGCCGGCCGTCGCGCTGCAGAACGCAGCATCGGATCCGATTAGCGGCACATGGTCGGGTGACTGGGGGCCCACTCGCTTCGATCGGAATCCGGTGACGGTGAATCTCAAGTGGGATGGAAAGGTATTGACGGGCAACGTGAACCCGGGCCCGAACGCCGTCGCGATCAAAAACGGAACCTTCGACGCGAAGACGAGCACGCTTCATATGGAAGCCGACGCCAGAGGCCGCGGCAATCAGACCATCCACTACGTCGTCGATGGAAAGCTTAATAAAGATACGCTGAGCGGAAGTTGGAACCATGACAACCGCAAAGGGGACTTCAAAATCACAAAGAAATAGCCACAAAGAGGCACGAGAAGCACACAAAATTTTTGTGAATTTAGTGCCTTTTTGTGGCTATTTCTTCCCCGTTCGCCAACCGTCGGCGTACGACTCTCTGGCCTGCTGGCCGTAGGGCACAGGCCCGACAGTGGCCCGAATTTCAACTTGCCTGTGACGCTCGACCGTAGGTTTGGCCGATCCGCCGCCTTCCTCGCCCCAAACGAGCATGACCTCAGTGCCGGCCGCGCTGTATTCGTTTTCGAGGATACCCAGCGACAGCATCGAGCGTTCGTTGAAGCTGTAGCTGCTGAAAGTGGATAACCCGACCATTTTGCCGTTCTTCACGACTCTGTCATACGAGAGCGACGCATAGTTGGTCAAAGGCAGATCGATACATTTATACGGATCCCCCTTCTGGAATAAAGAGGCGATCACACGCGCGACATCCTCGCCGTTCCAAACCAGCGTCACTTTCTGCCGCCTGGGATTCCTGGCTATTTTCTCGAGGGCTTCTCTTCCGGTGAAGTCATGGTCGAACTTCACCATAAAGCCATACCCGAGATCCCACGGTGTGAGGTAATAATCTTCGACGTTGTCGGAGTAGTAACTGCCGCCTAGCGACGCCGTCGCTTCATACCCGATTCCAGGCAGCCATTGCCTGTACGGTTTCATCCTTTCGCCCGAATAGACCGCCGGCATTGGCGAAGGAATCCATCCCGACTCCAACGTGTTGGTCGCGTAAGCCCTTGCGCCTACTTGCCGCAACCCAAAGTCCTTGCCGGCCTCAACAATGGCGGCACGGATCTCCTCGCGTTCCTCATGAGGTCCCCAGATTTCCAGTCCTGGTGCGCCCGACATTCCATGACGCAAAGCGCGGACCTTGCGTCCGCGTATGGTGATTTCCCCGATGTTGAAGAATTTAATGTCCGGTATCGGACCTCCGTTGAGCTTGTTGAGAACCTGCGGAGCAGCGGGGCCCTGGATCTGATATCGGTATAGTCTGCGGACGATGGGCACGTCGCGGGCAATCGACCTTTCATCTCTGGACAGCGATACGTAATAACCATCTTTCTCCGCGTGGTACTGAACCCAATTGTGAATGGAGGGGCGGCCGACGAGGAGCAGTTGCTCTTTGTCGAGGTAAAAGAGAATTCCGTCACCGATGACGTATCCGTCGTAATTGCAGCCGACAAATTGTTTGGCCTTGTTGACGGAGAAATTCGCGAAGCTATTGATGCCCGTGGCCGACAGGAGTTTGATAGCGTCCGGGCCCTGAATCCACATATCCGCCATGTGGTAGGACTGGTTGAAAAGAACGCAGCTTTCCTTCCAGGCACGTTGTTCATCTCTCCAGTTCGAAAACTCGGAAGGCACTACCGGATACACGTACGGGCCCAACTGCGAATTTCGCAGCATCCGGACGGGATTGCCGGCCGCCTGTATCGCTTCGTCTAAATTCTTATAGCTCACTCTCGTTGACCTCCGTCTTAGCGTCGGGCCCACCGTTTTATTGATGGCTGCGCCCTATCGGGCTTGCATTCGCAGCCGCTCATGCCGGATCGCTTCGGTACGCCGCTTCGCGGTCTCTTTACTGCCGGCCGGTCCCCCACCCCCAGGAGCGTTTTAGATTAACATCAGCTTTCCGCCTTCGGTCACCTCAAAATTCCCGCTGGCGATTTGATTCGCCCAGGCCGCCGTTCTCTCGAATCCACCGAAGGTAAAGAAGTGGACACCGGCGATCCGGCTTTGAGGTGTTTGCTCTTTGTAGCGCGCCAGATCCACGATCGTTTCGTCCGGTCGAGCGATGGTTAACAGTTTGGTGAGGCTGTCGTAGCGTTTCGAGAATGCCTTGAGCGATGCGCCGATGCCGCATTCGACTGCGTATTTCAAAAGCGTCCGAGCCGTGGCCAGTCCTGGAAGACCAACAGTAATGGGCAAAAGGCCGATGTCGCCGGCATGCGAGACCTCCCAGGCGATGACGGGACCGGCTGAAAACGTAAACTGTGTGACGATGTAAACGCTGGTACGTGTCTTCTGCGCGTAAAGGTTTTTGCGCCTCAGAGCATCGCGAAGAACAGCCTCACCGATATCAGGATGACCTTCCGGGTGTCCTGCCACACCGACAGTCCGAATGCCGTGCTTTTCCAAAACACCCGATTCGAGAATTTCGAGCGCACTTCCAAGCACGCCACTGGGCTTCGCGGCATCGCCCGCAACAATCAGAACTTGGCTGACGCCGGCCTCTCCGCTCAGCCGTGCCAGGAAGTCATCGAGGGCGGCGAAATTCTCAATACGCCGGGCGGCGACGTGCGGTACCGGTTCCATCGTTTCCTTGCGGAGGCGCGTCGCAAGCTCTAGGGTGTCGCGCAACTCCGTGCGCGGTGTGTGGGGGATGTAAATGCGCTTACCGGCGGCCACAAGTCCGGCGAATCGCCGGACGCGACGTGCCTCGAGCACGGTCGTCTCTAT
>MNKP01000044.1:0-38806 GCA_001920875.1 Acidobacteria bacterium 13_1_20CM_2_55_15
TCGGCGGGATGGTAACATCGGCAATTCTCATATTGTTGGTCTTGCCCGCGATGTACTTGATTGTCCATCGCTGGGCCGAGCGCAGAGCGACAGTCCGGGAACCGATGGAAGCTGAACCGGCGAGTGAATAGAGGCGGACCAGAGACCTCAGGCTAACTCCCTTGCAGTAAGCCGCATCGTCAAATTCGAACCAAGCAGACGTCCCACTTCCAGACGCGTGTGATCCGGCGAGACAGTTGCAAATGAAAACTGGTGAGGATCGATCGCGATCTGCCGCTGGGACTTTGGAGCCAATAAAAGGACGCGAGGTGGGGCTGCATCAACCTCCTGGACCTTCATTCGCTCATATTGAGTGATACCTTCAAATATCGAAACGGCAATATCCAACTCGCGGCCAAGGTGTGTCCGGAAAAAACTGAGGACCTCTTCCACTTCACGAGGGTCACTAATATGCATCAACTCGATTATTGCACTCGCGAAAGCCCGATTACAATCGGCCTGCTCCGCGTCATCTGATCCGGTTCCAACGCATCCCGATGGACAACATACTTCCGTTGAAGCCGTGATTGGGTGGAGTCAATCCCGCGTTTGACATATGGAAATATCGGTACTCCATCACGAGTGAGCGTTCCAAGCTCAGACGGCGCTGTATGCCGGCCCCTGCTTGCGATATGAACTGGATATGCCCGCCGAGTTCCGGCGCCTTTTGATCCAAACTTGTATGCAGCGGCCCGGAAGACACATTGAAAAACGGAACGAACCTTCTTCTGGAGTTGCCGCTAACACGGAACATGAGCGTATCCCCAAAAAGGTGCCCACCCGGATGAATGGCCCCCCCAACGACACCTTCGCTCACAATTTCAAATCGTTTGATGGGCAGCCTGGATTCGGGAGAATCCCAGACGATGATGCCTACCTGCGGTTGCGCATAGAGCATTTTGATGTGGGAAATGTTGCGAGGAATATTGTTCTCTAAACCGAAGGCGGCTTGGAGACCGAAGATTAGACGGTCGCTCGCCGCCAACGGCCCGGCGGTACAAATGGGAATCGCAGAGACGACTGAAAAGAGCAACAGGACGGGGCGTGGCGCGTACATCGTGGTGTGCGGCATTATATTCGATGTCGCCAGGTTAACCGCCCCCGAATGCTGGCGCCGATGAGTGAATTTCGAGATCATCGGAAGCATCAAACAAATTAAACTCAAGATCGAAAAAGTGGTGAGGAACACTTCAAAAGGAACTCATTAATCTGAACAGGACCGAACGCAGCGATCGATTTGGAAAGTTCTTTGAAATTCAGGTCGCCTTTCACGCCGGGGAATGAGGAAAAACGCTTTTCGTCTGGTAGGATCTCGATCCTGATGACGGTTACTCCGCAGCTCTGCTGTGTCGAATGCTATTCGCCGCTCGGCGCCGAGTTGCGTTGCACGAAATGCGGAAAGACTTATCCGCGCGCTCAAAACGGAGCGCCCGTTTTGATGACGGCGCTCGATCGCGCCCAATTCACAGTCCTACTCGATCGTGAAGAAGGCGCGCAGATGCAGGCATCCTACGTGCGCCGCCGCGAGCGAAACTGGATTCGCAAATTCTTTCCCCCGGAACCGGTGTACGTGAATCCACAGGCGCCCCCTTTGCCGGTTCCGCGGCCTGGCGCATGTGTTTGGCTCGGCGGCGCGGGATTGGACTTGCCCGGCTTCATCGACCTGGATGTCGCGCCTTCAGCAGGTGTGGATATTGTTGCTAATGCTGCGCGATTGCCGTTCGAACCTTCGTCATGCGATCTGATCGCGTGTCTTGCCCTGTTGGAGCATGTCACCGATCCGGAGAAGGTCGTCGGAGAAATCTATCGCGTGTTAAAACCCGGCGGTGAAGTTCAGGTCGTGGTGCCGTTCTGCCACCCCTATCACGCCTATCCTGCGGATTACTGGCGCTTCTCGCGCGAAAGATTGCAGAACATGTTTACAACCTTTCACCGAAGGGGGCTTGGAGACCAAAGATGAGACGGTCGCTCGCCGCCAACTCCTCGGCGGTACAAATGGGAATCGCAGAGACGACTGAGAAGAGCAACAGGACCGGGCGATCAAAGTGGAAGCCAGCAATGGTTTTGTGATTTGATGCTATATTGAGGTTGCCCTTCGCGCCCTGCAAGGTCGGCTATCACACATGACATGACACCCGAGGAAAGATTCACTAACATCGAACGCGTGCTCGAACGCACAGCAGAACAAATAAGCAAATTGCAAGTGGAGCAAGCGGAACAGAGCAAACTGCAGTCTCAGCAAGCGGAACAGATCCGAAACCTGATTGCGAATGGTGATAAGCAAAATGAGGCAATTCGCAGCCTCATTGTCGTGAGCCGGACGGTATTGAGCTCTATCCAGGAAATGCGCGCCGCCCAAGAGAAGATGATTGAAGAAGCTCGCGAACTGAGTAAACACACGGACGAGAAACTCAACATCCTGATCGATACAGTCGACCGGATCATCCGGCAGCGCGGTTCAGATCGCGGCGAAAAGTGATACGTGCGGGTTTTGGAAATGCGGCACGCTCAATCCGCTTCACAGCCCGACCATTTTCGAGTACACCGACCGGGCCACGCCCGGCTCCTCGGTTCCTTTGATTATGGCGCGGCCATCTGTGAATAAGGTGATCTCGTAGGGCGGTGAGGAACACTTCAAAAGGAACTCATTAAACTGAACAGGGCCAAACGCAGAAATAGATTTGGAAAGTTCTTTGAAATTGAGGTCACCTTTCACGCCGGGGATGAGCTGTACGGCATTTCGGCCGCACAGCGTGATCGTACGGAGCGGATTTCCATTCAGGTACTCAAAACTTCCTTTTGAACAGACGGGGCAAGCCGCCATTGAATCCGTACCCACATCGATGCGTTGAAATCGATGGGACCAGACATCATAGGCGATCAGGCGAACGTCCGAAGAATCGAGATGTCCAGTTAAGAACTTCAAGGCTTCCGCTACTTGGATGGAAGCAATGATATGAGTGATGGGAGCCACAACGCCCGCTGTTTCGCATGTCGGCGAGGTGCCAGGTGCCGGAAGGTTTCCGAGCAGACAGCGCAGGCATGGGGTCGCCCCGGGAATCACCGGCATCACCAAACCATAGCTCCCGACCGCCGCCGTGTAGATCCATGGCTTGCGTTGCTTGGCGCATGCGTCGTTAATCACGAAACGCGTCTCAAAATTATCCAGCCCGTCGAGTACCAGATCGACATCACCAATGTAGTCTTCAATGTTCGTTGGATTCACATCGTCCACTCTCGCTTCGATGAGCACGGCGGAATTCACACGGCGCAGTTTCGCCTCTGCAGCGACAGCTTTGGGAAGGTTGTTCTTGATGTCGTCTTCATCGAAGAGCGATTGCCGTTGCAAATTGGAAAGCTCGATAAAATCCCGGTCGACCACCCGCAGAAATCCAACGCCGGCACGCACAATCTGATCGGCGGCGACTGTGCCGAGCGCACCGAGCCCAATCAGGAGGACGCGGGACGAAGCGAGCCGCTTCTGGCCTTCTTGCCCGATAGGCGTGAATCGTATCTGTCTGGAATAACGATCATCGCGGGACAAGGGCCAGCATCTCCCGCTTCACGGTTTTGTAGATTGCGTTCACCAGCGGTTGGGTTTCGATAACCATCGCTTGAGCGACAGCTGTATTGAATTCCTTCGCATGTTCCGGTGGAAAAAAGAACGGAGCAAAGCCGGCCTGGCCCAAACACATGTTTCCGCAAACCAAAGCAACAGTAAGGTTACCGAATTCAAACGGCCATATATCGGCAATCCGCGTAAGCACAAGGGCCGCTCGTTCGATCGGGTGGATCTCAGAAACACTTTCAGCTGACAGCCAATTGAAAAAATTCTGCAGAGAACGATCGATGAATTGCGGAGCGGGACAGTCTTGACCCCGATAAAGAGGATTAAGCGACCCACGTCGCAAAAGACCCGCGTCCTCCCGGCCGCCGAAGAGGATCGCATGAGCACGCAGCAGGTTAGGTTTTGTCAACCCGGTTAACGATTCCCGAGCACGCCGAGCATCGATTGCCCCTTCAAACTGTTCGATGAACTTGTCCGATTTTTCCCACACTGATGTCGTATCAATCCCCTTCAGCCTCTCTAAATCTTCAAACTGCAGCCTCGTTCGCAGGATGGATTCAGAGTAGATCGGCAAGTCTTCAGGCACGGGTTCACCTATTCCTATTCCCCTCCTCTGCGAGGAGGGGAATTGCTCCTTACACAATAATCCCACACGCCGGCATTATTCCCTCTCCCTCACGGCCTGTTTGGTTTCTTTTTCAATCGTCTTGCGCCGAGAGACTTCACGTTTATCGTGGACTTTCCGTCCCTTAGCCAAAGCAACCTCACATTTGAGTAGCCCGTCTTTCAGGTACATCCGCAGCGGCACCAGCGTCAAACCGCGCTCAGTGGTACGCCCAATGAGACGGCTGATCTCCGAACGTTTCAACAATAGTTTTCGCGTGCGTAAGGGATCGTGGTTGGCGTAATTGCCATGGGAGTACGGACTGATGTGGCAATTCAGTAACCAGACTTCTCCCGATTTTACGAGTCCATAGGCGTCTCTCAGATTTACCCGGCCTTCGCGCGCGGACTTGATTTCGGTACCCGTCAGGACAAGGCCGGCTTCGAATTTTTCAAGGAGCTCGTAGTTGTGGAAGGCTTGACGGTTGACGGCAATTTCCTTCACGGTCTAGGCTGCGTTGCCCCTGGAACGCCAAACACCGTTGGAGCACCGAACATATTCAAATTGTTCTGATTGTTTTGGGGCGCCCCAAACGGGCTAGGCGTCCCGAACGGGTTAGGTGTCCCGAAGGGGGTGGGCGTGGGGGTCCCTCCGACTGTGCCTGGCTGGTTCAGCCGTTGATCGGGAAACAGAGGACTCTGCTGCGCTGGTGCAGGTGCAGGGACAATTTGGGGCACAGGTTGGCCGGCGCGCGGATTTGCGATTGGTCCGAATGGCGTCTGGATAGTGGGTGGCTGCTGTTGTGGTATCGGCGGCTGGCCGGGCTGAGGCACCGGAATCTGCGGAAAATCCGGTGTGAATGGCTGTTCAACGGGCTGTGGTGAAAACGGCTGAGCCTGCGGCGCATTATAAATCGGCGCCGATTCCGCGCCGACTGGGGTCGTCTGTGACGCCGAAGTCACAATCACCCCTCGCCCTTCAACCACGACGTAGTCCAACGGCTGCCCTTGGAATATCTTTCGAACGCCATCCTCGAGACTCAAGCCTGAAAATTTGACACTGATGTTGCGGTTCGCAAGCTCTGCCGGAACCTTTGACTGCATGCCCGTCGCAAGGTCCAACAGGCGTAGCAATCGGCCAAGTGGAATGGTTTCGGCGTTGATGGAGAGCTTGTTATCGACGAGATCGATTTCGGGACCTTTACCGGCGGCGAAAGCACCGGCGCTCATGGCCAGGATTACTAAAAGCGTAGCAAGCGATGATTTCATAGATTCCACCATAGCTTAAGGACAATTTAAATTATAACCCGGTTTAGTGTGTTCTCTCCCTCTGGCAGAGGGAACCGCGACAGCCAGCGGGCTGGCGCGCCGGGTGAGGGTCACAATTTCCGCAAATCTTGAGACCTTCACCCTGCCCTCTCCCAGAGGGAGAGGGCAGGATTCCTACTTCGCCCCTCTACCTAAAAGCACGACCGGTACCGTTTTGAGCAAAATTTTTAAATCCAAGAGAAGGGACCAGTTGTCAATGTAGGTGAGATCGAGCTTCATCCAGTCTTCGAAGCTGACTTCGTTGCGGCCACGGATTTGCCAAAGGCAGGTCATGCCGGGCTTCATGCTCAACCGGCGGCGCTGCCAACGCTCGTAACGCGCCACTTCTTGCGGGAGCGGAGGGCGAGGGCCAACAAGGCTCATGTGGCCTTGTAAGACATTGAAAACTTGGGGAAGTTCGTCGATGCTGCGGCGGCGGATGATTTTGCCGATCGTTGTAACCCGGGGGTCACGCGAAGATTTGAAGACCGGTCCATCCATTTCGTTGAACGTCTCCAACTCGACGCGGTGCTGTTCGGCGTTGTCGATCATCGAGCGGAATTTGTACATCGTGAAAACGCGCCCGTTCAAACCGCAGCGCTTCTGCTTGAACAAGACCGGACCGGGCGAGGTGAGCTTAATAAGAAGGGCAGCCGGTAACATGACCAGCGGACCAAAAATGATGAGGATGAGCGTGGCTAAGAGAATATCGAGAATTCGCCGCACAAACATCAATCCTTCATTTGTGGGCGTCGTACTGAAAGAAAGGAGCGGAAAGCCCTCGAATTCGTCCAACTCCATTCGAGCTATCGAATGAGGAAAGAAATTCATCACCACGCGCGCCGTGACTCCAAGCTCTTCACACAGCAAGAAGATGCCGGTGTACTCATCAAGGCTTTCACGATCGATCGCAATGATCAATTCATCGACTCCTCCCTGTTCCAGGAGTGTCCGGATTTCGTCGCGGCCAAATACGCCGAGAAGTTTCAGTCCCCAAACGTCGTGGCGCTCGATCGTTCGGGCGAACTCATGTGCCGTTTTCTCATTACCCACCACAGCCACATGGCGTATGTCGAGAACACCGTGTTTCCTGACTTTAATCAAAACGACTCGATACGAAACAAGAAGGATGTAATTGATGACCAACGTGGACAAAACGATGATGCGATTCGAGGCGTCCGGGTTCACGAAGGAAATCAAAACCGCCACGACCAGCCATGCGAAACCTATCGCCTTCGAAAGCCGTCCGATTTGATTCAGCGGCGGCAGCGTCGGCTCGGAATAAACGCTAAAGAGGGGCAGCAACAGAGCCCAGGTTGGAAGGATGATTGCAATATGCCAAAAGTAAGTCTGAATGGGCATGACGATGTGTCCACTCAGTTCAAACAAGGAACGAAAGCGGTAAGCCAAAAAGAAACTCGCCGTTGTCAAAGCCAAGTCAGCCAGCCACAGGTTGACGGCAAAAATTCTTTTTCTTTGACCGATCATGCAGGTCCAGGAAGATGAACGCGCACTATAGATTTGAAACCAACAAGACATTATTGGCCCTTATCGCTGTTTTAGCAATCAACGTTGCAGGCTGCGCATCCAGGCAGGCGTACACGCGAGGCAACCGCGCGGAAATTACCAGGGATTTCGACACGGCAATGATCGAGTACAAGGCCGCTTTGGATCGGGATCCGCGGAACTACGAGATCCGCCTAAAGTACGAGCAGGCACGTTTCAACTCGGCCTTCCAGCACTTCGAAGCAGGACGGCGCGCTTTCGATAAACAGGATTACCAAACGGCAAAAATGGAATTCACGCGTGTGCTCGAGATCGACCCGACCCATACGCTCGCGGAACAGCAATTGGCCAAAGTGAACGAAGTCCTGACGAGCCGCAGCCGCAAAGAGCCGGAACCCGAGGTTCAGTTCGAGCAGCTCAAGGAAGAGACGCGCACAAATCCCACGCCGCAATCGCAGCTGGAGCCGAAAACCCGGGGCCCCATCGACGTTCACATGACGCAAGACAGCAAGATCGCGTTCGAAACCTTAGCTGAGTTGGCGGGTTTCAACGTGATTTTTGATCCGGACTTTCGTGGCGCCAGGATTCAGATTGATCTAAACAAAGTCGATATCTTCGAAGCTCTCGACATTTTGGCTCTGCAGACGCGCTCGTTCTGGAAGCCGGTCAACAGGACAACGATTCTTGTTTCTCCCGACAACCAAACGAAGCGCCGCGATTACGACGAGCTCGTGTTGAAAACGATCTACATGACGAACAGCGTCACATCGACAGAACTCACCGAGGCCATCACTACACTTCGCACGCTGCTCAATATGCGGTATCTGATGTCCAGCACTTCCATGAACGCCATTATCGTCCGCGATACGGCAGACCGCGTAGCGATCGCGGAAAAGATTATCGAAGATCTGGATAAAGCCAAACCGGAGGTGCTCGTCGAGGCGACCATAATGGAAGTCGACCGCAGCACGCTGCGTCAACTCGGAATCTTGCCCCCGCAGGGCACTGCCGTCACCACAACCGGGGGGACCGGGGGAACAGGTACATCAACTGGAACTTCTTTTCCCTTGAATAGGCTGCCGCGAAGCAGCGCGTCCTTCTCTCTTACGATTCCGCCAACAACCGCGCAATTCCTGGCAACTAGCACCAATACGCGGCTGCTGCAAAATCCGCGTATACGGGCGACCGACGGGAAGCTTGCTTCAATCCGCATCGGTTCACAGGTCCCGATCGCTTCGGGGAGTTTTCAACCGGCATTTGTGGGAGCAACGGGAACGCCGGTTGTCAACTTCCAATTTGTCGATGTTGGGGTAAACTTAGATATAACGCCTCGCGTTCTCCTCAATCACGAAGTTTCAATGACCGTCATGGTTCAAGTTCGTGCTGTCGCCGGAGACAGAAACGTTGGCGGCGTCACACAACCGGTGCTCACGAATCGTCAGGTACAACATGAAATTCGCCTGGCCGAGGGTGAAACGAACATTTTGGGTGGAATCATTACAGATACGGAAGCGACATCTCTCAACGGTCTTCCCGGTCTCAAGAATATTCCGATATTGCGATACTTTTTCTCACAAGAACAAAAATCCCGAGATTCGACCGAAATCATCATTATGCTGACACCGCATATTCTCCGCATGCCGAATATATCGGCGGGCAACTTGCGCGGTCTCTACACCGGCTCCGAAACCATCCCGCGGCTTCGGGCAAGTCCGGAGGTGCCGGCCATCGGCGCGCCGTCTCCAACGCCCGGGACTCCTGCGCCAGGTGCGCCCCCGGCTCCCCAACCGCCCGCCGGGCAACCCCCTGCTCCAACGCCTCCGCCCGCCGGAGCGCCGGCAGCGCCGCCTAATGCGCAGCCGCAAGCCCAACGGCAGACCAATTCGACTGTCATGTTCGCGCCGTCACCGCTCACGTTGCCGGCAACGGGAACGGAAACCTTAATTATCATTGGCAACGGAATGGACTTCTTTGGTGTCGATCTGACGCTTTCGTTTGAGCCCGGAGCAGTCAACATCCGGGAGATTCGAGATGGGGGTTTCCTCAGCCGCGACGGACAGATTGTGGCTTTCGTTCAAAGAATGGAAACCGAGAGCGGCACCGTTCGAATTTCAGTTGAGAGGCCCCCGGGAGCTGCGGCAGTGTCGGGAACCGGTAATCTCGTAACGCTGGTGCTCGCGCGCGGCATGCGAGCCGGTGATTCGACGATCCGCATCACCGATTTTCGCATCCGCGATCCACAACAAAACGTCGCAATCGGACAACCGGCGGAGGTGCGCGTCTTAGCTCCATGAAGAGCACGACTGTAGCGGCGGTCCGCGAAGCGCTAGCGCGGCAGCGCGCAGCCTCAAGAAACGACCGCCGACAATCTCCTGATCGCTGCACAGCCGGCGCTCATAGAGAGCCGCTACAGCTCGGCTTCACACTGATCGAGTTGATCGCAACGGTCTTCATTATTTCGATCCTGCTCGGTGTGGCCGTTCCGTTGGCCCGGAACTCGATCCAGCGTCAAAAAGAAGTCGCGCTACATGAGGCCCTGCGGGAGCTACGCACAGCGATCGACAAATATAAGGAGGCGTCGGAACGGGGCATGATTCCGATGAAACTCGACACCGAGGGGTACCCGGAATCGTTGCGGGTGTTGGTCGAAGGCGTGGATATGAACGGTACCGTCGGCAAGAAACTGAAACTTCTGAGACGCATACCGACCGATCCGATGACCAACACGACCGAATGGGGGCTGCGTTCGTACCAGGATGATCCCAAGAACAATTCTTGGGGTGGTCAAAATGTCTTCGATGTGTATACGAAGTCGCAGGGGACTGCGTTAGATGGAACGAAGTATAAAGATTGGTAACGTGTTCAGACATTCCCCTCCTCGCAGAGAAGGGGAGGCGCGACAGCTTAATAGAAGCTGGCGCGCCGGGGTGGTCAGACCGGCGCCACGTCCCGCGGCGCATCCACCCCTCCTCTGCGAGGAGGGGAATAGTTACGGTTTTACTCTTCTCGAGTTGATGATCGTCATCGCCATCCTAGGGATCTTGGCTTCTATTGCGATCCCCATGTACAGGGCCGTGGTGCTCAATGCCAGAGAAACCGTTTTGAAGGACAATCTGCGGGAAATGCGGCGCGTAATCGACCAGTACACAGCTGATAAAAAGAAGGCTCCGGTCAGCCTGCAGGATCTCGTCGACGCCGGTTACTTTCGTGAAATGCCGGTGGATCCCATGACCCATTCTAATTCCAGCTGGCAACCGGTTAACGATACGTCGGTGACGTCACCGGATCAGACCGAGAGCGGCATCGTGAACGTCCACAGCGGGTCAGCTGCGATCTCGTCGGAAGGCACGCCGTACAACACCTGGTGAGTTATTCAAGCCCCAGACTTCTAAGCATCTCCTCGTCATCCCGCCAGTGCTTCTTGACTTTGACGTGCAGCTCGAGGAAAACCTTTCGTCCGAAGAAGGATTCCAGTGCCTTACGCGCCTCCGTTCCAATCTGCTTCAATTTCTGTCCGGCCTTGCCGATCACGATCCCTTTTTGGGAATCGCGCTCAACGAAAATGCTTGCAAAGATGCGCTGAAGTTTGTCGTCCTCTTCAAACCGGTCGATCACCACTGCAGTCGAATATGGCATTTCTTCCTCGGTTAAAACGATTAACTTTTCACGGATCATTTCTGCAGCGATGGCTCGTTCTGGCTGATCGCTGATTTGATCATCCGGATAAAACATCGGCCCTTCGGCAAGATATTTGAGGATTTCACTGAGTAGCGAGTCGACGTTCTCACCCGATAACGCGCAAATCGGAATGATCTCTTCGAAATTACCCGCCTTTGAATAGCGATCGATGATTGGAAGCAAGTTCTTCTTTTCAACGAGATCGATTTTGTTTAACAGGAGAATTTTTTTTCTGGTAAGCGGCTTCAACAACTCGAGCGTGAACTCGTCGCCCCGCCCGAATTCAGCGGAGGCATCGACGATGAGCAGGATTAGATCGGTGTCCGCCATCGCCTCCCGCACGGCTTTCATCATGCTTTGATTCATTCGGTGAATCGGTTTGTGAATACCCGGCGTGTCTAGAAAAATAATTTGCCCATCAGGTCTGGTTACGATTCCCCGGACGATGCGCCGCGTGGTTTGCGGCTTCTTCGTAACAATGGAGACTTTCTCGCCGACAAGGTAGTTGAGCAGTGTGGATTTTCCGGAATTTGGCCGCCCGACGATCGAAACGAATCCGGACTTCATGACACTAGTGTCGCGTTTCATAAATAGCTGCACCAATTGCCGATGGGGCTTGCGAGGCGAGGTCGAGGAGCGATGAGGAGGCTGATGTTCATTCATCGCCGACGAATCGCGACGACGAGATCGCCCGCAACACCCATCGGCCCAAAGGGTTGCGGCGGAACGGCCCCGTCTTCGTTGTCGCTCCTCGGTCACAATGAAAGAGCATTGCTTCCTCGTCGCTCCTACAATCCGGGGCCGTTGCGCTCGCAACAATGGTGCAGCTATTTATGAAACACGACACTAGGATGTCATTCTTTTGGGACCATCGGCTTGAGGCGCAGGCGTCGCACGCGCCGACGGTCGGCCTCGAGCACTTCGACCTCGATTCCGCCGTGCTCGATTTTTTCTCCTGGAACGGGGACTCGTCCAAAGAGTTCAATGACGGCGCCGGCAACCGTAGTGCAATCGGTCTCGGAAACCAAGGGAATTCCCAATTTTTCTTCGAGCGCACCAAGTTCGAGGCTGCCGGGCACGATAAACACACCACGGCTCTCCTCGATGACTCTCTCGCCGTCGGGTTCCGATTCGTCGCGGATATCGCCGACAATTTCTTCGATGAGATCTTCCATTGTGATCAGCCCCGCTACTCCTCCGTACTCATCGACGACCAAGACCATTTGATCGCCTTTCTGCTTCATCTCCCGAAGGAGATCGTCCACGGGTTTGGTCTCGGGCACAAAATAGGCCGGTTTGATCAGAGATCGGAAATTATCGAGCTTGTCGCCCCGCTGCCAGACGCGCAGCAAATCGCGCTCGTGAACGATGCCTTCAACATTGTCGAGGTCATCGCGATAAACGGGAATCCGGGCATGACGCTTGTTGATCACAAGTTGAAGCAATTTCTCCACAGACGAGTTTATGTCGGTTGCCACAATCTGAGTGCGCGGTGTCATTACATCTCGCGCCACGATGTCGCCGAACTGCAGGATCGACTGGATCATTTCGCCTTCGTCGCGTTCCAAAATTCCTTCTTCCTGGCCCGCATCGATGAATGCCTGAATCTCTTCTTCAGAGGCTTCCTCTTCCTTAGCCGGTTCTATTTGATCTTCCAGGCGGTGAAAATAGTTCAGCGCGGACATAAACATGCGCGAAATAGGGCCTAAGATGAAATGAGACGCCTTGAAGACCGGAAAGAAAAGAACCAGAACAAATTCAGGATTACGCCGGGTAACGATCCGCGGAAGAAGATGGCGGAAAATCAGGATTAGAAACATCATAACGACAACCGTCGCCACTACAGAAGTCGTATATCCGATAGGCCGCTGCTCCAGCGCCGTAAACAAGGAGACGGCTCCCGATACCAAAAGCATTTGAATGATAATGTGAATGGAAGTCAGGACTTCCGTCCGCGTATCGAGTAGCGCCGCAATCGATGAAGCGGCTTTCCCCCTTGGTCCGTCGACCAGACGGCGCATCGATACCTTGTTCACATTTGCGAACGCGACGTCGATGATCGACATCACCGTCAGCCCCGCAATGAACAGGACCGCGCCGAGTAATTCCGTTGCGCTTAACATTGGAACCTTCGCCGTAAACGGCGTTCCATAGCCCTCATCTCACCGTTGTCGGTTTCGTGGTCGTATCCCAACAAATGCAAGAGTCCATGCAGAATGAGGCGCCGAATGTTGGTTTCAAAACTGAGCGTGCTGGATTTACGTGATTGATTATAAGCCGTTTCAGACGAGATGAGAATATCGCCCAAATACCCTCCATCTCCCTGAAAAGACAACACATCCGTCGACTTGTTGAAACCACGATAATCGCGGTTGAAACGACGCATCTTCTCATCGGTGAGGAACACAACCGAAAATCCACGCTCTTGCAATCCAAGTGCCGGAGCGAGCGACTCGAGAAAGCGCCGAAGCCTTCCATTCTCGATGGCGTGCTTCCGCTGTTTGTTAATAATCAGGAAGTTTTCTCTAAGTGGAAGCTGCATCTTGTCCGAATTGCAGCGACTCCTGGCGCGCGGTGTTCTGTGCGCTATAGGACTCATAAGCCCGGACAATCCGCTGTACGAGCGGATGACGGACGACATCTCTCTCGTTGAAATAAATGAACGAAATTCCCTCAACACCGGAAATAACATTCCGCGCTTCAATCAATCCCGACATTTTTCCTATTGGAAGATCGATCTGGGTAATGTCGCCCGTGATTAGGGCCTTGCTGCCACACCCGATCCGCGTGAGGAACATTTTCATTTGCTCGGTTGTCGTATTCTGTGCTTCGTCGAGAATGACAAATGAATCGTTTAACGTTCGTCCACGCATAAAAGCAATGGGCGCAATTTCGATCACCCCACGCTCAACGTTGCGATCCACCCGTTCCACATCAAGCATGTCGTAGAGCGCGTCATATAGAGGCTTCAGGTACGGATCGATTTTCTCCTGAAGCGTTCCCGGAAGAAATCCGAGCCTTTCGCCGGCTTCGACCGCTGGCCGCGTCAGAACGATACGGCTGATTTTTTTCTCCAGTAGCGCACGCACGGCCATGCTGACGGCGAGATACGTTTTTCCGGTACCGGCAGGCCCGATCCCAAAAACCATATCGTGTTTTTCTATGGCTTCGATGTAGAGCTTTTGGTTGAGTGTCTTCGGCGCGACATTCCGTTTTCCTGCTTGAAGGCTCTTAGAGCTCGACACCACACCGCGCAGGCTTTGTGACGTGTCTTCGGAAATGATCCGGATGATCGATTTCAGATCGCCGTTGCTGAACCTTACACCTTCCGTTCGCAGCTGCGCATAGTCTTCCACGAGCCGCTCGACCAGCTGAACGTGCTCGTCCTCACCGTCGATTGTGAGATTGTTTTCGCCGTCGATATGAATCTGAACTTTGAGGAGAGACTCGAGATATTTGATATTTCCGTCGTACGTTCCGAAAAACTCGGCGACGCCGTCGCCGATTCGAATGCTTTTCTTCATCCTACCTATAGGTACCTAGTCTAATTATAACATTGGGCCTTTACCCGAAAATTCGGGGATTTTCTGATATTATTCTTATTTTTGAAGGAGATTCGATGGCAAATCATCCGTCCGCGCTCAAAAGGTATCGCCAAAGTCAGCGGCGTCGCCTAGTCAATCAGATGAACCGTCACAAGTTGAAGACTCAAATTAAAAAGCTGCGAGCGGCAATCGCTGCGGGAAAAGGCGCAGATGCGAAGCCGCTGTTGCCTGCCACTCTCAGTATTATTGACCAGTCCGTGCAAAAAGGCGTGATCAAGAAAAATACGGCACGCAGGTACAAATCACGTCTGGCGAAAAGGGTCAACGGTCTACCTGCATAGCCCAGTTCACCATCATCTTCCACAGCATTACGTCAAAGTAACCCTCGGGATTGGGCGTCGAGGTCTTCAAGGCACGATCGGCATTGAGTAATAGCCGGAACCCGGCCGCGAGTTGTCTCCACTCGAACTTCTTGCATGAGGCGGCAAAATCCGCCGCTTTCCATGCGGGTATCAGAGCGGTGGCTGCGATCTCTTTCGCGTTTTTTTTCTCGACTAGCGACTTCCCGATAAAAAGCTGGCGCCATACCCGGACGATCCGCGAAAGTGCGATTAGCGGTTCCACGCCTTCATCGAGCATTGCTCCAACAACCTGCACGGCCTTCTTGTAATCTCCCGCCAGAACCGCGTCGTCGAGATCGAAAGCACCAAACTGTTCCGAACGCAGAATCAGTACATCGACGTCGCGCATTTCGATCGGCCGCGCATTGCCCGTATACGTTTGCAGTTTTTCAACCTCATTGTGCAATTGATAAAGGTCGGTACCAACGTTATCGGTGAGATACCGAGCGATTTGGGGTGTGAGTTTATAGCGGTCCATCAACCAACGGGCAACATCCGCCGGCCTCAATGAGTCGATTTCGATGACGGGAAAAATCTTTGGCCAAGATTCGACGGGCTTACGCGTATCCGTCACGAGGACAATTCGCAATGACGCGTCCGGTAGGCTTTGAACCCTTCCCAAGACTTCAATTCTTGCTTTCGTGAGTCTGGCGGCATCAGTCACGATAATCAGCCGGTTCTCGGCGAATAGCGATCGTGTCAGCGCGTCATCGATCAGCCGGCTTGATGGAATCTCCTCGAACTCCTTCGCGCTATATTTTTTGGAAACCCATTCGCCGGCTGGAATACCAGAGATGCGTTGCCAAACCACCCGCGATTCCTCAATCAAGAAATCGTCTTCGCAGACGAACACGTAAACTTTGGAACTCTGCTTTGGTTGAATCTGCTTGAACTCCCAAAATTTCATTTTGAGTGCAGCAGAGAAGCCACGAGCGACGACGCGAAATGCCGCGCAAGCCTGTCCAGCGCCGCCGTATCTTCGGCCACGAATTCGCTGGAGCTCTGCGAGAGCTCGAATACCTCGCGAAAGGACCAGCGATCATTTTGAAACAAGACTTTGCCTGTTCGCGTATCCGTAACGTGGACGCTCAGGTCAACGAGCATCGTGTATGCTGAACCCCTCCCTTGCTGGTTAAAAATGACGGGCACCGCGTTATAACCCAAGACTTCACCGCTCATTAAGAGATCGCCTGCATTGTCGGACACGACTTTGAACCGGGTCCGCCGGATGAGTTCGCGACGAACTTCTTCCGCCAAGCGCTGTTCGATTCTGTAGGTTGTCGTTTTGTTGATGAAGGTCGGCACGGCAATAGTACTGCCGGCACCTTCATTAAGTTGCGAATTGGCCAGATGATACCCGCAGCCGCTTGCAGCGAGGCAGACAAGACTGATTAATTTACGGACCACGGCCTTATCATAGCGTAATGAGGAATGACGGGTAAGGCGCATTCCCCTCTCCTTCTGGGAGAGGGCGGCGCAAAGCGCCGGGTGAGGGTCGCGCGAAGCGCGAGCCCGATAGGGCGAAGCCTCAAAAGAAGTCTATTCGAATCTTGAGACCCTCACCCTGCCCTCTCCCAGAGGGAGAGGGGTGACGGTACTCATGAACGAAATTTATGCGTACGCCCTGAAACTCTTGCGCGGCCGCGATTACACCATTTCGAAATTATGCGCAAAGCTGGAAGCGAAGTTCGGGTCGGTCCCACCGGAAGTCATTGAACAACTGCTGGAAAAAAAATTTCTGAATGACCGCCGGTTTGCTGAGAATTACATAGCAAAGCGGAAGTCCTGCGGAGCTCAACAGGTTCGAGAAGAACTGCTGGCCCTCGGGATCTCGGCGAAACTGGCGGAAGAAATCGTCTCTCACACAGAGTGGCCCTCGCTTCAGGACGCCCTCACGGCTAAAATGAGGGATTGGAATTTGCGTCCCCCTCTTCAACCCCGCGATGCCGGCCGGCTTTTTAGGTCTTTGCTTCGTCTTGGTTACGATGAGGACGCCATCCGAGAGGAATTAGAACAACTTGAACAGTAATGAAATCCGCCGGCGGTTTCTTCAGTTCTTTGCAGATCGCGGTCACGCCATCGTTAAGAGTTCCTCTTTGATCCCGGCCGAAGATCCGACGTTGTTGTTCGTCAATGCGGGAATGAATCAGTTCAAGGACGTGTTTCTCGGACGCGAGCAACGTTCCTACACCACGGCAACAAGCTGCCAAAAATGTGTCCGCGCCGGCGGCAAGCACAACGATCTGGACAACGTCGGACATACGCGGCGGCACCAGACCTTTTTCGAGATGCTCGGAAATTTTTCGTTCGGCGGATACTTCAAGAAAGAAGCTATCGATTACGCGTGGACACTCCTGACACGAGAATTCAAACTGCCGATCGACAAGCTGTGGGTCACGATTTTCCGCGAAGATGATGACGCGGCAAAGTCCTGGATTTCCGGTCCCGGCGTCGCTCGCGACCGGATCTTGCGTCTGGATGAAAAAGACAATTTTTGGCAGATGGGGGATACGGGACCTTGCGGACCGTGCTCGGAGATTCATTACGACCTCGGTCCGGCTGCGAGCGAACTTGGACATACGAACTGCGCGTTTCCTTGCGATTGCGGCCGCTATGTGGAGATTTGGAACCTCGTGTTCATGCAGTTCGATCGCGACTCCGAAGGCCACCTCTCGCCATTACCTAAACCATCGATTGATACGGGCATGGGTCTGGAACGGATCGCCTCCGTCCTTCAGGGAAAGATCAGCAATTACGAAACCGACCTGCTCAGGCCGATCATTGACGAGGCTTGCCAATTATTCAACGTTGAATACGGCGGGGCGGCCTCTTCCGACGTCTCGCTCCGGATCATCGCCGACCATGTCCGCGCCGCGACTTTCTTGATTAGCGACGGTGTGATCCCATCCAATGAAGGCCGCGGGTACGTTCTCCGTAAGATCATGCGGCGCGGGATTCGGCAAGGAACCCTGCTCGGTTATAAGGAACCTTTCCTGTACACGTTGTCCGGCTACGTTGTTGAGATGATGAAGGAAGCGTATCCGGAACTGATCCACACGCGCGAGTACGTCGCGCGCGTCATCAAGACCGAGGAAGAACGTTTCGCCGCCATGGTGACGGTTGGCTTACAGCGGCTTGAACAAACGATCCATCAGCTCGTCAATTCAGGCAAAGATGTCATTCCCGGTATCGAAATTTTCAAGCTCTACGACACCTATGGATTTCCGCTCGATTTCACTAAAGAAATCGCCGACGAAAAATCGATGCGACTTGATATGGACGGCTTCGAAGCGGAACTCGAGAAACAGCGCGAACGCGCGCGCCAGAGCTGGAGAGGCGATGAGACGGCGGTCAGTCCATTCTATGAAAAATTCGTTGGGAAGGGCGGGACCCCCTTCCTTGGCTATGACGCGATCCGGTCCACCAGCCGCATCGCCGGGTTTCTGGTGAATGGCATGCCGGTCGACTCTGTCGGGGGCGGCCAAACGGCAGAAATCATTCTCGATGAGACGCCGTTTTACGCTGAATCCGGCGGGCAGGTGGGCGATACCGGCACCTTGACGTCACCCTCCGGAGTGGCGCGCGTCCTCGACACTTATTCGCCGGTTCGGGGCGTCATCGTTCACAAAGTGCAAATGGAATTTGGGAACCTCGCAGTGAACGATGAAATACAAGCTCAAGTCGATGAAGAGCGGCGGTTGCGAATCGCGGCGAATCACACCGGCACGCACATTCTTCACGCAGTACTGCGCGAGACGTTAGGAACACATGTGAAACAGGCCGGCTCGCTCGTCGCTCCGGATCGTCTTCGTTTCGATTACACCCATTTCGCGCCGCTCACCGACAGGGAAATCGAAGAAATCGAGCAGAAGATCAATCGGATCGTTTTCCGAAATCTCCCGGTTCAGACCGAAATCATGGAAATCAACCAAGCGATCGCTCGAGGCGCACTCGCGTTTTTCGGCGAGAAGTATCAGCAGCAAGTCCGTGTGGTGTCAATACCCGAGGTGAGCATGGAACTCTGCGGCGGAACACATACCAGAATGACAGGCGACGTCGGCCTGTTCAAAATTGTCGGCGAATCGAGTATAGCTTCCGGCATTCGGCGCATCGAAGCTCTCACCGGTTTTGGAACATTTGTCCGCCTGGAAGAAGACGAAAACCTGCTCCAGGAGATTGCCCACACGTTACGGACGCCGCGAACCGAACTTACACGGGCAATCACGCGTCTGCTGGAACAGCAGCGGCACCTTGAAAATGAATTGGAGGCGCTGAAGCGCAGAACCGCAAAGTCGCAGATCGGAAATCTGGTTGAAAGCCCGGCAACAGTTAAAGGCATTTCCGTGGTGTCGCGTCGAGTCGAAGGTGTGGATGCTTCCATGCTTCGAGAATTGGCCGAGAACGCCGGCACAAAAATTGGTTCCGGTGTGGTTGTCCTCGGTTTAGCCTCTGATGGTAAGGCGTCGCTGGTAGCGGTAGTTTCGCCGGATCTTCAAAAAAGGCTACACGCCGGCAGGATTATTAAAGAGGTTGCGGCCTTGGTCGGTGGAAGCGGCGGCGGCCGCCCGGATTTTGCTCAGGCGGGTGGAAAGAATGCCGAAAAATTGGAAGAAGCTTTACAAGCTGTGTACAATATCGTGGCTGAGTTTCTCGTCTAAGACACTTTAGGTTGTGGACGTGTTGCGAAATCAATTTGCCGTGCTCCTCGGCGGAGTGGTGCTGTTGGGGCTGATCAAAACGGGGCCGGCCCGCGCCGAGGACAAGATTCAGGCGGTTGTTAATTCCAGTGGGAGAATTGTTTTCACGAATCTTGCCGGCAATGCGCCAACACCTCGCGTTGACGATGTTCCGCCTGTCATCGATAACACCCCTCGTCCCCCGGCTCCGGTGATTGCGCCTTCAACTGATTTGCTTGCCGAAGCGATGCCGGAAGCACTTCGAAAACTTGTCGAGTCCATTTCTTTAAGTCATGGTGTCGATCCCGCGCTGGTTCGAGCCGTGATCAAGACGGAATCCAACTTCAATCGCTGGGCGGTGTCTCCTAAAGGGGCGCGGGGCTTGATGCAACTCATACCCGAGACAGGCAGGCGGTACGGGGTGCGGGATTTTTTTGATCCACAGCAGAATGTCGAAGGGGGCGTGCAATATTTGAAGTTCCTCCTTGAAAAATTCAAAGGGAATTTAGATTTGTCATTGGCCGCATATAACGCCGGTGAAAACCTCGTCGAAAGGTTGGGACGTATTCCCCCAATTCCCGAGACGACGAATTACGTGCGGCAGGTACGTGCGAGCTACTTGAAACGGACTAAGCCTTTTGTGCCGGCGCCGATTGCAAAACCGGCTGCACCGGCCGCGGGCGTCGTTTCAGCGGCG
Organism: Acidobacteria bacterium 13_1_20CM_2_55_15; assembly: GCA_001920875.1. Classification (GTDB taxonomy): domain Bacteria; phylum Acidobacteriota; class Terriglobia; order 20CM-2-55-15; family 20CM-2-55-15; genus 20CM-2-55-15. The sequence goes on from MNKP01000044.1 coordinate 20,022, forward strand.
CCCGCATCTCAAGAGCCCTCGAGAGAAACGCAAAAAGAAACATCGGCGATATTTCGGACCGTTGACGAACACGGCGTGGTGCACTTCTCGAATATCGGGCCACCGAACTGATGAGCGCCTCCAATACGATGAAAACCCACGCAGTTTTAATTGCTGCGCTACTTTTAATTTCTTCCTTCCTTGGTGCACAGTCCGTGCAGAATCCGTCCTTGCTCGAGAAGGCTCGGCAAGCGTACCTCTCAGCTCAGGCACTCGAATCCGAACTCAATGAGAAAAAGGAGGCTGAACGCAGTCGCGAACAGTACTTGAAAGTGATCAGCGTCTATCAGCGAGTCTATCTGATTACGCCTCATACCGGCTATGCCGATGACGCGCTGCTGGCGATTGCGCATCTTTACGAAGCAATTCACGACTACGAGGATGCAACTCGCACCTTGACTTTCCTGATTCGGGAGTATCCCGGCACACCTTTCAAAGATACAGCGGAAAAAGACCTCAACCGCCTCAGGGGTGTGCCGTTGCAGAAGACCATCGCGGTGGATAATATCCGCTACTGGGAAGCGCAGAATTCTGTTCGCGTTGTAGTCGATCTGGGTGGCGAGATTCATTTCAACCAGGGCGAGGCCAAAGGTCCCGATCGTGTATTCATCGACATCTTCCCGGCCAGGTTGAATACCGCTCTGAACGGAAAACAATGGCCCGTCAAATCTGGACTGCTGCAGCAGATTCGTGTTGGGCAGTACGAACCATCGACCGTGCGGGTCGTCCTGGATGTTGGCACTGTTGGCCATGTGACCAGTTTTACGTTGCGCGATCCGGACCGGTTGATTATTGATGTACTCGGGCAAGAGGTTGTAGCGAATGCCTCTCCCCGTGGGAGAGGCCGGTCCGACAGCCGGCAGGGCGGGCCGGGTGAGGGTCTCACTGCGACCGCCGCAGAACCCGCAAAAGCAGCGACCGCAATAAAAACTCCGGACAGATCGGCCGACGCGGGACCCTCACCCGCTGCTTCGCAGCGGCCTCTCCCAGAGGGAGAGGCAAAACCCATTACGCCGGCGAAAGCTCCTAACTCCGGCACGCGCTCCCTGGTTCGAAGTCTCGGCCTGAAGCTCTCCCGAGTCGTCATCGATGCTGGACATGGGGGATACGACACCGGCAGCATCGGACCCGCGGGTTATACGGAAAAGGAACTGGTGCTCGACGTCGCCGAGCGGCTCCGGGGTCTCGTCCAAATGGAGTTAGGCGCTGAAGTCGTGATGACCCGCAGCGACGACACTTTCGTTCCACTGGAAAGCCGTACGGCCATTGCGAATCAGCAGGAAGCAGACCTTTTCATCTCCATCCATGCAAACTCGAGCCGAATGCGGGCTGCTCGGGGCGTTGAAACATACTTTCTGAACTTTACGTCATCGCGTGAGGCGTTGGAAACCGCCTCTCGCGAGAACGCGGCATCCGAACGATCGATTCACGAGCTTCAAGATCTCGTAAAGAGGATTATGCTGCGCGACAAGCTCGACGAATCCCGTGAGTTGGCGCGCCATATCCAGCACGCCATGGCCGCTCGGAAAGGTGCGGGCACCGATCGCGGCGTGAAGCAGGCGCCATTTGTGGTACTCATTGGCGCAAATATGCCATCGATTCTGGCCGAGATTTGTTTCATCAGCAATCCTCAAGAAGAGAAAGTCGTCAAGACCACTGCCAACCGCCAGGCGATTGCCGAGGCTCTGTTTGAAGGTGTAAGATCGTATGCGGAGTCTCTTAGCGGCACGAAAACCGCAGGAACCCAGGACAAAATCAACTAGGGAGGTAATTCGGGGACAGACACCGGATTTCTGAAGGACAAGAAGAAATCCGGTGTTTGTCCCCGAATTACCAATCTCAAATAAATTAAATGTCAACAAGATGGTTCTGGAGCATGCTGTTGCCGCTCCTGACAGCAGCAGCTTTGCAGGGCCAGTCGCGGGAATCCATCCTTAAGGCTGTTACGGAAACTTCGAGATGGTCCCCAGCCGATAAGCCCATCCAATACGACGAGAAGAACATCGAAACGATTGCAGGAAAGCGCGCCGCCACGATCAGGCGTTATGGCTTCGTGGGTGCGACCACCCAAAACTGGAAAGAACCAGAAGGCAAGATCCGCCTCACCTTGTATGAGATGGCGGATGCGATCGCAGCCTATGGTCTATTCACAATGGAACGTGCGGCCGCACAGCCTAGTCCTGAGTCAGTTCCTGTTGGTACGGAAGGCTTCCGAATCGGCAATCGAGTCGTGTTTTGGCAATCGAAATATCTGGTCACACTGGAGGGGCTTCCGGCTTCCGCTGTCGAGTTCGCGCGCATTATTGGAGAGCACATTTTGGGGCGTTCGCGAAAGCCACCGGTTTCCCAACATCTTCCGCCGGAAAATCTAATTCAAGGGACGGACAGATATATCGTCGATGAGGCGAGCGTTGGACGAGAGCTCGGGTTGGATCCGGGGGTGCTAGGTTTCGACGATAGCGTTGAAATCGCGACCGCGGACTATCGGGTCAACGAAAAGACGGCTCACCTTGTGCTCCTGATGTATCCCACACAGCAGGTTGCGAAAAAATACGAAGATCAGTGGGCTGGCGCTTCCAACGATGAACCGGCGTTTCGAAAGCGCGTCGGTCCGTTGATCGCGCTGGTTCGGGGTTTGCGTGATGCTACCATCGCGAAATCCATTTTGGATGGTGTAAATTATGAGTCTCAAGTGACTTGGGATCAACCTCGCCCGGACCTTTCACTGCGCCAAGTCATTCTGACGATCTTCACCTTCATCGGAATCGCGCTGTTATTTACCCTCATTGCGGGCTTAAGTTTCGGGGGCTTGCGCCTTTTCCTGAAAGCGCGATACCCGAACCGGGTTTTCGACCGGCCGGAAGACATGGAAATTATCCAACTCAAACTGACACAAGGACTTACGCGCAAGGAACTTAGCCGGTAAAATTGCCCGTGCCCCGCAATCTCAACTAAACACAGCCATCTGAGGAGCTTAAAAAGGTCGAAAATAATTCGTTGACAAGGTGTACCCCCCTCTTTAAATTAACTGCATTGGAGCTTTGGAACCTCGTTTTGACGAGGGTTCCGATTCTTTTTCTCTTTACAACTATTGCTCACCCGGCAGGGTGAGCATTTTTTTGCCGGCGTAGCTCAGTTGGTAGAGCAGCTGATTCGTAATCAGCAGGTCAGCGGTTCAAGTCCGCTCGCCGGCTTTTATCGAAAATAAAGTACTTAATCCATTTTCGGATGGGCTTTTTTCTTACCCAAAATCGCCTGGCAACCCCCGGCAACCGTCTGCCTAACGTCTTCCTTAGAAATCGCAGGAAACGTGAATAGCTTCTCTTAATTGTTTGGCCGCGAGCTCCACCGGGTACGTCACATCCCACGTCTCGGTAGACAACCCATTCCTGATTCTTTTTAAAGAATTTGCTGCTTATGACCCTGAACGTGACTTTTCTCTTTGATGACGGGGACGGAGTTCATACGTACCGAGGTGCCCCCTCTGATCAGCCATCGTCAAAACAACTCGCACATGAGGCGCGTAGCGAGTGAAGCAAAGCTGAAAACGCGCCAACCACCGCAAATCAAAGAGAAATCGTTTTGATAAATGAACACACCATAAGAAACGAGATTGCCGCCGGAGAAGGTTCGAGGTCGGAATTCAAGTCATCGCTGCGATGGTATATCAACGGCGCGAAGAACGATGAAAGAATAATCGAAGTGCTTGAGGCCATCGCTGGATTCTTGAACACGGGTGATGGCGTTCTACTAATTGGAGTGAGAGACGATGGCTCGCTTCATGGGATCGCATCGGACGGCAAGATCTACCATCAACGCTGCCAGGAAGAGTCTCGTGCTGCCGATTCGAATCTGAGAGCAGTCAGCAGCGGAGTTCTTTCCGAGTAACACAGATCCGGGTCCATGCCGATCGTATCGTGTTGGATTTCAATCATGAATTGGCCGGACACGCGCTGACTTTCGACTTGCGTATCGTAAAGGTTGAATGATGGCGAGGCCGATGATGCGCCGGTCCGGCCGGGCAGATGTGTGCTACACTGTTGAAGTCTTTACACCGCCCGATTCGGCCTGGAACCGACGCTCAACAAATCGGTGGAAAGACGGGAAAGTTTAGAAATCCTCCAGAGAAAACCTTCCGACGATTTCTGCGTTACTCCTCGGCACTGTTTGGAAGGGCATGCCTTCCACTCCGCAGCGGTTGCATCGTTGCACAGGCAGCGCCCTGCGGTTTCTGCTCGTCCGGGTACAGTGGCGCAGCTTCGGTCCGAGAAATCCTAACGGGCGACGTTTGGGGCCGTCGGGACGATGAATACCAGGATGTCATTGACAATCCTGAATATAAGCCTATGCTGGTGATAGCGGTAATTAAGCCGCACAATCCAAGTTTGGAAGCTCCTGTACGACAATGTCGAAAAAATTATATGTTGGGAATTTGTCGTTCCAAACGACAGAAATCTCCATCACCGAAACGTTCACACAGTGCGGTACTGTCGAATCCGTCAATATCATTACGGATCGAGACTCCGGCCGTTCGAAGGGATTCGGATTTGTAGTCATGGACGAAGAAGGCGCCGATAAAGCCATTGCTACTCTCAACGGTTCGCAACTCGATGGACGCCCGTTGACCGTGAATGAAGCGAGGCCCATGGTTCCAAGAGATTTCGGTGGCGGCTCTCGCGGCGGCGGACGTCGAGATCAGTACTAGTTTTCGCGGATCGCAGTTGCGTTCAATATGGCCGTTAAGGCCCCTCACCTACAGATCCTCTGGAGTTCTGATGCGTATTGTCCAGTGGTCTAAAGTTGATGCCAGATGGTATCTCGGCGTGCTTTGCCGAAAGTGCGAAGCGCCGATCTTATTCGCACTTGATCATAGCGAAGGAGAAGCCAAGCCCGCGAGAGCCGAAAAGCTATTGCTGACCTGCAGTCGCGCGGAATGCGGACACAAGGCCGATTACACGACGGCCAAAGTGTCACGTTTTCAGAAGTCCTCACGCGCGCAGAACGAAGCGACATGATTTAGGTTATCTCGGACACGACGGGAATACGCGAGGAACTATGCAAGACGTTCTCGCAATGACTGTCATTGCGTCACTCCGGACAGCCCGATTCTTTGCCAATAACTGCATATTTTCGCTTCGGCCCGGAGCGTCAACTTTCTTTACATCGGCACGTGATAGACCGCTTGCGTCACTCTGACTGCAAACGGCAGCCCGGATGCATGATTCATGCGAGAGAAGAGAAGCGCGAAGTGTTTGCCAGACAAGAAAGGAACAAGCCATGACGCGCATCATCCGAAAAATGATCGGGATATTGCTCGCGGTTGCGATCACGGCAACAGTGGGCACCGCGGCGGAAAACCACGGCAGCAAGAAAACTGCAAGTGATGGGGCCGAACCCTCCTATATGGGTGAACCGCTGAGTTATTGGCTGCGATTCATCCAGGATCGCGACAAGAACAATATGGACCTGGCCCTTGATGCGATTCGAGAACTCGGCCCAGATGCCCGTTCGGCGGTTCCTGAGCTCACGCAAATTGTGGCTGAGCCGTCCGCACCAATCGAAATCGGTGTCGATAAGCGCAGTGTGATCGCCTTCAAAATTCGGAGTATTCTTCTTCGATCCGATGCGATCGACGCTTTGGCCGCCATCGGTGAGGCTGCGACGCCATCGACTGTCCCACTGATTCAGTGGGAGCTCACAGTGCGTGTCGTTCATCGGAGTATCCGCAATACGGCAGATGACGAACTTTTCGTTGATCTTGTATATCGGCCAGAAGCGCAATTCCGAGTTTCCGTTCTTCGCAGTTCCGGGATTTCAACAGGGGCCTTGCTATCGCCAGAGTGTCTTCACTCGTGATCGCGACACCGAGTTTTCGACTTTCATCATCGGGCGAACTCAATAGCGCGGTCACTGCTACAGCAGCATCAGGCCCAAATTGCGCAACTGCGCCAGCCACTCGCATCCGTTCGAGCACGCTCGTGTGCGATGCAAACTGATCGGCCGATATTGGACGCTCTCTTGTAGTAGTGAAAGGATCCATAATGGAGGAAGCCTTCCGCCTGGATTTGAACCAATCGTGGGAGGCCATCGACATCAAAACCGGCCACGCGGTTCTCATCCCCAAAGGTTCCCACCGGGCCATCCGGATGCTTCTTAAGGGCCCACACGATCAAATAGAAGAAAACTACCTGGTGGTCACGGTCCAACACGAAGGCACCCTGGTGTTGGCGGGCCTGCGCGAAGCCTTCTGGCGCCAGTGGGAAGGCCACTATATTCCAGAACTTCGCGTGACGATCCGGGAAATGACGGAGAAACCACATCCACCACTCAAAAAACGCCCATGACAAAAGGGATAGCGCTTTAAACCATATCAAGCTGAATACTTAACGGAAGAAGATGCCCGCCACTTCAGAACGAACCGACATCTACGACAAGCTTGGACGGGCCTTGAAGCTGCCTGCCGGCAAACTCGCGGGCTTAGCCGATCTCCAGCGGGGCCAAGAACTCAAGAAGAAGATACAGACTTCGCCGCTGGCGTTGTTCAGAGAGGTTCGAGAGCTGCTTCTTCAAAAATGTAAGGCTGCGAAGCGAACTCAGGTCCGTGCCATTTTCGAGAAGGAACCGTTTGGCGAGCTCGAACGCCTGATTACTCAGACGCTTCTGGAGGTCGTCAAGGTGTTGGTGAGAGAGGAACTGGGGCGCGAAAAATCGCTCCGAACCGTAGCACGAGAGAGCAATCGAAGTTATAAACAAATGCGCGTTGCCGTTCTCGAATTCCTGGATGCAGACGTTTTCAACATAACGCCGGAAAGCTGCATCGCTTTCCTCGATCCTCTGATCGTATCGTGGGACATCGATCTTGCGTCGTTCAGCCTGGAGATCGCCCTGAATTCCAGAGTTGCTCCAGGCAGATTGAAGAGGTTTGAATTTATCGAGAGGGAAGCTCGAGGGACGTCCGTTCATGAGCCGGGCCTGCGGGCATTTCTCAAAGATCGTTCTCTGAGCGGAGACGCGACCCCAGAAGAAATCGAATTTCTCAGTTCCCCGAATCCCTCATGGGCTATTTGAGCCTAATCGCAATCTCATTCGAACAACTTTGGACAGGATCTCTGAGAAGTATTTTCACATGAAGTAGGAAGCTAACGATTTCTTGTTCGCGAGCAGCTGAAATGGTTCTCAAGCCACTTCGGCCGTCAGCGGGCAATGGTTAGTTAGGGGTGGAATTTCGGTTTGTTTATGGACCGGGCGGCCTCTTGCGCTGCACGTGCCTCGTCCGCCTGTTTCTTCTGCCGCGCGAGTTCCCTTGCAGGCGCCTCCAGCTTGTCCAGCCGGTCCGCCTCAAGGCTTGCATTACGTGCCATCAGGTCAAGCATTTTGGAGAACGCGACCAGTCCGAAGGTGTTGCCGTAAGAGGACCGGTACAGGTTGTATGAATACTGTGCATCGTCCCAGCGGGCGAGGACCTTTTCCTGATCCTCATAGGTTGAGGAGTTGGAAACGGAAACCGAATCTCCCGGGGTGGTCGCAGTGCCATAGGCTTCGGAAATCGCTTCCATAATGTCGTTTGCGGTTAACCCGTTGGTCTCAGCCGGATTGTATGTAACCACCATTTTCCAAAGTTCACCATTGTAAAAGTCAAAACGAATGCTGCGGACTGAAGTGGTTTTCGCGCCGGGCGCGGAATAACCGACTTGATTCCACTCCAGCGTTTGAATCACTGCTGGCCGCTCGTGAGTTGTTTTCGCTTCCGTGGTTTTCATCTGGATTTGCTTAGCCACGGAATCCAGGGTCATCCCAAACTGGAAATCACGATATTTGCTGAGGTCCTGCGCGATGCACACAGACGAAAAGGAGGCGAAGCACAACACCGATATGAGGAATCTGATAGAACTGACCATGTTTTTCTCCCTGGAGGCGATTTGATTTAGCCTGCCGATCACCCGATGCTTCGCGAACCGCCCACGTAATCCTCCATGGTGTTCCCATTCGGCAATTGCGTTTATCCATGTCTTTGCTTAACCAGTATAGGTGAATTATTTTGCAATAGCTACGATAAATGTAGGGTATGATGCACTGGAGTTAGTTAAGGCGAGAGTGATCTCAAGGAATTGTTCGGCCAGGCAGGTTCAGTTGAGACCGTCCGTATCATTACGATCGGGACACCGGCCGCTCCAAGGGTTTTGCTTTCGTAGAAATGCAGGACGGCGGGACAAGGCGATTGCCGCGATGAACGGCAAGAACTTCATGGGCCGGGATCTCACCGTCAATCAAGCTCGGCCGATGTCTTCGCGGGATAGTCGTGGGTTTAAACACTAACCCTGAACTCAAAAGCCGTGCTGCGTTTTCCGCCAATTCATTGCTGTGGCAGCGCGACCTTCTGGAGAAGATATGTCTTTAGCAATATCGTCAAGAATCGTTTCCGGCGTCATCGTTGTTGATATAGTCGGCAGGTTGTGCTTCCTTAACGTCACCTTGCGTGACCGTGTGAACGAATGGCTGCAAGAAGGCCACCGCGCATTCGTATTTAACTTGGCCAACGTTCCATACGCCGACAGCTTCGGCTTAGGTCAGTTGATTACTATCTCGAATTCCGTTCGAAGCAAAGGCGGCCAACTCATCCTTCTAGGGCCAACAGATCACGTCCGGGCGCTGTTTCAGATTACAAAGCTTAATACGGTTTTTAACATTTCTACGGATGAAGCTCATGCCGTCAGAAGCGTGCGAGCAAAGGCTGTTGAATCTGTTCCCCACGCCGTTTCGGCAAAGTCACACCTGCCGTAAAGCTTTATCTGCGGCGTTGCGAACAGCAGTCCAGGGGTGACTCTGCGATTTGCCTGATTCGCCGCCATTTTTCCCCACCAGAACGGCGGCCAGTACACTCATGCCGCAATCTGGTCGGCGATGGCATTCGCCGGGCTCGGCGATGCTCATCGGGCATGGGAACTACTCGGCATGATCAATCCTGTAAACCACGGTGGATCTTCAAAAGCAATTGCGACGTACCGGGTGGAACCCTATGTCGTAGCCGCGGACGTTTATGCATTACCGCCCCATACGGGCAGGGGCGGATGGACATGGTATACGGGGTCGGCCGGCTGGATGTACCGTCTGATCATGGAGTCGCTCCTCGGCCTTCGCCTTGAGGTGGACAAGCTGTACTTTGCGCCTCACTTTCCTTCAACGTGGGATTCATTTGTGGTGCACTACCGCTGTCGAGAGACCGTTTACCACATCATGGTTCGACGCGCACGTCATGGACAAACGGCAACCAGCGTGACGCTTGATGGTGTCATGCAACACGGAACGTTCGTCCCTCTTGTTGACGACCGCGCGGAACACCGCGCGGAAGTGACATGTTCGCCATCAGGTACTGTTTGAAACAACGAAACGGCTAATGCCGTGTCGGCGGATTTCTTGATCTCGCGTTCCTCACCGTTCCACGGTCTTGGGTTTTTTTGAGAAATGCGGGTTATGTGCAAAGTAGGTTTTGTGGGATCGCACTCACGAACTCCAAGTGCTTGCTTCCGGCCCGCGCCCGCAGTCACGAACCCTAAGTGCTTGCTTCCGGATCGCGCTGTCTGTGCAACCGGAATCGCTTTCGGATGTAGTTGTTCAAAGTTGTAGAAGCCGCGCAGCCGAGCGCTGTTTGGAAAATCAGAAAGGCGATCTGCGCAATACGGCACAGCCCGCGCCAATTCGACCAGAAGAATGTACAGACTTTCCCCGCTGGTAACAAAGCCGTTGAGCGTTGCTTATCGAGGGAACAGCGACGTAGGCAGACGCGCCGGTCCCGATGACAGCGAGTGGAATAACGGCAAGTGCTCCACCATTTTCACCTTTCACCAGTTCTGTCTGAATCCGCCGCTGCCACCGAACGAGCCTGACCGTTAGCATCAGATGTTGAACGTTTCATAGGCCGCAGTACTTATAGCAAACGGAAAATGACTTCTCGCCGGATTCCGAAATTCTTAAACAGAGACCGCGCTGCTCCGTATCGAAAACCTGATCAAAAACCTGCGTCCGTTTTCCGGATGGCCTCATGCTTTCCACGATCCGCGCGGTCAACTTCATTCTTGGCATCTTTCAATTTCCTCGGAGCCCAGTATAAAATCGGGGCAACCTCTGGGGCAACCCCGGGGCAACCGCAGGACGAAATGATCCGAAACGCGAAGAAACGGATCGAACGCGCCGAAATGCAGGACTGGCAATGGTTCCAGGAGATGGACTTGTTTCAGCCGGTTTCAGCTAAGTTCAATAAATGGCTCTGAAAAATGTAATCAGCAGGTCAGCGGTTCAAGTCCGCTCGCCGGCTTTCTGTAGGAAGCCCCTCGCAGAGGCGTTTCAGGAACTGATCGTCTTCTGAACAGGATCTCAGGCCGCAGGCTCGTACAATTTTGATTCGCTGAGTCGCTTGATGGAATCTATGCCGCGTTTTCTGATCGCCTTGTTTGGCCTGCTTCTAGTACTGCGGCCTTGGTCGGTCTACGCGCAGACGGCGTCTTTAACTGGAACCGTCACGGACCCCGCCGGAGTTGTTCTTCCAGGTGTGACGATAACAATCACCGAGGCCCAGACGAACGCTTCGCGAATGTTCGCCACCGACGAGCGCGGCAATTATAGTGTCTCATTTTTACCGCCGGGGCTGTATCGCATCGAAGCGGGTCTTCCAGGGTTCAAGACGGCAATACGAGAAAGTGTTGTATTGAGCGTCGACGACCGTCTCCGGATCGACTTCACTTTGCAAATCGGCGAAGTTGCAGAAAAGATCGTCGTCACCACAACCACACCGCTCGTGCAATCCGAAACGTCTTCGGTAGGAACCGTCATCGACAACCAAAAAATTGTTGAACTCCCTTTAAACGGCCGGGAATTTGAAGCGTTGGCTCAACTTGCGCCGGGTTCCCTTTCCCCAGCTCCAGGATCGGCACTGAGTTTGCGCGGCGGTTTCAATGTCATCGGAGCTCGAGAGACTGCCAATAACAACTTACTCGACGGTATCGACAACAACGATCCGGCTATCAACAATTTCACACTTCGCCCTATTCTCGATGCCATTCAGGAATTCAAAGTTCTGGCCAATTCCTATTCTGCGGCGTATGGGCGAGGAGCTGGCGCACAGGTGATCGTGAACACGAAATCCGGAACAAACGGACTGCACGCGACGGCGTGGGAATTTCTGCGAAACGACAGGCTGGATGCACGTGATTTTTTCAATAAAAAGGATTCTGCGGCGAAACCGCCGTTTCACCGTAATCAGTTCGGCGCGACCGCAGGGGGGCCTCTGGTACGCAATCGCAGTTTCTTCTTTGTGGCGTATGAAGGCGGCAGGCGCCGGCAAGTCTTCACGAGTCTGCAGCCGGTTCCGACAGAGGCTTTCCGTAAGGGTGATTTTTCCGCCGCCACTGTGCCGGTGCGCGATCCGGAGCGGGGCCTAGCCGCCTTTCCCGGCAATATTATTCCGTCTAGCCGGATCGATCCCATCGCGCGAAAGATCCTGGACCGCGGTTCGTTCCCATCCCCAACAGCCGGACTTTCGCCGCCGAACAATTTCTCTGCGGTGAACCCGCTTCCGGAGGATGTCAACCAGTACAGCGCGCGGCTGGACCATCGCTTCAGCGGAACCAACAGTTTATTCGGACGTTACGCTCACACACAGGACTCGTTGCTGGTACCCTGCGCAAGCAACAATCAGACTTCGTGTGTGCCTGGTTTCGGTCACAACGATGTCACCCGCGCTCATTCTCTTTCGCTGAACGACACCCATATCTTTTCACGGAAACTTGTCATGGAAGCCCGCGCGGGATTCAACCGTCAACTGCAATCGCGTATCGCCTTGGCCTCCGGCAAAAGTGATATCTCCTCTCAATTAGGTATTCCAGCCTCACATGATCCGAAAGATTTCGGCCACCCGATGATCGCAATAACAGGCTTCGGCACCATCGGTGACCGCGGCTATCAGAAGCGGGCCGGCACGACGGGACAGATTGCAACCAGCCTGAACTATACGCCGACATCCCATTCCATTCGCGCAGGTGTGGATCTACGGAGGATTCGGTTTAATGCGGGTTCCAACGTGCGCGAAACGATCAATTTCAGCGGGATCTGGGCCGGCAATGCGTTTGCAGATTTCTTGCTCGGCCTGCCCAGCCGCACGGCTCGGGATCCCACGGACAGTTTTCGATACCACAGCGTGAATTCTTATAACTGGTTCGTGCAGGATGACTATGTTGTCTCGGGACAGCTCACCCTGAACCTGGGTTTACGGTATGAATACAACACACCCGACGTGGAGAAGCAAAACCGTTTGGCTCAACTCAACATTCAGACGATGAGATATGAGATCGCGGGTGAGAGCGGAGCATCACGGGCTTTATATAGACCAGACAAAAACAACTTTGCGCCAAGGTTTGGTTTTGCATTGAGACCCGATGGCACTGGCCAAACGGTGGTCCGCGGAGGATACGGAATCTTTTACGATCTGCCGATCATTGGTAATAACTTGTTCTTTGTCCGGACCGGGCCTCCATTTCAACAGCCGCAAACTTTCGAGGCAGGGATTCTCCCGGCAGATTTGACGCTTTCCGACCCGTTTCCGTCGGCCCGGCTTGCGGCTTCGCCGGTCTTTGATGCTCCTTCAATCGATCCAAATTTTCGCGATGCATACATCCAGGATTGGAATCTGGGTTATCAACGGCAGCTTCCAGAAAACATGCTCTTCGAGGTGAGCTACATTGGGAGCAAGGGGACAAGGCTGGTCCGAACCGTAGATGTCAATCAAGCCTATCCTGTACCAGGATTTATCCAACCTGAAGTCCAGCCGCGGCGTCCCCTGTCGGCGTTCGGCTCTGTGCCCGTTCTTCAAAGTTCGGGAAGTTCGATCTATCACGGCCTGCTCGGGCGATTGCAGCGGCGGTTCGGGACCGGATTGTCTTTTCTGGTGTCGTACACGTACGGACATGCGATTGACGACTCCACCGGCGGCAATGTTGCCCAAGATGCGCGAAACTTGAAAATGGACCGCGGCAGTTCGGATTTCGACGCTCGGCAGCGATTTGTTCTCAGCTATGTTTACGAATTGCCGTTTGGCCGCGGTAAGGCCTTTGGAACGAACTGGGGAACCACGCTCGAGAAGCTGCTGGGTGGTTGGGGACTTTCGGGGATCGCTACTTTCCAATCCGGCCGGCCCATCTTTATTCAACTGAGCCCGTCGAACCAGAATAGCAATACCGGGTCGACCCGCGATCGGCCGAATATTGCTTACATCGTTGACTACAATATTGTGCACACCACGGCTGACCCGGTAATCGCCAACCGCAAAGACAAAACGGTCTACCTGAATCCGGCAGCATTTGCTATCCCGACGCGGGGGACATTTGGAAATGCACCGCGAAATTATTTCGACGGTCCTGGAATGAACAATTGGGATTTAATGTTGGCAAAAAACTTTCGGACGGAAGGCTTGAATGTCCAATTCAGGACGGAGTTCTTTAATGCTTTCAATCATCCGTCCTTCAACCAGCCAAACAGGTTTTTAGACGCCACTTCGTTTGGGACGATCACCAGCACGCTACTGGAGAACCGCCAAATTCAGTTCGGACTAAAGATCAATTACTAGGCAAGGGCGCTCCTGATCTCGATTAGGATACAGAATGGGCCCGCATGTAGGGGCGGTCTATTCCTTGAGGCTGCGCTACCCCGCAGCCTCAAGGAATAGACCGCCCCTACAGGATCAATTCAACACTCCACTAACGCCGGTCGCAGCTTGCGGCTTCCGTCTCTAGGAGCTGCACTCGAGCCCCAGCTTGCGAGGCTTTACGGCTCGGAAATTCCATCACGTTACCGGATCCTGGTACCGCGAAGCCGGGCGTGGCGCGTTCTTTCGAGAAAGTCAGTTTGGCAGCTGATGGAGCGAGATCGATTTTAATGACATCGCCCAGACCGATCTGGCCGGTCGCGATCAAATTCGAAATCGGGTAAACCAGATGCCGTTCAATGGCGCGTTTAAGATGACGTGCACCATATTTCAGGTCGGTACCTTCGCGAAGCAAAAAATCCTTTGCTTCTAACGTGCACCGGAAGATGAACTGCCTGTCCGGCTGTGATGCCATAATCCTGCTCTGGACGTCGTTCAGTTCGATGTCCAGCACCTGGCGGAGATTGGTTTGGCTGAGGGTACGGAACACAACGACCTTGTCGATTCTGTTCATGAACTCAGGAGAAAACTTCCTCTTCGCTACCTCGATGGCCGTGTGGTACAGCTTTCGGTCAAGGTCCGCGAGGTTCGCCTCGTCTTGCCGGACGCCTGAGGTGAAACCGATGCCGCCGCTCAGCAATTCACACATTTCAGCGGCGCCAAGATTGGATGTCATAAAGATGACACAGCGGGATAAGTCGACTTTACGGTTGTCGCCGAGTGTCAGAGTCGCCTTATCCAAGATTCCCAACAAGAGCTGCCACAGCGCGTCGTTTGCTTTCTCGATTTCGTCAAAGAGGATAAAGCTAAAGCGAGCTCGCTCGGTCTGATATTGGTCAATCGCTTCCTGAGTTAGCAAAGGCGGTGTTTCGCGATGTCCGAGATAACCCGGGGGCGAACCGATCAACTTGGCGATCTCGTGGCTGTGCTGAAACTCCGCGCAGTCGATCTTGATGAAGGCGCGTGGACTGCCAAAAAGGATTTCGGCAGAAGCCTCTACAATGCGCGTCTTGCCGGAGCCAGTCGGTCCCAGAAACAGAAGATTACCGATCGGGCGGTTCGGCATAGCCATTCCCGCCAGATAGATCTGATACATGTTGACGATTCTGCTCACGGCGCGATCCTGCCCAACGATCTTGCCCAACAGCCGGCGTTCAAAGTCGAGGACTTCAGCACTTCTTATCTCGGGATCGAGGAGTACTTCTTCAGAAATATATGGTTTCACCATTGCTTTGTACCTCGTGCCCGTTCCTTCCGGGCCTTGCCAGGATGCCATCGGAATCGGTTTCCACTAGTTAGCGTGCAAATCGTCTGCCAATCGTCATCCTGTCTCATCGTTTTGACGTCAGTTCCTTAGTTTCGGTGGAATTGCCATTCTCATAACATCTTATCGGCCGTGGGACTTAGGTGCTTTATGGGACTTACGTGCTCTAGTGGCGGGACCGGACTTCTTCGATCGTCCGACTGTAAAGATCCTCGTATTGCAATACAATCTTGCTTGCGCAGAAATGCCGCGTCGCCCGATCTCGCGCAGCTTTTCCTAAATTCTCGCGAACTTTTGGGTTATTTAGGACGGAGAGACAGCCGTCGGCCATCGCCTGAACGTCGCCCACCTCGTATAAGTACCCGTCAATGCCATCCCGGACGACCTCGGGAACGCCACCGACGCGCGTAGCAATAACAGGGACCTCGCATGCCATTGCCTCAAGGGCAACAAGACCAAACGATTCCAATTCGCTTGGCAGCAAAAGGACGTCAGAAATGGCCAACAGTTCGCTCATATCATTTTGCTTGCCCACGAACAGGACATCCTGGGCAACTCCATGAGTGTTGGCGAGCCACTCCGCTTTTGGCCGCTCAGGACCATCGCCGACCATCAGCAGGCGCGCCTTCCGGTTTTTCCGAACGAGCGCGAAGATTCCAATGACGTCCTCGACACGCTTGACCGGACGGAAGTTTGAAATGTGGGTCAAAATTCCTTCATCGTCCTGCGCAAATCTTCTTCGAAGAGTTCGATCCGACGAGCGGCCGTACACATTGCAGTCGACGAAGTTGGGAACAACAAGAATGGGCCGGAGGATTTGAAATTCTTGGATCGTGCGCTGTCTGAGGTACTCCGACACTGCGGTAACGGCGTCGCTCTGCTCGATGCCAAAGCGGGTGATGGGAAGGTATGAGCGGTCATTACCGACCAGTGTAATGTCGGTACCATGCAACGTCGTGACAAAAGGAACGACGCGGTCGCGCAACATCATCTTCGCCAGATAGGCACTGATCGAATGCGGGATGGCATAGTGAACATGAAGAATATCCAGATCAAAGCGGGTCATCACTTCTGCCATCTTCGTCGCCAGAACCAGATCGTATGGCGGATATTCGAATAATGGATAAGTCAGAACTTCGACTTCATGGAAATAAACTCGGTCCTTCATCGTCAGACGGATCGGAAGGGCATAACTGATGAAATGGACGTCGTGGCCGCGGTTGGCCAGTTCCTTACCCAATTCCGTAGCCACCACACCGCTTCCGCCGTAAGTGGGATAGCAGGTAATTCCGATCTTCATATCTCGACAACCTGATGCGCCCTGGAATCCAAACTCAGTGTTTCTTCGAGGCGAGGAAGAAAGGCGAGACCATAACGAACCAGAAACGACGTGATGTTGAGTACGCGTTCCTGGAGTTTCTTCTCGGGAAATAGGGAATTGCCGACGGTGTCCAAATGTCTCTCGAGCGTCTCGTTCCGGCGCGCCTCTGCGTTGACAAACTTCGTTCGAAGCGTCTCCACCTGGTGCAATATTTTCTGGCGAGCCGTATCGAGTGCTCCTACCAATGTCGAATCCACAGCATCCAAGGCAGGCCGAAGGGATTCCAATTCTGAGGTCATGCGGTCTCGCGCGCGATCAAAAATGTCGACGGCTTGAACGGTTCGGACCGCTTGCCGCCGCATGAAATCGCGGCCGCGAAAAACGTCCGTGAATTCCATGTTGTACTTTTTTAGCGCACGAGCTACCCGCGGTTCGAGAATTGTCACGCTTATACGCGGAACAACCGGCGGCACCGCCCGGCCCAAAACCTCGTAAACGGCCGCAGCCTGTCCGAAGTAAGCGATCTCGGCTGGGCCTCCGACGTAGGCCGCGGTTGGAAATATCGCGTCCTGCATTGCAGGCCGCACCAGGACATTTGGGCTCAGCCATAGATCCGTGCTGAGTTCTTCCGGACGGACCGGTTGCCGGGACTTGCCGCGATACGCAAAAAAGCCGCTGAAATCCTCGTCAATTCTTACCTGCTCATGGTAGCCGGCTTTCGATAATGCTCGGTTTCGCGCGAGCAAGGCCGATCGAACGGCTGAGTTTTGCCGCACGACCTGATGAAGGGTCCCCGTCGCAAGTTTGCGAAGTTCGGCGTCGAGCGGATTGACAAGAATCAGATGGGAGCCTTCGAACAGCTTGGCCAGCATTCGGGCAAAAGCATCGACCGGAGACACCCCCGGTTTGTACGACGTCATCAACAGATCGCGGACTTCGGGTTGAAATTCTGATTCCGGCAACTTAGTCAGGCAATTGGAAATCGCGTCCACCACGTCGTCACCCAAGCCAAGCCAAGCCGAAGGGCGGGATTCAGGATTCGAAAGATTCACACGGACCTGCTGCAGGGCGGAATCTCTGTCGAGTATAGCGGCCCACTCGATCTCTTGATAGTCGTGGTCTTCTGCGGCAATCCAAAAAACCGGAACGGCTGTTACTCCGCGATCGCCCAAAGCCCGAGCGAGTTTAATTGCCGTGATCGCCTTGAGGATCGTGTAGTTGGGGCCAGTGAACAGTCCCGGCTGTTGACCGCAAATCACCGCGACAGCCCCTGCCCGGAGCTTCTCCACAGACGACGGGTTAGCTCCCCATTGTCGTTGTTGCGCGTCCAGCACCGTACACAATGTTTCACGATGCGCTCGGTCGAGAGCCGGACGCTGCCGCGCAAAAGATACAACGGCTTCTAACGAATAATCCTGCCGGTAGAATTCGCGGACACGGCTCGAGTCGTTGATGTAATCAAGGAAGAGAGCCGACATTGAGGGCAGGCTCCCGAAGGGAATCCGCATCATGAAAGTTCGGCTAGCTCGTTATTCATCCTTCGGAAGATCTGCGCCAGATCCTCATGGCCGGCGGGTTTCAACGGAAGAAGAGGACGTCTCGGCACGCCTGCCTGGAATCCCTCCAGTTCCATCGCGGCCTTCAGCCCCGCAATACCATACCGTTCTGTTACGGCTCCCGCAGCGGGGGCGATGATGCGCTGAATCACTCCCGCTTTTTTGTAATCGCCGGCGGCGAAGGCTCGATACAGCGACAGCGCCGCCTTAGGCGCAGCGCAAGCGATCGCAACAATGCCTCCGCGCGCTCCAGCAGCCATAGCTGGGAAAAGAGTAGGAGCCGCTCCGGCCAGGACCGGAAATTTGTCCGTATTCCAGACAACCTCGGAGATCAATTTCACATCACCCGAACTGTCCTTCAGGCCACCAATGTTGGGATGTTTAGCAAGCTCGATCACTAATCGTGATTGCAATGGAACGCCGGTAAAAACAGGGACGTTGTAGATAATAACGGGGACTGGGGAAGCTTCCGCAACGGCCGTATAGTGATTTAGATAAACATCAAAGGTCATCTGACTCTTGAAATAGAACGGATTTTTCACGAGCACCGCATCAACTCCGCGCTCGGCCGCCTGCTTCGTTAGTTCAATCGTGGCGCGCGTCGATTCCACGCCTGTGCCCGCCAGCAACGTCATCGACGACGGAATGCGTTTACGAGCAGCTTCGATGAGCTTTAATTTCTCGGAGTGTTCCAGGTATACCGACTCGCCATTGGAGCCGAGCACAAGATAACCTTCGAGCCCGGCTTTCAAGTATTCCTCGACGTTCCGCTCGAAAGCATCATAGCGAACCATGCCGGTCTCGTCGAACGGTGTCACCATTGGTGGGATGATTCCTTTAAGCTCTAACAACGCGTTGTTCCATCCTCTCTTTATAAAATCGTCAGAACTGAACGATTATAGATGCTGGCTG
>MNKP01000044.1:38892-45033 GCA_001920875.1 Acidobacteria bacterium 13_1_20CM_2_55_15
ATTCGTTCACAGCCTCATGGATCGCCGCTCGAGTTGCGCAGGGAAGCCAGAACCTCAACCCACTGGCGGGTGCGCGCCCGAACATCCACGCAATCCAGCAAGTCGCGAATGACGGCAATCGCGTGAGCGCCAGCTTTCAGCACTTCCGCCGCGTTTTCCAGCCGGATTCCCCCAACTGCGACAATCGGCTTGTAAACGACTTTGGAAATCTCCTGAAGACCGCCGAGACCGACGACAGGATCCGGGTTTTCCTTCGTCGAAGTCGGAAAAATCGGTCCAACGGCTATGTAGTCGACAGGCAATTTATCGGCTTCGACTGCTTGCTGCATATTATGTGTTGAAACCCCAACGATCGCGTCCGGACCTAAAATCGATCGGACGGCAGCAGGAGGCAAATCCTTTTGACCCACGTGCGCACCTGCAGCACCGGCTATGCGTGCGATGTCAACGCGGTCGTTAACAATGATGCGGACATCCGAGGGCGCCAATGCGATGACCCGGTCCACTTTGTCGAGCAGCTCACGCGAGCTGGCATTCTTGTCTCGGAGCTGGATCAGACGCGCGCCACCGGCAATCAGCGATGCCGCAAGCCACCCAGGATTACCGAAGGACGCGTCCGCGATCGCATACAGACGCGGAAGAGCCTTCATGCCATTTCGACAGCACGGGCGCGATTGTCTTGTAGATGGTCGAGAAACTTGGTGTAAATCTTGCCGTTACGAAATTCGGCATTACGGAGGATCTGGCGATGCAAGGGAATGGTGGTCTTCACACCTTCGAGGACAAACATATCCAGCGCACGATCCATGCGCCTTATGGCTTCGTCCCGGTCAAATCCATGCACGATGAGCTTGGCAATTAAGGAGTCGTAATAGGGCGGAATAACGTACTCGGCATAGGCAGCCGTATCGATGCGGACTCCTGGTCCACCAGGCGCGTGCCAGCTTGTGATCTTACCCGGCGAAGGCTTGTGGGTGACAGGATCTTCGGCGTTGATGCGGCATTCGAGTGCGTGCCCACGGAAATGAATGTCATTCTGCCGGTGCGGCAACTTTTCACCGGCCGCGATAAGAATTTGATCTCGCACCAGATCGATCCCTGTGACCAGTTCAGTCACAGGATGTTCAACCTGGATGCGGGTATTCATTTCCATGAAGTAAAAGTTCTTTCTCTCGTCGACGAGGAACTCGAGCGTACCCACATTCCAGTACCCAATATCGGTCATCGCCCGCACAACACTGCTGCCAATGGCTTCCCGAAGTTCGGAACTCATTATGACGGATGGTGATTCTTCAATTAATTTCTGATGCCGGCGTTGAATCGAGCATTCACGCTCACCCAGATGAATGACATTACCGTATTCGTCGGCCATGATTTGGAACTCGACGTGGCGGGCCCGCTCGATAAATTTCTCAATGTAGCAGTGCGGAACAGCAAACGCGCTTGCCGCCTCGGCCTGCGCAGTTTTCAGCGCAGTGAGTAACTCCCCACGACTGTGCACCACTCGCATACCGCGGCCGCCTCCTCCTGCCACGGCTTTGATAATCACGGGATAGCCGATTGCTTCGGCTGACGCCACGGCTTCCTTTTCCGTGTGAATCGCATCGGAGCTGCCGGGAAGGACGGGCAACCCTAGCCGGTCCATTTCGCGGCGCGCACGCACCTTATTACCCATCAGTCGAATTGATTCCGATGATGGCCCGACGAACTTGACGCGGCTGGATTCGCACACTTCGGCAAAGTATGCGCTTTCGGATAGAAATCCATATCCAGGATGAATCGCGTCGGCATCCGAGACTTCAGCCGCGCTGATCACGCTGGGAATATTCAAGTAGCTGTCGCTACTCTTCGCAGGGCCAATACATATCGCCTCATCAGCGAACCGCACGTGAAGCGCATGCCGGTCGGCTTCGGAAAAAACGGCGACGGTCTTGATACCCAGCTCTTTACACGAAAGAATGATCCTGAGGGCTATTTCCCCGCGATTCGCGACGAGTATTTTCTTGAACATATTTATCGCGGGCGAATGGCGAAAAGTTTTTCGCCATATTCAACAGGCTGGCCATCTTCCACGAGAACGCTGACGACTTCGCCAGCCACGTCGGATTCGATCTCGTTCATCAATTTCATGGCCTCGATAATGCAGACCACGCTTCCCTTGTCCACGAAATCGCCTACCGATACGAACGACTCCGAGCCGGGCGAAGGCGCCTGGTAAAAAGTGCCCACGATCGGCGATTTAATGTAGAAAAGATCCTCCTCTTGTTGTGAAACCGCCGCCGGTGGCGCAGACGTCAACTCGACGGTGTCGGCTGCTGTCATCCCGCTTCGAACAGGCGCCTGAGCTCTCGGGGCCGCGTGGTTGGAGGACCGCTTAATCCGTAGTCGGACTCCCGATTGTTCCAATTCCAACTCTTCGATTTCTTCTTTGGACGTGACAATCTCGATGATCTCTTTCAGTTCCTTTAAGTCCATAAAGGCAATCGGGCAGTATAGCAGAACAGGGAATTCGGGGTCCGACGGGTGAATTCCCTATTTTCCGTTCAGCGTTTTCTGGATTTGGAAAATAGGGAATTCACCCGTCGGACTCCGAACTTCCTATCTCCCGAGCGGCCTGCTTGAGCTCGTATCGTGCCCGTCCGATTTGATCCTGTGACCTCGATAGCAGGATCAAATAATGTTCCGGGGGAATACTCCGCGCGATCATCATCGATCGTTCGGAAACTACGATATTCTCGACGAGATTGCCGGCTCCTGAATCCTCCGAGGCGCTGCGCGCGATGCGCAGCAGCGTTATGTACTCGCCGACAATGGTCTCGATATCGAGACTGGGATCTTGGACCATGTGATCCACGACGCCTTCGGGACCGACCAGGATCACAGCCTGGATATCCACTACATTTTTGCGCAGCTGTCCGAGGACCTTTCGAAATATGGCCTGTTTAGAATACTGCAAATTCAGCGCTGCTGCGGCTGGGCGGGCGCTTGCTCTTCCCCCGGCGTCAGAACCGAAATCGCTTCCAGCGGTTTGATCCTCGGCGTGATAAAGAAGAGCAACTCGCTTGTTGTCTTAACCGTTGCTGTGTCCTTGAACAGAGTTCCAATCAAGGGAAGATTGCCCAAACCGGGAACTTGCTTCACATTAACTGAATCCGTGTCGACGAGAATTCCTCCGATGACCGCTGTTCCACCGTCGGGTATGAGCACTTGAGTCGTCGCCGATTGAGTCGAGACCGATGGTATGCCTCCCACGGCTTTCGCAAAATCCGGCTGGCTGTTCGTAATGGCGGCCCTTAACAAAATCGTACCGGCTTCGGTGATCTGCGGCGTCACCGTAAGGTTTAACGTGAAGCTGGTGAACTGAACCGTGATCGTATTATTCACGTTCGTCTGAACAGGAATCTGCGTACCTTGCTGGATCGTAGCTGGGACGTTATTTTGCGTTGTCACGCGCGGACGCGAAATGAGTCTTGCCGTTCCCCGGGCCTCAAAGACCGAGATGATCTCATCCAAGAGGACGTCACCACCCGGCTGAATCAAGAAGGACAATCCAGCTTTGCCGGCCGCCGCGAAATCGGATATCAGCGGAACGCCGGAGCCCGTGGCCACACGGGGAGGCGGGTTCCGCGCAAAACCACTGGACGAGTTGGGAAGACCAGTAAGGACGTTGCCGGTGCGATTGCCAAAGAGTAACCCGATCTGGTTGCCGATATCTCTCGAGAACGATTTGTTAGCCTGAAGCAAACGCGCTTCAATTTCGACTTGCTGCGCCGGCGTGTCCAGAAACTTCACCATCGACTCGATATTGGTGAATTGTGAAGAAATATCCGTGACAATCAGCGCGTTCCGCCGCTCATCGGTAATAATGTTGCCGCGCAGCGACAACAATCCTTTCAGGGTGGCACTCACCGTGTCGGCCTTGGTGTAGTTCAACAGGAAAGTCCGGGTAACCAGTGGTGCCGCCTGGTCTTGTGCGTCGCGTAATGCTTTTTGGGCGGCTTGTTCCGCCTGCAACGTTGCATTCGTCGCTATGCGTAACACGTTCCCCTGGAGCTGCGCTCCAAAGTTGTAATTCTTCAAAACGACGTCGAGGGCCTGATCCCAAGGTACGTCCGTCAACTTCAACGTCACTGTACCACCAACGTTCGGATCCAGTACAACGTTGAGGCCGCTGATCTCGGAAATCAGTCTGAAAAAATCTTTGACGTCGTAATCCCTAAGATCGAGCGAGATGATTTCGCCACTATATTGCGGCGTCGGAGTTGGCGTGGTGGACGGAAGTTGCGGCGGCGTCTGCGGCACAACAGTGACCTGCGATTCCGATCGGGCGGCTGCATTTTCGGCCGCCGCAATCACCGGAGAACTGCCAGAAACTCTAGCAACGGCCGCAGCAGCCTCGACTGCCGGTTCCGCCGGCCGGGCTGGAGTGCCCGCAACTGTTATTGCTGAGGCGGGATTCTGTACTATTGCTGGACTCTCCACTGTCTCGGTAACGACCGCAGTTTCCAACGGCGGCGCCACTGGAGGCCCCGCAACCTGATTTAGCGGCGCGTGCGCGTCCTGGCCAAAAAGGATACGAAGGTTTCCACCCCCATCGTTGATGAAGCGGTAATCGGCGTTAGCGGCGAGGTCGAACACAATGCGGGTTGCCTTGCGGCTCTCATCGCTAAAAAAAGATGTGCGAACGCGCTGGACGCCTGCGGCGTCGATTTTCTTTTCCTTGAAGCTGATCGTGTTCTGAATTCCGTGAAAATCCACGACGAGCCGGCGAGGGTTGTCTAGGACAAAGTGCGTGTATTTGGTTTCATCAGTGGCGGTGATCTTGACTTCAAGAGATTCGCCGTTGCTGTTGAAGGAAACGTCCTTCACAAAGACGGAGTCTTTCGAAGCTGCTCCGTTGACGGCCAGAGTCGAGATCAGTAAAAGCACCCCAACCGAAGTGAACTTTCCGGAATCAACTCTCATTTCTGTTCTCCTGGCGTAGGCCGCACTTTCCGCTCGATTTCCCGGGGAGCGTTCGGGTCAACAGGGGGAACCGTCAGAACAAACGCTACAGCGTCTAACTTGATGCTTTTTACGACCGCGTCGCAAAGCGCGTCACCTACTCGAGCAAAATATGTTTTGCCTCCCGGCGCACCGATAATCACGATTGTCATCGAAGGATCCCTCGCGGTCACCACACCGGCAATCGCTGCCTGCGACAACATGATGCCCTTCAACCCTTGCGGCTGCGGACACGTGGGAACAGCCACTGGAGGCCTTCCGGCAGCAGCAGGGGGAGTAACCGGTTTCGGAATCGGGTTGACGAAAGGATCACGGCGTCCGCGCGAGGCGTAACGGTAATCCTTGGGCACTGCAAGCACAGGGAGAGGTTCCTCCGGGGGCTTCTGAGGTTGATCCTGAGGAAATGCCATCGAACTCAGAGCCAGAATGAATAGCGCAATAAGGATGAATATTTTTTTACACATCACTTCACCGGACTGGGCGGAGGCGCAGTTGATACAATTCCTTCCTCTTTGTAAACGAACGTTGTTGCGACATAAGTCGCGCCGATGCTCGCGGTGGCGGCCTGATCGCCCTCTGCCGCTCTGACGTTCATCCTCAACCCGGCAATATTCACAATGCGCGGCAATTGGCGGATTTTGTCTAAAAACATACCCACATTGTGGAACGTACCAATGATTTCCATATCGATCGGCCATTCGGTGTAGACTTCGTGATCAATCGTCGGCCGCGGCGTCACCCGAAGGATCCGCAAGGCCGACGTGGTTGCCTGTTGCTGGACGGCCCGGAAAATCTGGTCGGTTTCCTTTTCCAGCGGCAAAACCGACTTAAGCATGTCCAGTCTCTTCTGAAGTTCCAAGGCCTGCTTTTTGATCTCAGCCAACTGCTTCTGCTGCTGCAAACTTTTAGCAATGGTCCTGTGCAAGTCATCAAGCGTGCTCATGCGGCTCTGAATATCAGCCTCAATCGGCGTCAGAAACTGATACCAAAAACCCGCCAGAAGGCCGCCGCAAACACCGGCAACAAGAAGCACCTGGTAATACCACTTCAGCTTTGCCAGATCCTTAAAGTCGATGCCCATATTAATTTCCTCCCGCTGCGGCTGGTTGTCCTGCGGGTGCCGCCGTCCGCGGAGGC
>MNKP01000006.1:0-4873 GCA_001920875.1 Acidobacteria bacterium 13_1_20CM_2_55_15
CTGAGAACCCCGCGTCGGTGCATAACCGCCCCCTTAAGATTGCGCTTCGTGAATTGCTCAGCGGATCGTAAGGTGCTACTGCGGCGAAGTCAATATTTAACGCCGCTTCATTCTATTCATCGTCTGCTTAGGAATCCTGGCACTACGGAGATGATCGAGGTTGTAAAAGATGGCGAAGGCTGCGGCGGCGGCAACGACGCCCGAGGAGATGAAAGACACGGTTATGTTCGCCTGAAGCGCGCCAACCATGATGTACAGGGCAATCAGGAATACAACGATAGATCCGGCCAGCAGCATCATGCGGTAGGCAAGCGTTTCGCGAAACGGAATTACCGCTTCCTTCTTTTTAATTCGAAGGCGTCCCATCCCCGCTATTATAGGTTTAACTCCCGCTGCGGAGAATTCCGAATCCACGAGGCCGTCCCCGCGCAGCGCAAGCGCGATAGAGCGCAGCCTCAAGAATGGGTCGACGTAATCCAGTACGGGACCTAAAAAGATGGGCCTTGAAGAATACAAAAAGAAACGGAAATTCGACAAAACCCCAGAACCGGCCGGCGCCGTAAAAGAAGGGCGCGGGAACGGCTTCGTTATCCAGAAGCATCACGCGACTCGCCTCCACTACGACTTCCGGCTTGAAATGGGAGGCGTCCTTCGATCGTGGGCGATCCCCAAAGGTCCGTCGTTCAATCCTGCCGAGAAACGTCTCGCTATGGAGACGGAGGATCATCCGATCGACTACGGCGAATTTGAAGGCGTCATCCCGAAAGGGAACTACGGCGCCGGCAAAGTCATTATTTGGGATAACGGCACGTACGAGATGGTCGATCCCGAAACACCTGAGAAAGGCTGGAAGAAAGGAAAGCTGCATTTCGTTCTCAGGGGCAAAAAACTCAAAGGCGAATGGGTGCTGGTGCGGGGCAGCCGCGAACCGCGCCAGTGGATTTTCTTCAAGGTCCGCGACAGCTACGCTTCTACTGAAGACGACATCACCTTGATACGGCCTGAATCGGTCGTCTCCGGACAACTCGTCGACGAAGTCGGCGAGAAGAACCGCGGAAGACATTGGGTCACTCCTATCGAGCGCGAACTTGAACAATTCGGCATGAAGAAAGCTGGCCGTTCGCCCGTTCCCAAAATCGTCCGGCCGATGCTCGCAACGCTGATTGAGAAACCGTTCGATAACGATGAGTGGCTGTTCGAATTGAAGCTCGACGGAATGCGGGCTCTGGTCGTGAAGGAAGATTCTAAGATTGCGATGTGGACCCGCAATGGGAAGAGCCTGACGCATCGGTTTCCAACCTTGGTAGAAGCCGTTGCGACACTTCCGGCCGACCGGGCCGTCCTTGACGGCGAGATCGTGGCTCTCGATGAAAAGGGCGAGGCGCATTTCGAACTGCTTCAACCGCGAATCAACCTCTCTCGCGCGAAGGACATCGCCGAAGCCGACCGCCGGATGCCTGTTTATTTATATGCCTTCGATCTCCTGTACCTCAATGGATACACCTTAATGAAGTTTCCTCTCGAGCACCGCAAGGCTGTGCTTCGAAAATTACTTCCCGACAACAGCGGCTGGATTCGCTTCGCCGATCATGTGGAAGCAAATGGCGTCGCATTTTTCAAAGCAGTTGAAGAGCACGGCCTCGAAGGGGTTGTGGCTAAGCACAGGAAAGGCGAATACCAACAGGGACGCTCGAAATACTGGCTCAAGATCAAAACGCAGAAGACCGGTCATTTCGTCGTCGGTGGATTTACTGCGCCCGAAGGATCTCGAAAACATTTCGGCGCGTTGTTGGCCGGGCTGTACAGGAATGGTGATCTGATTTATGTGGGACGGGTAGGAGGCGGTTTCGATGACCGCATGTTGGTACAGGTGCACAAGGCGCTGGTACCGCTGATCATCAAAGAGCGTCCGTTCAACGGAATTCCTGCAGAAGTGAGAAAGCCAACCTGGGTCGAACCCCGGTTGGTATGCGAGGTTCGCTTCAACGAATGGACGTCCGATAAAAAGCTCCGCGCACCAATATTTCAAGGATTCAGGGACGATGTCGATCCGAAGGACTGCCAGCTGGAAGATGCAATACCGAAACCCTCACCCGCCGCTGCGCGGCGGCCTCTCCCAGGGGGAGAGGCCGGCCGCGCGAAGCGCGAGCCCGATAGGGCGAAGCCTCAAGAGGCGAAGCGCGAGCCCGATAGGGCGAAGCCTCAAGAGACGAAGCGGGAGCCGGGTGAGGGTCCCATTTCCTCCACCAATCTTGAAAAAGTCATTCCCTTCACCAACCTCGATAAAATCTTCTGGCCCGAGGACGGTTACACCAAGGGCGGCCTCATCGGCTACTATGACAAGATCTCGCCATACATCATTCCGCATCTACTCGACCGGCCGCTCGTCTTCGAGCGGTTTCCCGATGGGATTTATGGCCCGTCCTTTTATCAGAAAGACGCACCCGATTACACGCCGGAGTGGATTCGCACGCAGGAGAAATCCCTGGATGTCCCGGGTCCAGCACCTGGACTATCCCGACTATTTGGTGTTCGATTTAGATCCTGTCGAGGCGCCGTTCGGGTCCGTTCAGAAGGTCGCCCTGATTCTCAAAGAGACGCTCGACGAGCTTGGCTTGCGCGGGTATCCGAAAACATCAGGCGCCTCCGGCATTCACGTGCATTTGCCGGTTTTGGAGAATACGTACACGTATGAAGAAGTACGCATTTTTGCCGAAACGATCGCGTCCATCGTCGTTCAACGAGCACCTGAATACGCAACGATCGAACGCGTCGTCCGTAGGCGGAAACCGCATCACGTCTATGTGGATTATCTCCAAAACATTCGGGGTAAGACTGTCGCATCCGTCTATTCGCCGCGACCTCGCGCGGGGGCGCCGGTTTCGACGCCCTTGAAATGGGAAGAACTGAAGCGAAAGATGGATCCGGCGGAATTCACGATCAAAACGATTTTTAAAAGGCTGGACAAGTTTGGCGATCTCTTCGAAAAAGCGCTCACGGACAGGCAGGATATCTCGGGCTTTTTGGAAACCTTGGCCGCAAGGAGGCACAGGGGCCGCAGAAATTGAACTCAGTTGTGTAAACACGGGTGTATTCCCCTCCTCGCAGAGGAGGGGAATATTTCTTAAAATAAATATTTCGTGATCCAGTCCACACCGAACCAGAAAGTATAGACGAGAGCTGTGGCAATGAGGATCACGGCCAGCGCGACCGCCAGAGGAATGGCAGACCCAACCAGACCCTGAAGGAAAGTAGGCTGTTTAACCATGCAGGAAATTCTAAACGAGTACAGGCCCGATTTTATTCCGGCTCATTGGTCCGAACGCGATCGTCATTTCCTGTCGGCATTCGCGAGCAATCCGGACGGCTTTGTATCCGTGCTCCGCAATCTGCCCCCCGAAATCACCGGCGCGCTCTGCTCTCGGGCGAGCCGCGCGGCCGGTTCGTTGTTGGAAGTGTTCTTGAGGGAATACGTCGATCCGATCGTCAATGGTGAAGACTCCCAGCTCGGCAAAGAGCTGGAAGATACAGTCCGCTTCCTCCGAGAGCACGGATTCAAGCGCATCCTGAATAATCAGCGCGCCCAGGCGTTTTATTCCAAGTGGCTTTCCCAATATGGGGACGACTCGATTGCGCAGGTTACAGGGACGCACGTCATCGTGTGGGGGATGTCGCAAGTTGCGATGAAATTCGTTGAAGATCAGCGCATTGGTTTGGAACCGATCGAGAAATCGACACGCTACGTCAACTTCGGCTCAAAGGTTGGCGGCCGATATCTCTACTACATTCCAAAGCCCGATCTGGAGCGTCTTGGCCTCGTTTCGGAATACAAAACCACGATGGACGGGCTCTTTGAGACGTATGTCGCTCTGCTCCCCCGGCTCCAGGATTGGCTCCGGAAGAATTTCGACGAAAAGGATTCGATTCTCGAAAAGAAAGCATTCGACACCCTTCGCGGATTGCTGCCCATGGCGACACTCGGCCAGGTCGCGTTCCGCGGCAATGCCCAGGCTTTCGAATATCTGATCAATCGGACGGCGCGTCATCCGCTGGGCGAGTTGCGCTGGCTGTCGCGAGAACTCAAGCGCGAATTGGACCAGGAAATTCCATCGCTGTTGCTTCGCGTTGCGGGAGAAAAATCCGAGCAATACCAGGTCTACTTGCACGACCGCTACCGTGCCGTGCGCGAATTCGTCGGCGAAAATTCATCCGAGCCTACCATGAAAGCTGAGGTCCGTCTGGTCGAATACGATCCCCAATCCGAGTTGAAGATCCTTGCTGGAATCATCTTCGAGCAAACCCACGGCAGTTGGGATGAGGCGCTCGAAAAAGTGAAGACTTTAAATGACCCGGACCGGCGCGAGCTTTTCGAACGTTATTTGTCGAAGCGTTCGGCTCGTTGGCAAAAAGTGGGGCGGGCTTTTGAGAACGCTTATCTCCGGTTTGAAATCGTCATGGATATCGGATCCTATCGCGATCTCCACCGCCACCGCATGATGACGCAGCAACGCCAGCGCTTCTCAACAGTTCACGGCTACAACGTACCCATTGAAGTGGAGCAGGCTGGTCTAGCCGGTCCGTTTCGAGAAGCTCTGGACAAAGCGGACGTTCTCTTTCGTAAACTCGAATCCGCAGATTCCGAGTTGGCCCAGTACGCCGTGCCGCTCGCCTACCGCATGCGCTTCTACCAGTGGCAAAATTTCCGGCAGCTTTTCTGGGAAACCGAACTGCGCACTGTATCCCAGGGCCATCCCGACTACCGAGTCATCGAGCAGGAAAAGTATCGCCGGGTGAAGGAGAAGTTTCCGCTGATCGCATCCTTTATGCTGGTCGACACCAACGAGTATGCGATTGCCCGCCGCGGCACCGAAGA
>MNKP01000006.1:5004-23949 GCA_001920875.1 Acidobacteria bacterium 13_1_20CM_2_55_15
TCCTTCCAGCGCGGCTTCCAGTTCGCTTCGGGTGTGTTCGTCGCCGGCCTTTGTGGCCACAGTGATTCCCGTCCGAAATGTTTTTTCCGCGTCATGCTTCTGCCCGAGTTTCTGATAAAGCTGCCCGAGTTGATAGTAGGTCGCGACATATTCGGGATCGGTATTTCTGACGGCTTCGAACTCCCGCACTGCTTCATCATTCTGCCCCAGCTTGATGTATTCCAGCGCCAGCGCATACCGCAAGAAGGAATCGTTTGGATTGTCTTTAAGAAAGCTTTTTAAAGTTTCGATTCGGTTCATTGAGGCGGTTTTCCCCCCGCTCCGGACCGTCCAATAGGGACGGATGAAAGATTTCGGAAAGGATTTCGACACCATCGATCAAGCGCGGACCAGACCGATTGAAATAGGACGATCCGTCGACAGCGTAAAGCTGTCCACTCCATCCCGGCAGAAATCGAGTACGCCGGTATTCTTCGACTGTCCTCTCGAGCGAAAATCCGCAAGGCATGAGGACGATGATTTCGGGTTGAGCTTCCAGGATCCGTTCGGGCGTAATGCGTTCGGATTTCAATCCCGCCTTCCCGAGCACTTCGTGTCCGCCGGCAATCTCCACCATCTCCGGGACCCAATGCCCCGCAGAAAAGGGTGGATCGAGCCATTCCATGGCGTATACACGCGGACGTTCACGATCGCGCACCCGTTCGCGCACACGCTGCAACCTGGCGTTGAGCTCCTGAACTTTTTCTAGCGCTGCATCTTTCCGGCCCGTCAGTTCACCGACCAGCAGAATTGTCTCGAGCATTTCATTGAGCGTCGTGGGTTCGAGGGAAACGATGCGCGTCCGTCCTTCCAGGACCCGTGCTGCGTGCTGCACCTCTTTGTAAGATACCGCGCATACTTCGCACAGTTCCTGGGTGACGATGAGATCGGGCTCAAGCGTTTCGAGCAGATCTTGCTTGAGGCGATAAATGGTGCCGTGCCGGCCGATGTTCGATGATACGTGATGATCGATCTCGACGCTTGTCATGCGTCCCTGCTCGATGAGGTCTTCGGTAATCCTGGGCTTCGCTGCCGTTTCCGGCGGGTAGTCGCATTCGTGCGTGACGGCGACGACCTGATCGCCTAATCCCAGCGAATAGAGGATCTCCGTACCGCTCGGCAAAAGCGAACAGATCCTCATGGTCATGCGTCGCGCTCCGAACTATCTGTCTCTGCCCATTTGCCATCCCCTTCCCACACGCGCAGGGTAAAAGGAAACAGCAGCCGGTCTTTCAGTTTAGCGCTGAGAAGCTCGCAAATATTTTCAACCGACGGATATTCGAGAGAATCATTCCATGATCGATGGTCGTAGTGCGCGAGCACTCCGCGAAGGCCTTCCTTCAGATCGGCAAAATCAACGACCATGCCGCCCTTGACTTGTCCTTGGATGGTGATTTCGACCTTATAAGTGTGGCCGTGCAGGGTTCCGCACGTCGGGTGGCCGGGCAGAAAATGAGCGCAGTCGATGTAATCGCTCACACCAAGCCTCATGGTGTGAGAATAACATAGGCAAATGATCCTCTTTGTCTGGAAGAGGGTAGGATGAGGGTGCAAGAGTCGATGAGACCCGCACCCTCACTTTTTCTGGAGCTTTTCCCTTCTCTTGGGCGTCGCGCTATCGCGCTTGCGCTCCGCGCAGGCTCGCATTTCGCGCGCTCCCAAAGGGAGAAAGTGATTTCTTAGCGGCAGCCGTGGCCGTGACACGGTAATGGCAGGACGGTTTCGCCGCCATCGGGAGCGATTTTTGCTTCGAGTTCTTCGATCTGAATTTCGAGTTCGATTCCTTCTTTCGTCGTCATAGGGTTCATCCTTTTCCCTCCAAATGAGTGTTTGTGGAATGTGCTACGAGCGGCAGAAGGGTGGTGTTCACCGCCATCGGGTGAGATTTTGCGCTCGAGTTACTCGAAGAACAAGTCCAACTCGAGGCGACTGGCTTTGGTTGCATCGGATCCATCCGATCGGCCTCCTTGCCGTAAACGCACGGTAACTTTATGCATCGAAGGCATCTGCTTGTAAAGAAAAAATTCTCGTCTCGCCAAAATTTGGCATCGACCAATGCCAAAATTAGGTATCGGCCAATATAGCAGACAAATGTTCGGGGCCGCAGATAAAGCCACGAACTGCAGAAGCTGCTACAACATAAGGGTTTGCGAGGTAGGCGTCACCTTCACCCATGCGGCCCGGCATATTACGGTTTGTGGCGGAAATGGCAACCTGACCCTTTTGAGGACCGCCAGGCCCCGCATCGATACAGGCGCCGCAACCCGGCTCTTCAATCAGATGAACGCCTGCCGCCAGCAATGCTTGGTGAAGGCCGCGCCGCTTCGCTTCCTCACGAACGCGTTCCGAGCCGTATTGGATAAAGGTTGGGATGGCGACGCGTCTTCCGCGAAGGACTTCGGCGTACATCGTGATCGACGTGATATCCCCAGCGGTGCAGGAGCCGGCGTACGCCAGGTCCAGCTTGGTTCCCAGAACATTTTCCAGCGGAAGACCGTTACCCGGATGACCGGGGGCCGCAACCAGCGTCTGGACACTCCCCAAATCCAGTTCAATGAGTTGATCGACTTCAGAGTTCGGATCTGCGTAGACAAGCATTCGCTGGACCGCGTTGCGCTCGAGGCCACGTCGTTCAAGCAGATAGCGGATCATCGATTCGCTCGGCTCCATAATGGCTGTCAGCGCATTGCACTCCACTGCCATATTAGAAAGCACCGCCTGTTCTTCGAATGAGAATTCCTCCAGCCCCGGTCCCGTGAATTCCATGACTTTCCCGGTGAAGGCTCCCGTGCTTTTGCCGTGCTGTGCCAGCTGCAGGATGACGTCTTTCGCAGTACACGACTGCCGCAGTTTTCCCGTCAGCTGGATGCGGACTGTGCGGGGGACCCGTCCAGCGACCTCATTGTGCTCCCATATACACGCGATTTCCGTGTTACCAATACCATATGCCAGGCAATTGAGAGCGCCGGCCGAGCATGTATGGGAATCAGTTCCGAGAATCACCTGGCCCGGCATCGCAATCTGCTCCCGAATGACCGTATGACAAATGCCGGTGCTTCCACCGGAAGCCGTAGCGTGGAAGTGAATACCGGTTTCGCGCGCCAGACGTTTTTGCCCTTCACGAAGATCCCGGATCCCGGCGAGGGCTTCGGAGGTGACACCGGGAAGACTTCCAGCAAGCGTCAGATGATCTGGAAATGTATGGATCGAATCCGGATTTTTCACGTTCGGTTCCCGGCCAAGCGCCGATCGGATCAACGCAGCCGCAGGCGCTGTTGTGTAGTCGTGGGAGAAGCCGGCGTCGACTTGAATGAACCCGGAATCGACCGGTCTCACGGTACCGTGGACCGTCTTCATATGACGTGCGAGGATTTTCTCGGCGATCGTCATTGGCCGAGGTGGCGTATCGATCGCTCGATCCGTTTCCTGTCCTCGCGACCGTGCCTCCATGAACCGGAACAAACCGCCGTATCCTGCAATCCTCTTCGAGAGCTCGTCAAACGGAACGGTCAATTCCTCGAGGCGAACGCGCTCACCCACAGCCAGGCGTCGGCCGAGCAACAAATCCGATACCGGAAACATGCCATTATTGATGAGATTCTGACGATGGATCGGTGCCATGCTGGCGGCGTAAACAATCCCGATCCCGGCATACAACAACGCCAGCGCCGCGACTTCGCGTGAGGACCCTTCACCCCAACCTTCACCGGCAAAGAGCATGCCGAAGCCGCCATTCCGGATATCTCCCGGCTCTACTATTCCGCCCCCGCCCAGCGAGCGAAGCAAAAGCGTCCCCAACCGATCGTCGTAGTAATAGCAATCAGGATTCGCTTTGATGATCGCGTCCGTCGAGACATGGTTGTAAAGCTCAGTCACGGACGGGATCGGATCCAAGTTCTCGCCCCGAAACTGCTTTCGGAGAAGTCCCGGATCGGAAGTCAAATACAGAGATCTGCCGGCAAGTTGAATGGATTGGACCAATCCCTCAGCATCAAGAAAGACATCGACGTTTCCAACCTTTCGGAGGCCCATAATAAGACTGTATCACTGAGATTTTGAAATTTCGTATTCAGGTTTTCTTCAGCCGCTCCATCGCATCGATGATCAGCCCTTTGGAGGCCTCGATTTGTTCCATGACGAGGCGAACATCCATCGCGGGGTACTGGGGCTGGCGTTGGCTTCGGCAATAGAGACCGTGTTGCCCGACGAGGGCAAGTGCATCCGTCAGGATGTCCAGCGCCGTGGCAAGACCGCCGCGGACCGGTCCCATTTGGAATTCATACCGCTCTTTGGCTTCACGATAGTGATCGAGCAATCGCAGTCTCCATCAGTTGATATTCGTTGAATCGTTGAGCGAGGTCGACCAATGTCTTCAATCCGAAACCGATCGCGCCGGCTTCGAAGTATTTCCACTCTTTTTCGCGGATGAACGGCCCGGCGATGTCGAGATGCGCCCAAGGTGTTCCTTCCGGCACGAATTCCTGCAAAAAAAGGCCTGCCGTCAGAGCTCCCGCCACCGGGCCGCCGATGTTGTTCAGATCTGCATATGGTGTTTTCAGCAGGTCCTTGTATTCGGCGGGCAGCGGCAGCTCCCAAAACAGTTCACCTTGGTTTTGGCCGGATCGGATGACGGCCTGGATCAATTTCGGTGCGTTGCCCATGATTCCTGCAACACTCAGGCCCAACGCGCGCACACAAGCGCCGGTCAGGGTCGCGATATCCAGGATGTGCGTTGCTTCCTCCTGGCCCGCCAGATACAGTCCATCGGTGAGAATGAGGCGGCCTTCCGCATCGGTGTTATCGACCATGATGGATTTCCCGTTTTTTGCATAAAAGATGTCACCGGGGCGCTGGGCGTTGGCGTCCGGGAAATTCTCCGCTGTAGGAACAATGCCGGTCACATTCACAGCGGGTTTTAACTTCCCAATGGCTTTAAGGGCATACAGGACCGCGGCGCCGCCGGACATGTCACCCTTCATTTCAAACATCTTCTCAGCCGGCTTCAGCGAAATGCCGCCTGAATCGAACGTCACGCCTTTGCCAACGAAGGCCAGATGCGCCTTGGCCTTTCGCGCACGATAAGCCAGCCGGATCAGCCGCGGCGGATGCGAGCTTCCCCGGCCGACTTGCAATAGCCCGTTGTAACCTTCCTTCTGCAGCTTTTTCTCATCCCAGACTTTCAGGTCCAGATCCGATTCTTTCGCGATTTTCCGCGCGGCTTCGGCCAGGTATTCCGGCGTGGCTACCGAGCCGGGTTCATTGATCATGTCGCGCGCTTCGTTGACTGCGTCGGAAACGGCGGTATAGCGTTGAAGGTAGTGGCGATTTTGCTGGTCATGCGACTTGAGGGCGGCAATCGTAACTTCGACTTTATGAAATTCGGCCTTTTCGGTCTTATACCGATCGAAGGTGTAAGCTCCAAGAATCGCGCCTTCAACGGCTTTGCCGATAAACGGTGCGGCCTCTTCCGTATTTAGGACAACGCATACGCGGCTGATCCCATGGTCTCTTGCCATGCGAATCGACCGTGCGACGAAGATCTTCAGGCTCTCCCAAACGTTGTAGCTTGGTTCGAGAATCGTTGAAAAAATGACCACGTGTTGATCCCCAACTCGCGAATCCAGCGACGTGAAGTACTCTTTTTTGAGTCGCTTTTCGTTCAGATCTCGTCCCACACGCCGCACGGTCTCTTCGAGAAGGTTGCCGGTTAAATCGTGAAGCTTGATCTTGGAATCCAAAATGACGACGAGCAGGTCCGTGCTGATCTGCGAAGGCCGATCGTAAACGAGCTGGATCTTCATGATTTCTGTCTCCCTAAGACACTCATATTATTATGGCTTAGAAGGATTCCTGCCTCCAGTCTGTTCGCAGAAATTTTTTGAGGAGCCAGGACGTAACCAATGGGCCGGTCACGTCGTATAGGTTTATACAATTTATAGATTTCTCTCCCTCGCCCACTCCTCTCATAGGCGCGAAAGGCGGTTTCGATGGTCCGCTCCCAACGAAACCGCCTCTTTTTTGCTTTTCCAATGATAATTGAACATTGAACAATTTTTCGGAAATGTTCATTGTTCAATTGTCATTTAGCCTACGTCCTGGGGTTCTTGGTAAACAGTTCCACGACATAGTCCGTGAGGCAGTCATATAGAAGCTTTTGAAAACTCCAAGTGAACTGCGAGCTTTGCAAATCGCGCTCGGCCAGTGTGATTGTGTATTGTGGGGACAGGACGTTGGCAATTTTTGAGCGAATCAGCAATTGCACCCCTTCTTTTGTTTCCCTTGCCTGGAAATCGAAAAACGGGTGTTCATATTTAACCAACTCATCACGCACACGTTCGAGAGAAGTCATTTGGGACGGTCTTTTCGTAAGATCAGCAAAAGGATCCAGCCAAACAGCGCAACGGTTCCAGTCACGGAGAGTATCGCCAGTGTCCACTGCAGGACGCCGACAAGGCTTCTCACGTCACACCGTTTTGTCTTCGGAGTAGCAAAGGTCTTCGATAGAACATTCAGCGCACTTCGGGCGGATCGCAACGCACTTTGACCGGCCATGATGAATCAGCAGGTGAGCGAGTTGGATCCACTGATCACGGGGGAACAATCGCATTAAATCCTGCTCGATCCTATCCGGGCGCTCTTCTTTCGAAAAGTCGAGTCTTCGCGCAAGCCGCTGCACGTGAGTGTCGACGACTACGCCTTCTGCCTTTCCGAATGCCACGCCTAAAACAACGTTTGCGGTTTTTCTTGCGACGCCCGGAAGCTTGAGCAGCTCTTCCATCGTCGCGGGGACCTGACCGCGGTGTTCGTCCGCAATAATCCGGCAGGCCGCCTTGATGCTCTTCGCCTTGTTTCGGAAGAAGCCGCTGGAGTGAATCATTTCTTCCAGTTCCGTCGTGTCGATCCCGGCGAAGTCCCGGGCGGTCTTGCACCTATTGAAGAGGGCAGGCGTGATCTGGTTCACCATCTTGTCCGTACTTTGCGCCGATAAGATCGTCGCGACCAGAAGCTGAAGTGGATTCTGATGCTCCAAAGCGCACTTCGCGTCTGGGTAGGCCGCGTTCAGCCGTTCATAGATGTGCGAGGCACGGAGGTATTTAGTCTTTTTTGGCGCCGGACTTAGAGGAGCTGCTTTTCCCGGTTTTCGTCGCGTCGGTCGCTGCCGTGCCTCCGCTGGACGAGCCGGAACTGCTTTCCTTGCTGCCATTCGTAGAGGTTCCCTTGGATTCGGTCTTAGTTTCTGTTGCTGTTTCGGTCTTTTCGCCCGATGACTTGCGGGCATAATCAGTCACGTACCATCCGGTTCCCTTGAATTGAAAGCCGGCCGCCGAGATCAGCTTCGTGAGCATGCCGCCGCAGCCTTCGTGTTTCTTCAAAGGTTTATCCGACATCTTTTGGATGACTTCAATCGTCTGATCGCATTTCGCGCAATGATATTCGTATATCGGCATGCTTGAACTCTAGCACAACAGCGCGGCCAAATACGCTAGACTAAGTACTAACTGCATGATCGAAGAGATCCGGTCGATTTTGATCAAAATCGGTGAAGATCCCACTCGAGACGGCCTTCTGAATACTCCGCTCCGTGTAAGCCAATCACTGCGGTTTTTGACGAGCGGTTACCGGATGAATGAGGATGACCTGCTGAATAAAGCTTTGTTCGATGTGGCCTACGACGAAATGGTCATCGTGCGCGACATCGAGCTGTTCAGCCTTTGCGAGCATCACCTGCTTCCGTTCTTTGGTAAATGTCACGTGGGATATATTCCTGACGGGCGCGTTATCGGCCTGAGTAAAATCCCGCGGCTTGTGGACATGTACGCCAGGCGCCTCCAGGTTCAGGAACGGCTGACGACACAAATTGCCGAAACCATCGATCAAAAAATTCGTCCCCGAGGTGTGGCTGTCGTCATCGAGGCCCAGCACCTCTGTATGATCATGCGTGGCGTGGAAAAGCAAAATTCCGTTGCCGTCACCAGTTCGATGCTCGGCGTATTTAAAGATAATCAAAACACTCGAAATGAATTCCTGAATCTGGTACGTCACCAATCGAAATGAGCGACCAGCTCAAGCGGCAAGCCGCACTCCATGCGCTTGATGAAATTCGCGACGGCATGATCGTTGGATTGGGAACGGGTTCAACGGCTGCGCACTTCATTCGCGAGCTCGGCAGGGTCCGATTGCAAGTTGCCGGCATCCCCACTTCCGAAGAATCGCGCCGTCTCGCCGAGGAAACCGGCATCCGATTAACCAGCTTCGAGGAGAATCCTCGCGTTGACGTGACCGTGGATGGAGCCGACGAAGTCTCGACGCAATTGGATCTGCTCAAGGGTCTCGGCGCGGCGCTCGTTCGCGAGAAGATTGTGGCCCAGGCGTCCGAACGCGTTGTCATCATTGTTGATGAAAGCAAGCTCGTCGACCGGTTGGGACAAAAGAACGTCATACCGATCGAAGTTATTCCATTTGCGGTACCTCGCGTTTTGTTGCTCCTTCGGGAATTAGGCGGAGCAGCTCGCGTTCGCCAGCGCGACGGCCGCTCTTTCGTTTCCGACAACGGGAACAGCATCGTCGATTGGAATCATGGAATGATCGACGATCCCGCCAAGCTCGAAAAGCAATTGAAATCACTGACCGGCGTTGTCGATTCCGGAATCTTCGCGAACGTGGCGCACTGCGTCATCGTGGCGGGCAGTCAGGGAGTCCGAAAGCTGCAGCGTGCCTGATATCTGTTTCAGGAAATGCGACCCGCTTCGCAGTGCAGCAGCGACGTCCTCGATTCTTACGCTCTCGGCGGAATGATGACTGATCCCTTCGGGGCTGCGAATAAACAACATCGCCACGGGCATGCGCGAAGCCATAACCATGGCATCATGCCCGGCGCCACTCACCATCCGATGCACAGGAAGGCCGCTCAACTCGACGGATCGTGCCAGCGCATCCGTCAGCGCGGGGTCGCACCGGATCGCGTGTTGATCCAGACGTGTGTTCCAGTCGAATTCCAGCTTGCGCCTCTCGGCGATCGCCCGCGCATGAGCGATCAAGCGGTGGACCGCAGTTGCGCGTCGAAGGTCATCGGCGTGCCGGACATCCAAGGTGGCGCGCACCTCGCCTGGAATCACGTTCACCGCCCCGGGAACGGCGGTGATCGATCCGACAGTTGCGACGATCCCGGGCACCGCAGACGCTTGGCGCTCGACTTCCAGGATCCACTCTGAGGCTGCCGGCATCGCGTCGCGCCGCAGATGCATCGGAGTGGTGCCGGCGTGGTTCGTCGTACCTCGAAACACCGCCTCCAGGCGTGTCTGCCCGACAATGCCCTCGACTACACCCACAGGCATGCGCAGGTTATCAAGGATCGGTCCTTGTTCGATATGAAACTCGACGTAACCGAGCACGCTCGATCGGACTTGGGCTTCGTCGAGGCGGTCGGGGTTCAAACCAAAATCGCGAATTGCCTGAGCCATCGTGATTCCGCGATCATCCTGAACCTGGAGTGTATCTCTGTCCAACGTGCCGATGAGTGCCCGGCTGCCCAGAAAGGGAATATGGAAGCGGACGCCCTCTTCTTCGGAAAACGCGACAACCTCGATGCCGAACTCAGGCGTTTCACCATCGAGAGCTTCGACAAGACCAATCGCGAGCATCACGCCGAGCACGCCATCGAACGGGCCTGCTCCGGGAACCGTATCGATATGCGAGCCTATCAGCAGTGGCGCTGCGCCGGAACGCGATCCAGGAACCACGCCCCGAACGTTTCCCACCGCATCGATCGTCACCGTCAATCCCGCGCCTTCCATCCATCCTCGAATCAGGCGTTGCGCTTCGCGCATCGGCGGCGACAAGAACGTGCGCGTCGTTCGATTGTCTTCTTCACTCAGCTTTGCCAACGTGAGACAACGGTCTACCGCCTCGCGAGCTCTATCGAGAGAACATTCCACGTTCATAGCTGTTATTCTAATTCCCCTCCTCGCAGAGGAGGGGAATTAGCACGATGCTGAAAAATCCTTCTGAGCGCACGAAAGCGCTGTAGCGGCGGTCTATGACCGCCGGTGTTTCGTTGATTCCAGGCAAAACCGGCGCTCATAGAGCGCCGCTACAGTACGCGATGACCATTTTTCAGCATACTGTTAGTCAGAACCGCATGGATTACAATCTCAGCGAGTGGCTCAACCTCTTTATACGATGGGTTCATGTCTTCGCCGGCATACTGTGGGTGGGCCAGACGTTCTTCT
Source organism: Acidobacteria bacterium 13_1_20CM_2_55_15 (assembly GCA_001920875.1). Lineage (GTDB taxonomy): Bacteria > Acidobacteriota > Terriglobia > 20CM-2-55-15 > 20CM-2-55-15 > 20CM-2-55-15. The sequence continues at coordinate 15,273 of MNKP01000006.1, forward strand.
TCACGTGGATGGATCGAACACTGGAGCGCGAAAAATCATTGTGGCTCGTTCACAGCGGCGGCTTTTACGTGGTGGAAAAGCAGAAGGTGCCCGAGGCGTTGCCGCGAAAGTTACATTGGTTCCGTTGGGAAGCCGCCGTGACCTGGGTGAGTGGAATGCTCTTACTCATCATTGTTTATTACTTAGGTGGCCTCATGGAGAATGAGTTGTTAGGCGGAGTTCCGATCAGTGTCCTGGTTGGCTTCTTGCTGCTGGTCACCGCGTGGTTCATCTATGAGGCATTGTGGCGGTCGCCGCTCGCCAGGAGCGAACCCGTTGGTGCGGTGGTTTCGTTTATTCTTTTTGCTGCGGTGGTGTATGGCCTGACGCGCCTGATGAACGGCCGCGCCGCCTACATTCACGTCGGCGCGATGCTGGGAACGTTCATGTCGGCCAACGTATGGCTCCGCATTCTGCCTTTCCAACGACAGATGGTGGCGGCAATGGCGAAAGGAATTCCGCCCGATATGTCCCTTGGCGAGCAAGCGAAGCAGCGCACCAAGCACAACAATTACATGGTTGTGCCGGTCGTGTTTATCATGCTAAGCAATCACTTCCCGGTTGCGACTTACGGGAATCAATACAACTGGCTTGTGTTGTGTGTTCTGAGTGTTGCCGGAGGTGTGGCGGCAAAGACGCTACGCAGCCGCTGATCAGGTTCCGCGATAAGTGGTGTACCCGAACTTACCAAGCAATAGCGGAATGTGGTAATGCTCCTCCGGATTGTCAACGCGGAATAGCACAACGATATTTGGATAAAAACCCGGTTGATACGACTCCACATCGAATGTAAGCCGGTACACTCCCTCGACCGGTGCAGCACCGCTGTCCAGGAGATTCCCGAGGCGTCCATCGGAATCCGTTAGCCCGTGACCGACCTGCTTCCACTTCCGGTCTGAGCCCTGGAACTCCAGCGTTACCGGAATTCCGGCCGCCGGACGGCCGTGGGTTGTATCGAGAACGTGAGTGCTGATCGAACTCATGACGTAACCAGTTTCAGCAGACGCAGTCGTGTGATGAGGCTCTGCTGTTCGCCGGCATTTCTCAATTCGGTTTCGCGATCTTTATTCAGGCGCGCGCGAAGCGCAGCGAGCATCTCGGCGCCGCTCTTTCCGCTGGCGCAGATAATAAAGATAAACCCAAACTGTTCATAGTATCTGCGGTTGGCTTCGGCGAGTTCCTTCAAGACTGCGGCTTCTGCCGATCGCGTACCCGCCTGTTCCTCCTGGGACCATTTGGATGTGCTGCTTTCTCCAATCTGCGGATGTGCGCGGAATGCTTCGAGCCAATCATCGACGGAGAGTTCATTCCAGGTGCGATCCGCTTGCTCCAGTAACTCATTCAGGCTGGAGTACGGACGGCGCCTTTCCATGAGTGCTGCCCATTTCGAAGATCCGCAACAGCGGAAGAATACTGAGCGCGCCTCATCTGCCGACGCTTTATTCAATCGATTCAACAGACCATAAAGTATCTTCCCCGAGGGGGAGACCGCGAATTCGCCGCGATCGTATATGGTCGTGCCGCGAAGGATGGTGCGCTCGACGATACCGATCAAGGGGCGCCCATCGTAAGGAGTCAACTTGTGACGATGATGAAGGACCTGCGGCCAGCTAACGGCGGCGTCCGGGCGGAAGACGACCAGATCCGCATCATTTCCTTCCACGATGGCGCCCTTCCGCGGGACACCAGCCACGCGTGCAGGGCGTGTCGCAAGCCACTCGACGACCTGTTCGAGGGAATAGCCGCGGCGCTGCGCCTCCGTCCAGACTGAGGCCAGGCCGAATTGCAGCGATGTGATCCCTCCCCACGCCTGGAAGAAATCGCCGGATTCCATGCGCTTCATTGACTCGGGACAAGGCGAGTGGTCGGTTGTGATGAAATCGATGACGCCTTCCGCAAGTGCTGCCCAGAGCCTTTCCCTGTTTTCCTTTTCACGAATGGGAGGAGCGCATTTGAACGGCGTCGCGCCATCGGGAATTTCCTCTGCAGAAAAGGCGAGATAGTGCGGGCATGTCTCGACAGTGATCGGTACGCCTTCGCTGCGAGCGCGGCGCAAGGCGGGAATGGCGTCCGCCGACGAGAGATGAACGATGTGCACACGCGCTGCGAATTCTTTGCTCAGCCGGATCAACAATTCGATGGCTTCGTTCTCCGCTGTGCGTGGCCGCGATGACAGATAACTTTCATAACTTCGAGGTGAACCAGTTGCCCGACGGGCTGCGGCGATGGGGCCCGGTAGTTCCGCGTGGACGAGAAGCACGCTGTGATTCCCGGCAATCACCGGCAACACCTCCCTCAAATCTGGTTCAGTGACCTCAGGAAACTCGTCCACTCCCGATGGGGCCAAAAAGCACTTGAATCCGAAAACGCCGTCCGCGATGAGCGGCTCGATCTGATCGCCGTTACCCGGCACGACGCCGCCCCAAAAGCCGGCATCGACCCAACACTGATGCCTTGCTGCCTCTAGTTTGGCCTGCAGCCCGTCCGCTGTAGTCGTCGGCGGATTACTGTTCAGCGGCATGTCGATCACCGTCGTGACGCCACCGGCCGCCGCCGCTCGCGTACCAAAGTGGAAGCCTTCCCATTCCGTTCGTCCGGGTTCATTCAGATGAACGTGCGTATCCACAAGGCCCGGCATCACGACGTCATCACCGGCATCCACGAGTTCGATGCCGGCAGGCGCCGAATCGAATTTATCGATCGCCATAATCACCCCGTCCTGGATGTGGATGGAAGCCGGCCCGGATGAGCCGGGCCGGATGACATGTTTTCCTCGAACGACGAGAGTCCTGCTCATAACACTAGTCGTCGGGACCGAAGGCGAGCAGGACATTTCCAGGCATTCCGCCGAACCGCGGATAGCCGGAGTTGACGAAAACCATGCCATCGACGACGACGGGGCCGGCGCCGTCGAGGGAACCGCCGTTGGCCTGGACTCCGTTGACGGTGGTATAGGTGCGGACGCTATCGAAATCCCAGAGGACCTCGCCATCTTCGGTTGCAAATGCACGAATGTGGCCGTTGAGGGATCCCGAGAAAACCACGCCCGGCAGCGCCGTAACGGCGCCGGGCTGGGCTGGACTGCAACCGGGCCGCGGGGGATCACACGGCTGTCCCGGCACGAACCAGGCTTTCGTCCCGTCGTTCAGGTATAGCGCCGTCAGGCCACCACCCTTGACCGGATCGAGCGTGGCATTGCCGATCGGCGCCGGACCAGCGACGTTGCCGAGCCGAACCGCATCGGAGACGGCGGCGTACACCTTTTGTCCATCGCTCGCCATTCCCCACTGTACTCCGCCGTTTGCGCTACCCTGCCCGACGCGCGTTTGCCAAATGACTTTGCCCTTCTGATTCGGATCGAGAGCATAGACGACGCCCGACTTCTGACCCGCAACGAGCAATTCCCGTCCTGTTGAGGTTTGCACGAGCATCACGGAAGAACCGAAATCGTGATCAGGTCCACTATCCGGAGGGCAGTTCGAACCCTTGGTTCCGCAGGACGAATTGTAAACATCGTTCGGAGTTGTCTGTTGAGACCAGACGATGCGCCCGGATTTCAGATCGAGCGCAACGACGGCATCGCTCGTCGCCGTCGCCGGGGAAGAATAATTGTCGCCCGTGGTGACGTATAAAAGTCCGCGCTTCTTATCGATGGTCGGTTTCGACCAAATCCCGGCGCCGGACGGGCCGTAGCGTTCCGTTCCGATGCTCGTGACTCCGGTCTTTCGAGGTGTTCCCACCATATATCTCTTCCAAACGGCCGAACCGTCGCGGATCCGGAGGGCCGTGACGCTGCCTCGAAACGTGCAACACGCATATTGTGGATCGAGCGCGCGAGTCTCTTCCCAAGAAGCGGCCGGTACGAACACCACGCCCTCTTCGGCGGCCGCGGTAGCCGTCAGGCGAGTGGCTTCGTGCGCTTCCACACGGCGCTTCCAACGGAGCTTGCCTGAACGCGCATCCAGTGAGTAAAACCATCCAATCTGATCTCCGACCAGCAGTGTTGCATCTGAGGAAGCCGGTGCCGTCGGCACAAGAACGGGCGCGGCGCGCACGGGTCCATTCGCTTGGAAAGTCCAGTACAAGCAGCCGGTCTTCGCGTCAATCGCTTCGATAATGCCGCCGGCACTACCGACGAACAGCGTTCCGTTCCAAACCGCCGGCGCCGCGAACGCCGTCACGTCTCCAGGAAAACCCAGAGCCCATTTCAGCTTCAGCTTTCGGATCTCGTCAGGCATCAGGCCCGCGGCTTCAGCGGCTTGGTACCTGGTGTTGGATGTTGACGGGCTCCAGCCGTTCCAACTTGCATCCGTACGATGGCTCAATATTGGCCGGTCAGCCGGACACACCGCGCTCGCCGGAATCGCAGTGTCGTCAACTCGTGTTCCAAGGAAATTCGCGACAGCCTCTCTCTCTTCTCTCCGCATCGGATAGGCGATGCTCATCATGAGTCCGAAATCCAAAGTCCGCAGTATGCGAGTCGCGGACATTTTCTGAAGCGCTTCGCGCGATGGAATTCGGGCGCTGAGCTGGTCGTGGCACCCAGCGCATCGCGATTTATAGACTTCGTCTCCCGAGGTGGCGGCTTCCAGCGTGGATCCGGCAAGGAAGAACGTCAGTAAGAACAGCGTTTGGCGCGCCATGGCCGCGAGTATACAACTTGTCATCGCGCTCGCGAAAATGTGGATCTCATGATCGGTCGCGGGTTGCTATTCTCCCCCTTGTGAGGGGGAGACGCGAGCGAAGCGAGCGAGGGGGTCGCTCAGAGATACTTCTTTAATCTTGGGCTCCTTATGTCCCCGTGGTTTAAAGGAGACTGGGAGCGCCAAGAATGTGAGCATAAATTTCGGCATCTTAAGCCCCTTTCGGCTGAAAATTTCTTTTTCAAGGCTTCAGACCTTCGTCGGTCTCGCCGCAGGTGTCTTGTCAATTGCAGGCGCTCTCGCTGCGTTCCTCAGACCTGCTCCCGATAAGGGCGTACTCATGGCGATTGTGCAAGACGCCCAGACAGAGAAAGCTGTGTCGGATGCGACGATCGAAATCCTCACTCCGCGGGATGCACTCGTTAAGACTCTGACGCCGGACTGGTCCGGCAAGGCGCGCTGCACGCTGGATGAGGGTCGCTATCGTCTGCGGGTGAGCCATCCTCGCTACCGCGCAGAGGTTCGCGAGGTGCAATTGATCTCGAGAGAGAACACCGAGGTTCGCGTACAACTGCGTGCAGGCGACCCGTTGGGTCGCTCCATACGGCGGCTGTTTCACCACTAGCGGCGACGCGGCGATCTAGTTCTGACGTTCGAACTTGTAGTCACCAGAGATATGACCCTCGAGAACGTGGGTCGCCATGCCACGGTCGTCCCGGATGAACTGATAGCTCAGTCCGGTACCGGAAAAGTTGGTCTCTGACTGCGGAACGATAGGCTGTTTCGGCCCTCCGTTCACGGAGACGAGCAGCTTACCGTCAGAGAGAGTGACCTCGACCGTGCGGGGGTTTCGAAGGTAAATCCCCTTGTAGACGCCGGCATATTTCGCGAGGACTTCGGGAGCCACCTTCACCGCGGTTTTCTGAGCGTCCGTGGTCCGGCCGATCCAGTGCTGTTGCCCGTTGTCCGGACGTTCATTACAGACAGCTTCCATCGGTTCCGTGTCGGCAGCCAACCGCGCGCTGAGTCGGAATGTCCAGGGCTTGTTGTAAGCCTTGGGATCATCGAACGTCACGGCTATTTCCAAGTGGCCGAAATCGGTGCGCCGGAAGCGCTCCGTCATGCGCAACGCTTCTGTATGCGGATAGCCGCCAAGGAGCCATGTCCGGTCGTTGTATCCGTTGCTCTCCACCACCAGCGTGTCTCCTTCCCAGTGGCCTGCCGAATACCCCATCCAGGTCGGGTTGGGATCCGTCTCCAAGGCGCGGCCGTCCATGTGGATCTGGCGGTAGGTGAGATCTTCTTGCAGGACGACGATCATCGCAGGAGTCTGAAGGATTCTCTTCAGACCTCCTCCGGTGCTGTAGTTCGGACCGTCGGGCAGACATTTGTAACGCGGGTTCTCGACGCCGAAGTTTTCAGCGCGCTGCCGAACCAAGTCTTGCGCCCAAGGCTGAATGTCGGCCGGCTGGAGGTCCCCGGGTTTGCGGAGCGAGACATTGCCGATGGCGCCATCGGGGCTGATCATTTGCCACAGACCGGTGAGTTCGGGCTTGCCATCGGCGGTGCGCGGCGCTGGGGCGGTGAGGTTCGGTTTGCCATCGGCGGTGCGCGGGATGCCGGGCGTGCGACGTTCCAACCACTGCGCCTCGAGCGGAGCCACGAAGGCAGTCAAGATGAACACGGCCGTGAAGATCTTCATAGGCCTGAGTACCTCCCGTAGGCACCCACTATACACTCAAGCATCTCGGGATGGTATGCCGCTACAGTCCTGACTAACTCTTGACTCGGATCCAGCCGTGACGCGTGTGGCTGGGCTCCACGCCCAACTCGGCATACTTTTCTTTGATCCGGAACAGGTTGTCGGCCCTGAATCCGGGCAGTTCCATGAGCGTCTTCAACTCCTTGGTCATACGCTTCTCATAGTCTCTGGGCACAGGCTTGAATCTTTGCTGCAGGTTGCCGGATTCCACTCCCTTGATTCCGTAGAGCCTCGCGGAATTGAGACCGAGAATCTTGCGTTTGGCATCAACAGTCAATTCCGGATAACCGTACTTCTTGCGCAAGTCTTCCGGAATCTGGAAGCGCCAGAACGCGTCGATCTGCCATTGAGGAGAGCCATACCACACGGAATCGGAACCGAACACGATCCGATCCGAGCCCACGAACTTCATGAGTTGCCCCATAATGTGAGCGGCTACGGTAGGAAACGTCACGATCGATGATGCCCAGGTCGTCCCAATTTCGGCGTACGTGTTCTTGTACGGAGCGACCAATATGGCGTATTCCGTAGTCCAACTGATATCCGGCACGCCCTGGCGAAGCTTGCCTGACTTGACCTCCTGCCACGAATCATACAGAAACGCAAGGGGACGGATGCACGCGTGATAGGTGATGAAGTTGAGGTTCGGCCAGTCCTTCGCCGCTTTGGGCAGATCGGCGGGATGACCATGTTCCGGGTCTGCCGGCTGCGGAGGGACCAATCCCTTGTGTACGCAAATATTGTTGAAGCCGGGCTTCTTGTCCTTCAATTTTGCGTAGTATTTTTGAATCAATTCGAAGGTTGGGTAAGCGACATTCTCATCATCGTGCCGCCACTGCCGCAGGGGACTGTTGGGATTGTTGTCGACTTTCGCCGATTCGGAAATATTGTATCCCTTCCATGAATCGGGCGCGTTGCGTTCGGTCTGTTCTTGAATGTAGTCGAGATTGCCCTTGCCGACATACAGAAGGCCGTGGGCCAACATCCGGGTCGAGCCGGAAATTTCATTGATAAAGTTTCGAGCTGCGACCGTTTGATCCGCCGTCAACATTTCGCCTCGCCGGGCGTCTCTGACATTCGTGGGCACAGGCTCCGAGCCGCCCAGGACGTTCAACACGGACCCGGTAACATTGCTGAGCAGCCCGATGTTGATCTGGCTATCGAGATAAACATCTTTTATGAACTGTACGATCTGATAGTTCGTTCGGGTATTCGGCAGGCCCACGAGCGCGGGATTCCAGGACGCCCACACTTTACCGTGTTCATCGGGCAGACCTTTCGGATTGTATTCATTCGATGTGCCGCCGCTTGTCGGTCCCTGCGCGAGTCCTCGCAATCCCACGGGACCATCCATCGTGCCACGAACAAGGTGAAGCTGATCGTCAAAGATGAAAAGGTCACGAGGCGTTCCCGATTGGGCGTATGCCTCGGGCTCAAACATTTCGATGGGATCAACATTGAAGAACCGCCCGAAAACCTCATTCATGGCCAGAAACGATGCAGCCATTCCGCCTGAGCCCGCCAGGAAGCGACGCCGGGAAATTCCCAGTTTCTTGCTCGCCGACTCGGCCAGTTCCTTGATGCGCTCCTCCATTCGCTTCTGGCTTTTGGTCTGCGGAACGGGCATGTATTCGCCGTTTGAAACCATTTGAGTGGGAACCGGAGACTGGAAGGTTTCGGTCTCATCTGCCCTGGCGCATTGGGCAATTTGCTCTTCATTGAGAAGCCCATGATCGGGCTCCCAGATTCTGCCTTCCTCGTTCCATTTTTCCTGGGCCATCGTTGCCTCCCTATTTACTATTTGCCAACAAGGTGCGGGACGTCTTTGTTGTTCTCGGTGCAAACGTATTCGGCGACCTCCTCACCCTTCGGGGCGAGATCAGAGATGCGCTTGATGGTCCACGGCTTCACGTAAGATGAAGGGTCGTCGATAGTGAACTCGACCTCCAAGTGCCCCAGGTCAGGCCGGCGATAACGTTCGGTGATGTGAGTTCTCTCGGTGAACGGATGGCCTTCCAGGTCGATCCAGGCCCTGCCGTTGAAACCGACGCTGTCCACTACCAGCGTTTCTCCTTCCCAGTGCCCAATCGAGTGTCCCAACCACGTGGGGTCCAGGTTCTTCGGATGACTCCTGCCGTCCATAAAGATCTGTCGAGGCGGCTGGTCGTGTTCAGCAATCATCACCAGATAGTCAGGAGTCTGCACCACGCGGTACGTAAAGATAACCCCGAAT
>MNKP01000168.1 GCA_001920875.1 Acidobacteria bacterium 13_1_20CM_2_55_15
GAATCGAAAGCGATGGCCCGTCAACGGCTAATGGCGGGATGATCGCATTGAGAATCGAAAGCGATGGCCCGTCAACGGCTAATGGCGGGATGATCGCATTGACGCGCGAACCGTCCGCCAGCCGGGCATCCACCAAAGGAACGGATTCGTCGATGCGTCTTCCGACACTGGAAACAATCTTTTCGATAATGTGCAACAGATGCCGGTCATTCTGAAACCGGATGGACGTTTCGATCAACTTGCCGTGCCGCTCGATGTAGACGTGTTTGTGCGTGTTGACCAAAATGTCGGAGATGGTCGGATCCTTCAGTAACGGCTCCAGCGGGCCCAGACCGAACACTTCATCCAGGATTTCCTCCGCCAGGCGGTTTCGCTCGGTCATGCTGATCGGAAGATGATCTTCGCGCAAGATCTTTTCCAACACGCTCTGGACTTCGCGGCGCAGTTCCTGCCGGCTCTCGGCCTTCACCGCATCCATGTTCAGCACGCTCAAGAGCTTTTGGTGGACGCGCGTCTTGAGACTCGCATACCGCTCCTGGTTCTGGGAAAACTGCACACTGGCGGCTAATGCGGTTCGGCGGACTGTCGGAGCTCGACTCATATTCGGATTCGTTATCGAACCGGAATCGTAACACGGTTGCTGGCAAAGCCTTCGATAAGCAGGCTCACAGAAATGTTCGTTGCAGGAGAGACTAAAAGGGGAACCCGGACTGTTACCTGATATCGTCCCGCAACACCTGGGGCCAAGCCGCTGTAAAGCACATCGCCTGCGTACGTATCAAAGAAGACTCGCGGCATCGTGATAGTGCGGTTTAACGGTTCCTCAACAGCGCCGGGTTCGCCCGGCCCGACTGGAGGATTTACGGGGCCAAGACCAGTGGCGAAGAATGTGACACTGCTGCCGCGATCCGCCGGGTTCGAAGCAGTCACGACGGAGCCGTCGTCTTTGATGAAAATTCCCAAACCTCGGCCATTCCCGCTCTGCGTCAGAATCCCGGGAGCAAACGCTGCGACGTAAATCTGCACCTCGTTGCTGCGAATGGATGCCGCTTCCACACGCAGGCCATAGACACCGGCAGAAACGTCCGTCGGCAGTAGAGCCCTGACCTGGGTTGGGGAAACAGACAACAGCGGCAAGGCAGCTTCGCCTGCCGCCGTGTTGATCCAGACACGCGTTGTCGCGAGAATCAGCGGCAGCGTCCCCGCCGGAGCGAAGACCGTCGTCTGAGCCAAGTTCTGTCCCGTTATCAAAATGATGCTTCCGGGTGCTAAAGGCGCATAGGAGTTGAATGTCACCCCGTCAACAATCGAATCTTGCAACAACGCCGGCGCGTCCACAGCGGTGGCCGTGAAGGTCACTGAGAGATCGGCAACCGTCGCCAGCACTTGAACGGTTGCACGATTCGGCGGGAGCGTCAGAACGGTGCCGGCGATTCCGGCAGCATTGGTGAATGCCGTTCGAGAACTGATGGACCCTCCGCCGCTGACAATCGCGAAGTTGACTGGGACTCCGTTCAATGGATTTTGATTGGCGTCGGATACGACAACCTGCAATGGCGGCAGGGCCGCTCCCACGTTGCCCAGTGCATTATTCCCGCTGAAAATGGTCATTTGAGCCGGTGCCTCTGTCACATGCGCGACGACAAAAACGGTCTGCACAAAAGACCCGGAAATGAGCTGTAAGCGTCCCAAATGGGTACCGGGCTGCAGACCTGCGGCGGATACGCGAACGGCCGCCTGTCCGGAACCACCCGGCCTCAAAGTCCCGTTGGCTTCAGCAATACCGAGCCAACTGTCATATGCATTGAGACGCCAACCCAGCGTGTTCGAACCCGTGACATTGAATAGAGGGACACCTGTAGTGACGGCCGTTCCCTTCATCAGAGTTACGTTGATAGAGAGCGAATTGACAACAATTCCCGCCGCCAGCCCCTTCGCCGATATCGAATAAACGCCGCGGCCGAAGGTGGCCGCCAGCAGGATGCCGTCCGGCTGCCGCAGTGAGATGTCGGTGATCGGGACCGGAGGAAGCCCCCAACTGATATCGGTCCACTGGGGATTAGGCGCCACGTTTCCTCCGCCACCCACGCCGCCACCGAGATTGAACGTCACAAATACTCCGGCATCGGTTGCGACGTATAGGGTCTGCGCGGGCTGATTGAAAACTGGGAATCGTCCCGGTCCAAAGGGGGGTGTTGGCGGTTGTCCCGGAAACGTTGGTTGCGGAACCGGTGTCACAATCAGAGGAGGCAATGAAGTCGGATCGATGACAACGGCGTTCACCGGCACGTTCGGCAGATTGGTACGTATGGAAGTCCACGTCATACCGCTATTGATGGACTGTTGCAAATCGCCCTGAAGGTAACCGGCCGACAGGCTCGTTCCGGCGGGGAAACCACCAACGGCAGCATACACCGTATTGTTCTGCCTCGGATCGACGGCCAGACGGTTGACATACCCGGACACGGAACCCGTTTGCGTCCAGGTTTGCCCGCTATTCTGCGAACGCCAAATCAATGAGACGGGCGGGCATGAAGTCAACACGATTTCCGGAAGGCATGCTGTTGCGGCATACAGCGTCGTACGCTGAACCGGCGCCATTGCGATCGCGATAATTACGCGCGTCGTGTCGGAATCGACAACGGGCAACGCGGCCCAGGATTGACCGGCGTCGGTCGTGTGGTAAAGACGCGTACCGGCCACGAAAGCCGATGAAGGATTCACGGGATCGACAACCAGAGGAGGAAACGGCGCTCGAAGCTCCCCATCGGCAAGAACTTTACCTGACGAAAACTGTGAGCCTCCGTCTTCAGACAGGTAGACTGCCTGGTTTCCCGCGGCGAAAATATCGGACGAGTTCGCTAAAGCCGCAACAGCACCGACCGGATTGGTAACCTTCCTGGCCACCGGACCGAAGAGACCCGCGGGTCCGGCTGCCCAAACCGCGTTCTGTGAATCGAGGCTCGCACTGAAGAACTGCCCTAAAGGCAACTGCTGAATCGCTCGTGGTACGGCGGAATTAGCGAGCGGAACCATTTCAAGACCGCCATCACCACCGACCAGAAGCATGTCGCCCGTGATCACGGCCGTGTGCAAGACATTGGTCTTCGTTGAAAGGCTGACCCAACTCATTCCCTGATTGGTGGACACCATCAGCGAATCTCCGGCAATGTACAGATTTCCACTCGCGGAATCCAGGTACAGTTGGGTCGGTGTATGTCCTTCGCCCACGCGTGCAGGTGCCGACCAGGTGTTACCCCCATCGGTGCTGCGGTAAAAATCCATCAGTGACGGATTCGCTTTTGCCAATGACGCGCTTCCCTGCCCACTCGTATTCAACTGGTATGAAACGGTCAACGACACGGTATTGGCGTAGGCGACAATGCTGACCCAGGTTGTCTGGGAATTGCTTGCGGACGGGCTGTCAGGCAGGGATATGTTGGTCCAGGTGCTGCCGCCGTCGGACGTTCGAATCAAAATGTTATTTCGGCTCCCGGATGAATCGTCGTTGAGCACGCCGGCATAAAGGCTGCCCTGGTTATCGAAAGCAATGGATGTGACCGGAGCCGCTACGATCTTGTTCCAACTGGTACCGGCATCCTGTGAAAAGAACAATCCTTCCGACGACCCCGCAAATAGCCGCGAGGAATTCGCAGGATCGACCGCGAGCGCGCAAACCGGCTGATTCGTGAATCGCGGCCCGGTCGTCCACGTCCGGCCCCCATCGGGCGAACGTGCCACTGTCTGTAATGGCCGCGGGTTTTGATCGTCTCCTGTTCCGGCATAGAGCACATCGGGAGAACGAGAATCAATCGCGATAGAACATACTTCGAGAGAAGGAAGGGAATCCGCTATCGGAAGCCAGGAGCCTCCCCCATTCGTGCTGTTCCAAACACCGCCTCCCGGCGCGGCAAAATACAAAACGGAATCAGTGCGGGGATCGGAAGCGAGCCTCACCACTCGAGGAGGAGCACCGCCGGCAGGCCCAAGGAAATTCCAGGCAGTTTGAGCGTGCAGAACTTGAGAACAATTAAAGACGAGCCACGCACACAACCATGTCGAAGATCTAATGCACCGAGGTAAGCGGTGCGTCATCGGTCGCACTGGCTGCTCCTCCGGCAGTGATGAAGACGGGCAGGTCGTCACCCTGAGCTCGGTCCCCTGGAACATAAAGATTGATCTGATAAATCCCGACCATGCCTGGCGCCAGCCCGGACCAGAGCACCGGGTAAGGATGGCCGCCGATCGTGACTTCCACAGATTCCGTCGTAACGGAAAAGGGATCCGCTGACGCGGCTTCCCCGGCGGCAACCCTCGGATTGACGGGACCGAGTCCTGCTGCGTAAAGAATAAGCGTTTCATCCCGCTCGGCAGGATAATCCGGCGTGACGAGCGCGAAGTCCGCGCCATGGATAATCGCTGCTGTCTTTGTCCCGTTGACATCGAGTGAAAGCACACCCGGACTTGAGGCACTCAATGGAACCAGCACACCGGGACTAACCAGACCCAGGCGCTGCGAACGAACGGTCAAGGTCACACCACGGGTCGCTGCTAATTCGGGCGGCAATTGCGCATCGATTTGCGTGGGAGAAGTGTTGATGAGGGGGATCGCCATTTCATTCGCCGTCACGCAGACCCCGCCAAGCAATCGGGGTAGCGGGGGCCCGCTCGCCGACGCCGCGTCGGCCAGATTGCTGCCCAATATGGAGATCAGCGACCCGGGCGAGATCCGCCTGCTGCGCGTCGCGGTATTCACCACTCCACTGGCCTGAAATGAGGGAGCACGCTCCCCTGTTTGAGCCAACGAGACCGCAGTGAGTCCCGACCACGTGAGCAGGTATACATTATTACTCCCGTCGAAGACGAGGCCGTGAGGGAGAATCTGCGTCTGGTTGTTCACGCCGATCTCCAGCGCTGTCACCCGCGGAGGCCATTGCCGCGGCGGGGCGCCGCCAGTCGGGGTGGCGCCGCTTTGGGCCGGGCTGATGTCCGTGACCAGCTCCGGCAGCGATACCTGGGTGTCTTGCTGGAATGTTGCGAGATTGAATCGCTGCAGGCTCTGGGGCACTCCGCTTTGCACACGTACTGCAAAATTATTCGCAATGGCTACGCCAAAAGCATTTGCACTCGCCGCCTGCGGCAGCGGTAAACCGGCAGCCGAAGCCAGCGCTCCTTGTGAACCCAAAACGGTATTGAATACGGCGTTTTCCACGACGTAATAGCTGCCGTCGGAACCCGCGGCAGCGACGCCGCGAAATTGCGGAACCGCGGCAAAGCGGAGTATCGGGAATGTATCCGCAATTGGATCGTAGACTCGCAGAGTGGCCATCATGTTGGTTCCCGCATCGGCGATGAGAATCCCGCTGCCGTCCGCTGCTGCAGTCAAAACATTTCGGCCTTGAATAGCGTTGACGGACCCGACCCCCAGGTCAAGCCGCGGGAACGCGCTACGCGTCAGCAAGCTCAATTGCCACACCTGTCCGTTTCCGGGCAACACTCCCGCCGCAGGAAGCGGCGACACCGAAAACAAGATGGCATTCGATGAGGCGGCGATATAACGCGGAAACAGCGGCAGGTTGGTACTCAGGGGTATCGGTCCCATGGAGATCTGATCGACTTCTTGCATCGCGTCCAGATCCACGACCGACAGGTTCTCGGAGCCGAAATTTGCGACAACGAGTGTCGACGGATTTACCATGGCCATCGACAGCGGCCGATTCCCAACACGAATTGGGGACAAAAACGTCTGGCTCGCCAGTGAAAACACTTCAATCTGTCCCATCGTGTAATTCGCGACGTATATGCGTTGGCGCGCTGCGTCCATTTGCATGTCCACGCCGACACCATTCAACGGAATAATCGTGCCGCGGTCGGTCACATCGCGAAAGTTAAAGTTCACTAAAACCGGGGGCTCGATATTGACCGCTTCGGGAGACGTCAGTACCACGACATATTGAGACGTGCCGCGCGCGGCCGTCGTACGCGGATCAAAGCTGATCGTCAATGTTGCGGGCGCTACACCCGAACGCTGGTTCAGAATCACAGGAGTCGCCGTGGCAGTCGGACTTGTGCTGTTCACGGCAGCGGCAAACGTCATGCGGCCGCCGCCGGCATTCCGGATTTGAACCGTGGCGCTGGCGATCGTGCGATTACACATGTCTCGCGAAAGCACGACGTTGGTCGAGCTCACATCGAGGATGGGAAGATTGTTCAACTGCCCAACCGGTATCACCATCAAACCGGAAGTCGACGTCGCGAAAAGATATTGGCCGTCGGGCGAGGCAATGATCTTCGATGTGATTTGCTCGGCCAGGCGCAAACCAAGCTGCGGCGTCAGGCTGGACGAGCGCAGAATCTGGAGGACTGCCACTGTCTGTTGGCTTTGTGCCGGTGCCGGCGGAACACCACCGCCCCCAAATCCGCCACCGGGGAATCCACCGCCGCCACCGGGAAAGACGACGCCCGGCGTTGCGGGGTTCTGAGGATTGTTTGGATTGAGTGGATTGATCGGCGTTTGGGCGCAGCACGCCGCCGCGTTGTTGAACGACGCGTAAACCGAGTTTCCGTCCACCGAGAATGCGCTGCCACCACCCAAGGTCGCGTTCAAGACATTCCCGGTCCGGCCAAGGATCGTCAGCGTTTGAGTGTCGAACAGCAGTGGACCGGCCATGAATCTTGACCCGTCCGTAGAGGCCGAAAGAATCGAGGCCAATCCCGTTACATTGCGGCTCCGCAGAACCACTCCGGAGGCCACTTCATAAACAAACAGCCGATTTGCCGCGCCGGGTACTGTGAGGTTGATGGACCGTCCAATGATGAGATTTCCAGAAGCTGTCGTGACCAGGCCGGCGAATGTGGAATTGGTGATGATGGCCCCAGGAATATTTAGCAGTCCGCCCGGTGGCGTCGGCGGCGGCGAGATAGGAACCGGAGTGATGCGGCCCGTCGCGGTGTCGAGGCGTTGGAGACCTCCGGTGCCGAGAATCACCACCTTCCCGTCGTTACCAACGGCAATCGCGTCCGGCCGCGAGCCGACGTTGTAGTCGTTGCCGCGTTGGCGCGTGTTCAGATTGATCGTGTTGATGGTGTTCGAGCCGGCGCTGGCTACATAAAGCGTCGAGAGATCTGGACTCAACGCCAGGCTCGATGGCAGCGTGCCGGTCACAACGCTTCCCACCAATCGCCTTTCACCGACGGAATAGATATCGACCTCACTGCGCGACGAGTTGGCAAGATACACCAGGTTGCGCGCGGAGTCGTAAATCAAATCCGCCACGATTCCCATAACCGGAACAACTGTGCCGATATTCGCGGCATAAACCGCCGGAAGGAAAAAGGAAATTAGAACGGCCAGGCTCGAGAGCGAAATCAATGCCCGGCGCGTCTGTGGAATCGACAAAGCTTGCATCAAACCCGACTCCGAATTTTTGGCCGCCGCGGAATATATACGCCAGAAACTCGGCATCGCGCAATGGTTCCCCGATTTGTTTTACCTCTTTTTACAGTCCTAGACTGCACGTTTAGGTATAACATTCGCAGTCGAATAGAGGAGATTTTCGGCATATGGCCGCGGGTCCGTTCGTTGTCCGAAACCGGACGCGGGGAGCGATTCTGGCTTCCAAAGTGGAGCTTGCAGATACACCACGGGCGCGGCGGACCGGTTTGCTTAAGCGCGATATATTGAACGCCGGTGAAGGTTTGTGGATCTATCCGACTCAGGCGATCCACACGTTCGGCATGCGATTTCCCATCGATGTGGCTTTCATCGATCGGCGGATGCGGGTAAAACGCATCTATCATCAGCTTGCGCCATTCCGTTTGACGTCGCTTGTTTGGTCCGCAGAGAGCGTCCTCGAACTGCCATCCGGATCTCTCGCCGGCACCGGGACCGCGGTCGGTGACGAACTCCAATTCTCACTTTGCGAAGAGTCATCTGTATGAACGTCCAGCATCTGAATGCAGCGCTCTTACTGGCGCTCAGCCTCGGCACCGGGTGTGTGCGCCACGCCATAACCCAGGACTTCGGCCTCTCTGGAATCGCTTCCCAGCGGCCCAAAGCTCCAGCCGCGCCTGCGATCGACACTTCTTTGCGGGCCGTGTTCAAGCGACAGACTCAAGGAGCGTTCAATCTCCTCAGCGATGATGCGCGTGTCCAGGCGCTTCAGGCTCGTTTGAACTCGAATCCCCAGGATGTGGCTGCTCGCCTGGAACTCGGGGGCGTCTACGAAAGTTACAAGCTTTACGACAACGCTTTCGAACAATACCGGGAGGCGTTACAGCTATCGCTCTCCGATGGCGCTACGGCTGAACAGGCTGTCGCCGGACTGTCACGTTCGGCCCGTGCATCCCGCCGGCCTGCTGACGCCATCGCTCCGGTCGAGACTCTTGTCTGGCAGCGGCCTTCCGCGGCCTGCTGGAATGAATTGGGACTTCTATACCAAGCTGCAGGCGATCTCGGAAAAGCCGAAATTGCATTCGCGCAGGCCGCGACTCTCCATCCGGAGTCCGATCGGGCTTATAACAATCTTGGTTACAATCTTCTCCTTGAAAATAAGGTTCAAGCCGCTGAAGCCGAATTTCGCAAGGCGCTCGAACTCAATCCTTCATCAAAGACAGCCCGAAACAATCTGGCGACACTGCTGGCCCGGCGTGGCGACTTGGAAGGCGCTTTCGAAGAATTCCAGCTAGCCGGCGACGCGGCCACCGCTCACAACAATCTCGCGGTTGTCCTCCTCGAGATGGGCCAATATGAGCGGAGCCGGGAAGAATTGGTCAAAGCTTTAGCTATCCGGCGCTACTTCGCTCCCGCTCTGGCGAATTTCAAGCTGGTCCAAGAACTCATCCATGAACGGGCTGAACTGCAGAAGGTCGGACGCTTACCACTGA
>MNKP01000019.1 GCA_001920875.1 Acidobacteria bacterium 13_1_20CM_2_55_15
CTCCAGGATGTTCCTGAGCCGGCGATCGGAATCAACGATGTTCTCATTCGCGTGCTGCGTGCGGGCATTTGCGGCACCGACGTCCACATTTTCGACTGGAACGATTGGGCTCAACAAACGATCTCAGTTCCGATGGTTATTGGGCACGAGTTCGTCGGCGAAATCGTGGAAGTCGGACCGAATGTGAACGATTTCGAGCCCGGCGAACTGGTCTCAGGCGAAGGGCACGTCGTTTGCGGCCGTTGCCGCAACTGCATGTCCGGGCGGCGTCATCTGTGCCCCCACACGTCGGGAGTAGGCGTCAACCGGCCTGGATGTTTCGCGGAGTTCATTGCGTTGCCGATGACCAACATCTGGCGGCACGATCCCGGCGTCAATCGCGATGTGGCAGCCATCTTCGATCCGTTTGGCAACGCAGTTCACACGGCCCTCACCTTCAACGTTCTCGGCGAAGATGTGCTGATCACCGGGGCTGGACCCATTGGGATAATGGCCGCGGCGGTTGCCCGGCATGCGGGCGCGCGATACATCGTGATTACCGACATCAATGATTACCGTCTTGAACTCGCGGCGGAAATGCGCGTGGACCTGGCCCTCAACATTAACCATACATCTATCGCTCAAGCACAGAAGAAACTCGAGATGAAAGAAGGTTTCGATGTCGGCTTAGAAATGTCGGGAAACGCTTCCGCACTTCGCGACATGCTTCACAATATGGCGCACGGCGGAAGAATCGCGATGCTCGGTATTCCTTCGCAAGAGATCGCAATCGACTGGCGCGAAGTCATTTTCAATATGCTGACGATCCGAGGCATTTACGGGCGGCAAATGTACGAGACCTGGTACAAGATGACGCTCCTGATCGACTCCGGCTTGAACATACTGCCCGTCATCACACATCGCTTCAGTTACCGCGACTTTGATGAAGCCTTCCGAATCATGCGCTCTGGCAATAGCGGGAAGGTTATTCTCAATTGGAAAGAAATTTAGAACAGGTCTTTCTCATCGCGGCCCTTCGAAAAGGGTGGTAGCCTAGCAGGACAAAAGGAGGGAATGCCATGAAACACGCTTTGTTGATTGCCGCATTGCTGCTGGCGATCAGCCAACAACAGCCGGCGTTAGCTCAAGGAGGTAGCGATCTCGTCAAGCAGGCTGTCGCTGCAGAAGGCGGCGACGAACTGCGCCAGCTGAAAGGCTTGGCCATCAAAGGTGACGCGAAGTTTTGGGAACCGGGGCAGTCATTCCTGGCCGGTTCAGAGCCGCGCTTCCTGGGAGATGCTACATTCGCCATGACGTGGGATCTTGCGAATAACCGGGCGCGTACGGCTTGGGACCGCGATCAGAAATACCCCGACCCGCCTGTGAAGATCAAATATACCGAAACGGTGCTGCCGGCGCTCGGTTACGTGACCGACGAGAAGAGCAGCCAGCCGATGTCGGGCATCCGCATTGCCACGCACCAGCGCGAGCTCGAACGCGCCTCGCCCTGGCTGCTGGTCAAGGCCATGGGCGAATCGGGGAAAGTCCGCGCCGCGGGATCGCAGCGGCTCGGCCAGCAGTCGCTGCCGGCAGTTTCCTACGCCGACGGCCCAATGACATTCACCATCCTGTTTGATCCCAAGACTCACTTGCCCGCTGCCGTACGCACACGTGACGACGACAACATCAATGGCGATTCGAATTTCGACCTCGTGCTGACGGACTGGAAACCTGTCGGTCGCGTGCAACTCGCGCATTCGCTGTCTTACCGGGTCAATGAGGTCGAAGTGGCAAGACTCACCTATCGGGAGGTCAGCGCCAATCCCGCTATAGCAGCCGACATGTTCTCGGTTCCTGAGGCGGTGAAGGCCGCGGCCAAGCCACCGGCCACCGGCAATGTGCCTTATCAATGGGTCTTGCGACGGCTTTTCCTGACGCGGTTCACTGACAGCGACAATATCATTTTCCCCAACGGCGGGGGCCTCAAGCTGGTCGAGCTTGCGCCCAACGTGCAGCATGTGCAAGGGGGAACGGCCAACAATCTGATCGTTGCGATGAAAGACCATCTGGTGATCTTTGACGCCCCGTACGGCGAGCTGCAATCGCGCTGGGTTATCGACGCGGCTAAAGCCAAGTATCCGGGAAAGCCGATCCGCTATCTGGTCCTGACTCACCACCACATGGACCATACCGGCGGTATGCGTACCTATGTGGCCGAAGGAGCGAAGGTTATCGTTCCGACTCCGGATAAGGCCTATTTCGAAAGGGACGTCAAAGCACCTCGCACATTCGTTCCGGATGATCTGCAGAGAAAACCGCGAGGAACCGAGATCATCGAAGTGAAGGACCAGATGACCCTCAAGGATGATACCGCCGAAATTCGCCTCTACAACATTCAGAATCCCCACGTCCAAGGCTTTCTCCTCGCACACGTGACGATGGGGAACATTCTGTATGTGACCGATCTCATCTCGCCGCGTGGCCCGATCGACCGTTCGGAAGCCACGGCCGCTGTAGGTGAGGCGCTGAGGAAATACGCCATCACCGGCGCCACGATTGCCGGTGGCCATGGCGCGCTCGCCAAACAGGCTGACATCGGGCCAGCCCTGGCCGCGCGCCAGTAACAAATTCACTGTAGCGGCGGATCTACCCTCTCCCACGAGGAGAGGGTAGATCCGCCGCTACAGTTGCTCGTCATCAGTTTTTCGGTAGCCTGCTAGTAAAATATCCTGCATGCGGTTCAAAGCGTTCGCCACAGCCATCATCCTTTTTATTCCTGGCCGCCCTGCCCACGCTGAGGCACCCGTGACGTTCAACAATCAGGTTGTTCGGATCTTGCAACAGCACTGCCAGACGTGCCATCGGCCCGGGAATATCGCGCCGTTTTCTCTCTTGACGTATGCGGATACGCGGCCGTGGGCGAGAGCGATTCGGGACGCTGTACTTCTGAAGAAAATGCCGCCGTGGAAGCCCGTCGGCTCCCATGGCGTGTTCGAAGGTGAGCGCAGCCTGACGGAACAGGAGATTCAAACCATCTCACAGTGGGTCAACGATGGCGCCGAGGAAGGCGCCGCGAGCGATTTGCCGGAGCCGCTGAAATTTCCACAGGCCTGGAGCGCCGGCACACCGGACGCGGTGCTTCAACCTCCGGCCAGTTACGCCGTCAAAACCGGAAGCGACGACGTGTATCGCTGCTTTCCGATGGCTGTAGACGCAACTTCGGATCTTTACGTTCGCGGCTACGAAGTGCTCCCGGGCAACAGCGCCATCGTTCACCACGTCCTGCTCTTTATCGATGAATTCAATCAGTCCGCAGCGCTCGAGGGCAACGACTCGGGTCCTGGATATACGTGTTTTGGTGGCGCCGGTTTTCTTTTCGGACTCGGGGGGTTGGGCGGATGGGTACCTGGGACATCTCCACAAATGTTCCCATTGGGAACGGGTGTGCGCATTCCGAAAGGCGCGCGGATTGTGATGCAGGTCCACTACAGTCTGGTTGATTTTTCTCGAACGTCTTCGGCATCGCCTGATCCCGATCTGACGCGAGTCGGCATCTACACCTCTCCGGTGCCGCTGGAGCCAATAACATTTCTCCCCATCGTGAATCCATTATTCTCTATTCCTGCCGGCGAGTCTCACTACCAGGTCAAAGCCGTCTTACCGATTTCCCGCACGGTGGAACTGACTGCAATTGCGCCGCACATGCACCTGCTCGGGCGTGAGGCCACGATCGAAGCGCGATTTCCAAACGGCGATCGACGCCAGCTCATCCGTATCGACGACTGGGATTTCCACTGGCAGGGAAATTACATCTACCGCGATCCGATAATACTGCCGGCCGGAACGATTCTGGAGATGACGGCCTATTACGACAATTCGCTCAATAATCCGAAGAATCCCTCAAATCCGCCTGTAACCGTGCGGTGGGGCGAACGCACGACCGACGAGATGTGTCTCACGTTCATTAGCGTGAAGTCACCCGGCATCCCGAATATCAACACGCTTCCGTTCTCGATGACGGACCGCGGCGGTAATTCCCTTGTGACTCAAGGTATCGGTGCTGAACCTCAGGTCGGTTATGCACGCGTGACGGGTTCATCCGGGAGCGCGCCGTCGGGGCTGGCGATTTTTAGTTATCGCCAAAATGGTGTCGTGGTTTCTGAAGCCGGGGTTCCCGCTTCGAAGTTGATGAGTCAAGGAATTCTCGATGCGGAGACCAATGCCGCCATACGAAGCGGGATTGCGATAGCCAATCCCAATGCGGATGCAGCGGTTGTTTCCTTTTCGTTCTCCGACGAGAGCGGACAGACCATCTCTTCCGGTTCGACGACGGTTCCCGCCAATAGCCAGATTGCCCGTTTCCTGAATGATGATCCGTTCAATGGCCCAGGCAGCTTCTCGGGAACATTCTCATTCACCGCCTCGAAATCTGTTGCCGTTGTCGCGCTTCGAATGCTTCAAAACGAGCGTTCCGATCTGATTTGGACAACGTTGCCGGTCGTCGATCCCGCCACGCTCGCGGGGCCGGCGATACCGGCTGTGTTTCCCCATTTCGTCGACGGTGGCGGTTGGTCAAGTCAAATCATGCTGATCAATCCAGGGAACAGCGCGACGTCGGGAACCTTGCGTTTTGCGGATCCCGCCGGACAACCGATCTCGAGTCTCGAATATTCGATCCCGCCGCGTGGTGCCCAGCATTTTGTAACGCCGGGAGCAGGTGAGGCCGTACGTATGGGGACTGTCGCCATCGTGCCGTCGCCAAACATGCCGAGGCCTAGTGGGTTGCTTATCTTTTCAGATACCAAATCCGATATTCGCGTGACCGAAGCCGGTGTTCCCGTGTCGGCTGTGGGCACGGCGTTTCGCGTGTACGTCGAAGCGTCCGATGCCACTCAATCCGGGATCGCGATCATGAACACCACGGCAAATCCGGCAAACGTGCGTATTGAACTTATGGATCTGAATGGCGCATCGCTTGCCGCCACAACGATCGGGGTTCGAGCAAATGCACAACTCGCTGCCTTTCTGACGGAAATTCCGGGACTTCAGAACTTGAGCTTGCCGATTCAAGGACTGTTAAGAATCACCAGTGCCTCTGCGATTGCTGTGATCGGTTTGCGCGGCCGAACCAACGAACGCGGCGATTTCTTGATCACAACAACGCCGCCTGTTGCGGAAGACGGTTCGTCGTCTCCCGAATTGTTCTTCCCGCATTTCGCTGACGCCGGCGGTTTCACGACACAATTCATATTGTTTAGCAACGGCTCAAACGGTCCGCTCGGAGGAACAATTCGGTTCCTGTCACAGTCCGGTCAGCCACTCGATGTAAAAGTTCGATGATTGTCCTTGTGCTAGACTCGGCCGCATGAATCCAATTACGGGTCTTCTAGTGGCCTTGAGCGCTTTGACGGCGGTATTTGTCGGCGGATGGAGCCGGATGCTGCCTTCGTCGAAAGAGAGGCCGGGTTTTCCGAATCTTCTCCAAATCGGCGTTGGCGCCTTCACGAACTTCTTCGATACTCTGGGGATTGGCTCGTACGCGACATCGACAACGCTTTTCCGGTTCTTTCAGCTGGTGGATGACCGTATCATTCCCGGTACGCTCAACGTCGGCCACGCACTGCCGACGGTTGTTCAGACGTTCATCTATACCAGCATTATCCCCGTTGACGTCCCTACCTTATTTTCCATGATCGGCGCGTCTATTCTTGGGGCGTGGCTCGGAGCCGGCGTGGTCGCTCGTTGGCCGAGGCGGACGGTTCAAATCGGAATGGGCATGGCGCTTCTGGTTGCTGCGAGTCTCATGTTCATGACCCAAATGAAGCTCTTTCCCGGCGGCGGGGAAGCTCTCGGCGTCGCTGGTTTGAAGCTCGTTATCGCTGTTGCCGTCAATTTTATGCTGGGTGCCCTGATGACCCTGGGTATCGGACTCTACGCTCCTTGCATGATTTTGGTCAGCCTGCTAGGCATGAATCCGAAAGCGGCTTTTCCGATCATGATGGGATCCTGTGCTTTCCTGATGCCGGTCGGCGGCCTTCGATTCATTCGGGAACAGAGTTACAGCCTGCGGGCCGCATTTGGCCTGGCTCTCGGCGGCATCCCTGGTGTTCTGTTGGCGGCATATATTGTGAAGGAACTCCCACTCGACGCGGTCCGCTGGCTGGTTATTGCGGTTGTGATTTACACCGCTCTGTCCATGCTCAGCAATTCCCTCCTCGCAGGAGAGGGCGCGAAGCGCGAGCCCGATAGGGTGAAGCCTCAAGAGAAGCCGCAGCCGCGGGCGCAGACAGGATGATCAGACTGGCGAAGTCTTACGGCCGAACTGACCGTTACAGCTTTTCCAAATCCGCCACGATTTCCGCAATGGCCTTTCGCAAATCGCGAGGGGTTATCAAATTGAATGTGCGGGGATGAAGCGGTTTGACGATCTTTTCGATCTCGTCAAACACATCAGCCATGTTGAGCCGGAATCGGAGATGGTAGACGCGGCAGCGGCAGTCCCCTTCAACTTGTAGCGGCGTGAGATCGGATCCGCGTTGAAACAATTGCGAGCTCGTTACGATAATCAGCACGCGAATCGGACTTCCATCAAAGCCTTCACTATTGATCCGCTGGCTCAAAAATTCCCTGAAGAATGCGCCATTATTCTTGCTGCCCTGGAGGGCTTGCGCACTCAGTTCGGGGCTCTGCGCCTTCTTCAACGCTTCCATCAACGATTGCCAATTGGGGCCGTGAATGCTTGGTTCTTCGAAGATCACCTGATGCCGTACAAGATCCAGACCTGTGATCGATAACGTGCCACCGGCAAGCTCCAGCTGCGACAAAGCGATAATGGCACCAATGGTATTGTCGTTGTGCGAGCGCAGGACACGCGTGCGGCCAGTCCATTGTTCGGGAGGACTCAGGGTCGAAATGAGCTCCACTTCTAAAGCATGTTTATTGTGGACAGGCAGGTAGAGCCGGCTTGTTAAAAAACCCGGTCCATTCTGCTCGGACTCGTCGATTTGCGGGAATTCCACTAACGGCATGTGTCGATAAATATCCGGTAATGGATCGCCGCGAAATTCGGGAACCCGTATGCGCCGCCTGCCTACGTTGTGCCTCCCGGTTTGCCGGTCGTAGAGGACGAGCCACAGGACGTAATCCCCGGGCTGCACGCAAACCCGCATGAAAAACTGTGTCTGAACGCCCTTCGGCAATTCCTGTTCGACAACGTAGCGTGCGATGTTGGGTTGGTCCAGCCATTCACCATCAGGGCTACTGATCCGGCTGACGAAAAACAGTTCGTGAGCCTTCCCGGTCCGGTTCAGATCCTTCGCGCTGAGATGAATCACGTAAGACACTTCCAACCGCTGATCAATACGCAGATGAGGATCACTCAGCCGCAAATCCCATGGAATTTCCGCCTGCTCGCCCGCATTGATCCAATCGGATATCGGAATCGATTTGAGATCGAGAGGAATTCCATCGCCAATCTGAACAGGCCGCGCCGAAAGGGCGCCGGCCGCGACGGCAAAGCAAATCATCAAGCAGACGGCCCGGCGCATACACATTCAGTTCGAAGAGGCGGCAGGGGCTGCGGCTTTGAGGAAATCGGCGAATGTTCCGATGCCGCCGTGTCCGCCGACCATCGTGTCCACCCTGAGATTGAGTTGCTTTAACGCCTGTAACAAATGCTGTGCGGGCGGGCCGCCATTCGCTGCCGCCGGCGGCGTATACAAATCGGGTTGAAACAGCGCCCGCGCGCTCGAGGCGTAAGCAAGAACCATCGGATCGACGTGCTCAGGGAACGAAACCGGATAAAGCTCGAGCGATTGACCACCCTCGCTGATGATCTTCTTCCCCTCATAAACTTCGATTGCGCCGGCTTGCTGCGCCGGCTGACTATTGCGCCGTTTGTCGAGTTCATCCTGGGGATGGGTATGCCGCGCCTCCAGAAGCGGACGAAGAACCGGCTCATTTCCTTTCTCTACGAGTATCGTTGCGCCCATTGCTGCGGACGTGCGAACGCCTCCGATATGGTCATAGTGGTGATGCGAAACCGCGACAAACTTTACCGGCTTTGTAGGAAATTGTTCCTGAATCGCGCGGAACAGCACCTTGGCCTGCGTCTCTGTGTAAGGCGAATCCACGAGCGCCAGCCATTGCGGAAATTCAACGATAAGCGTGTGGTGGGAATAACCTACCGCGTGATAAACACCGTTGCCGACTTTAACAATCTTCATGGGCGAATACTCGTCCCCGGCGGCCGCTTTGTCGGCTTCTTCTGCCGCAGAATCGGGAATCGCAAAAACCTGTTCCGTCGCGGGGTCATTCACCGCTATCGAAACAAATTGAACATCCGAGTAATCCTTCCCGCCTTTTCGGACCGTAATGTGATGCGGCAGCGTGAGGCCATCGGCTGTTTTGTAATCGCTAAGGATATATTGGGCAGGTACGTCTCCAAGAATGGACTCGGTATCGATCACCTCATACGCTGCCAACAACCTTGTTTGAGGATCGAAGTACAATCCAAGATCTTCGCCCGATTTCGTCTGCGCCGTGCCGTACTTGTACATCTTGCCGTTCAGTTCTTTATCGATCGCTGGTTGCCTGTCGGAAGCCGATTCCGCCGCTGATAGAGCAATTGTCACAACGTTGCGCCGCAACAAAAACTCCGGCGAGTTTTGCGTGCCCCAGCTGAAGAGACCACCTGGAGTCGTGGCAATTATGGGGCGAGTGCCGACGATCTCGATGCCGATAGACTTGTCTCCTTTCTTCGTTAAAATCTCATGCCGATGCTGCATGAAGCCGCCGAGCTGCAGCGCGTAATCGAGTGAAGCGCGGCCATTGCCGAGATCGACAATGTCGACCACGTCCTTGAGTTGTGCGGGATTCTCCTGATCGGTCGCCTTTACCATCTGGCCCATTCTCAAGCGCGTTCCTGTCCCGCCTTTCATCGCAAGAGTCTTCACGCCTTGAAGTTTTTCGGCGCCGCCCATCGCGGCTACTGCATCCTGAGCCAGTGTGCGTAGAGCAGGCGGGCCCGAGCATCCGCCGAGCCACAATGCTGTTATGAAGAGCAAAATCGATCGATTTCGAAAACGCATAGAATCTCCCCTCTGTTTTATGTGGCCGATTCTATGGTTGCACTAGGAAAGAAGCAAGACCGACAAATTCGGGGTCAGACGGGACCCGTCTGACCCCGAATTTGTCAGAAGTCGTCGTCTCCGTCTGAATCCCGTGGCGCAAGGATCAGGACACCACCGGGAGGAATATTCAAATTCGTGAAGCTGCTTGCATTGTGGCCATTCAAAGTAGCCGAGAGCGGATTACCACTCGAATTAAAGAGGTCCACGCTCACAGTAATAATGCCCGTACCCGTATTCATCAGGACAAGCTCCGTTGCCCAACCACCTCCCGTGACAAACTGAGGCAACAAAACAGCCCCGGTTCCGCCGACACCGGTTGCAATGGTCGGTAGCGGACCCGGATTGCCCGAGAGATCCGTTATCGGAACAGTGCTGAAGTTCGAACCTCGAAATCTTAGGCCCATCACGGATACGGGAAGATTCGAACTTCCCGCGGAAGTAATTGCGAGGGTTCCGGTCACGTCTCGCGGAATCGATGTGCCCGAAAAAATTTGGGTCACAAAAGTTACGACCTGCTGATGAGAAGG
>MNKP01000134.1 GCA_001920875.1 Acidobacteria bacterium 13_1_20CM_2_55_15
CCCAGCAGCATATCTCCCCATATTTCGAACTTTGCGATTACCTTCCGTACGGGCACAAATCGCTCGGCGCTCGCATTCAGAAACTTCACGCCGCCGGCAATTTCCCTAGAACTCGGACGACTCACCCAATTGAACTCGGAATCCGTCAGGGTCTTTCACATGGAAGCCTTGAGGTCCCTTTTCGTCGGGCTCTGGAGTAACACCTCGCGCCTTCAAGTCGCGGATGACCGACTCCCGGTTGAACTTATCAATCCCGAGGCAAAAGTGGTCCACGTTTCCGGACGGCTTCTCTTGTCGAAGGGTGAGATGGCTCGGGCCTACCCCTAAACGAATAGCGCTGGGATTGCCCGCTACGCGCATGGGCAAGCCGAATGCGCGCAGGTAAAACTCAGCGGATCGCTTGATGTCGCTGACTTGAATGGAGACGTGATTGATGGTGGATGCCTGGAAGCCGGTATCCGCGGCAGATGCCGTTCCGCCGGCCACGGTCAGCATGGCCAGGCCCTGAATCAATTCGCGGCGGGTGAGCGTGCCGTTCTCGTAACGTCCCAACAGGCCGGAAATAACGTGTTCCACAGGCGCCTCCTAGTCCTAAGTCCGGGGTAGGTATATCCCCCAGCCGCGGCACGTGTCAAGACGCGTTCAGGGAAGGAAGCTTCGGCCCTGATTACGGTCACCCGCCGTGCCGTTCCCGGCCTGGCCGGCAATGACTAGCAATGCAGGCGATACCGGCAACAGGATCACTCTGAAGGGCACTGGAAGAAGGGCTTGCAGACCGCCTCGATTCGGGCCGCTTCGGAGTCGCCCACGAACATAATGTCGAGATCATTGCCTTTTCGGAATAGCGACTTGAAGATGCTGCGGATGGCGTGGAGCATTTTCATTTCTCGCGATGCCGACATCAGGCACAGAGCGACCCAGATCTGCGGCGATTCGTCATATTTCACCGACACCAAGTACGCCTTCGTCACCCCGGAATACGATTCGAAGATCCTGCGTAGTACGTTCTTCAGCTCGGCTTCCGGTTTGCCTTCCTGCTCTGCGATGTAGTGAATCCGCTCGGGCCGAAGGACGCGCACCGGCTGGCCACTTCGCGACAGCGCCACGCTCGCGACCTCCGCCACCGAAATGCCGCCTCGGCTCTTTCGCCATCGAATGCCATCGGCCCAGGCCTTTTCGAATTCGGTGACAAGCGACTCAGGCGTGAGAACCTTGCGAGGTTGCCGGGGACATTGAGCGACAGCTATCGAATAGAGTTGGCCTGCCGCCGCCCCGGCAACATGGACAGTGGGATGGCCTGGCCTTTTCTCCATACCCCGATCCCGTGTGTTTGTGAACGTAATGCTGCTTCCGTCTTTAAATAAGACGACGAAATTGATCCAGATTCCTGCTTTGGGATGTTCGTAAATCACGGCATACATGCGCTCCGATTCTTTCAACAGAAACTGGAGCGCAACCGGGAGTACATCAACCGTAAAAATTCCTGCATCTGCGAATCCGTGAGCGTGAAGTGCTGTCGTGTACGGTTCGATCGCTGCGGGATTCGTCCATTGATGATTCGGGGCCCGAATCAAGTGGATTTCGTCGGGTTGCTTTTGAGTGGCCCGCTCCGCGGCCTGTCTCAGATGCTTGTACTTGTTGGACTCGTCACTCTTGTGCACATCTGCCGCCCAACAGACCAGAATCAAACTGAAAAAGGTGTGCTCATTGTATCGCTGGGTGGATGCGCGAACAATCCCAAGGACCACGTCGCCGCCTGTGGGCGCTGGTTCGAGGTCGATTGATGTTCGCCAAGCAAAAGGTACTTCCGTATAATTGCCCCACAGGTTGAATTCAATTCAGAGAGGTAAACAATGCGCGCTCGAAAGCTGATCGTCTTGTTTCTGTTTCTCACCGGGTTGCTGTTTGCTACGTGGATTGCCGCGGGCCAGCAAACGCGGCGGATCGATGATTTGGCACTGAGGAATGCCGGCAAAACGGGCGAGGAATGGCTAACCTATGGTCTCACTCCGGGCGAGACCCGCTACAGCCCGCTGAAACAGATCGATACGAGCAGTGTGAGCCGGCTTGGGCTGGCCTGGTCGTATGACGTTGGACAGGGGGGCGGCAATCAGGAAGCAACTCCGCTTTTCTGGAATGGCGGATTATATGGAATCACAAACTGGAGCGTCGTCTTCGCCGTCGATGCCCGCACGGGCAAGGAACGATGGCGGTGGGATCCCGAAGTCAATCAGACCGCCGTCCGGCCAAAGATCTGTTGCGGCGTTGTGAATCGCGGCATTGCTATTTATCAGGGGAAGATCATCGCGCCCGTGATCGATGGCAGACTCGAAGCTCTGGATGCCGAAACCGGTAAGCCGCTTTGGGAAGCGCGCGTCGCATATCCTCAAGATAACTTCACGATCACGATGGCGCCGCGGATTGCAAAAGGCAAAGTGATCATCGGCGTGAGCGGTTCTGAGTTTCCGGTCCGCGGATTTTTCGCAGCGTACGATGCGAATACCGGACAACTCGCATGGCGGTTCTATACGATTCCCGGCGATCCTTCGAAACCATTCGAGAATCCTGCACTGAAAAAGGCCGCAGAGACGTGGTCTGGACAGTGGTGGAAACTCGGCGGCGGTGGAACGGTTTGGGACGGTATGGCCTACGATCCGGACGCGGATCTCATTTACGTCGGAACCGGCAACGGTGGTCCATGGCCGGAAGAGTTGCGGCAGTCCAAAGGCAAAGACAACCTGTTTGTGTGTTCTATCCTGGCCGTCAGACCCGACACGGGCGAGTTGAAATGGTATTACCAGCCGGTTCCCGGCGATTCCTGGGATTATGACAGCGTCCAGGGATTCATACTCGCGGACCTGACGATCAATGGCAGGCAGCGAAAGGTTCTCATGCAGGCGAACAAGGACGGTTTTTACTATGTTCTCGATCGCCTCACGGGAGCGTTCATTTCAGCTCAGCCTTTTGCCCAAGTTACATGGGCAAAAGGCATCGATCAAGAGACAGGCCGGCCGATTGTGAATCCGGAAGCGCACTACGATCAAAACAAAGAAACCATCACGTTGGCGCCCTCTCCCAATGGAGCACATAACTGGTCTCCCATGTCGTTCAATCCTTCAACGGGTTTGGTTTACATTCCCACGACGACCGATGGTAGCCGCACGTTCTCGCTCGAAACGGATTTCGTTTACAAGCCTGGAGAACGAAATACCGGAATCCTCCGCACCGGCTTTGGCCCAGCGCGTCCTGCTCCTGCGGCGATCGGACCGGTGCCACCCGAAGGACAACACTTTGCGCTTGTCGCGTGGGATCCTGTCACGCAAAAGGAACGTTGGCGCACTCCAGGTGGAGGAGCCGTGGGAGGAGGGACGGTGACGACCGCCGGGAATCTTGTGTTCCAGGTCATCCCTGACGGTCATCTGGTTGCTTATACCGCTGACAAGGGTGAAAAGTTATTAGACATTCAAACTGGATTGCGCGGTGGCATGGGCCCCCCGATCACTTACATGCTCGATGGAAAACAATACGTCGCTTTCCTTGGGGGCCAGGGAATCGTACTACCTCCACTACCCAACGCGCCGCCTCCAGCGCCGGGAGCCGTGCCGGGCAACGCGCCTACGGGACCGACCGTTCCACCGAAACTATTGACCTTTGTTCTGGACGGGAAAGGAGTGCTGCCGAAGTAAGGACAGACCGTAACTGCGAACCACGGTAAATTCACTTTTGTGAGCAAAGCCCCGTAGAATAGCAGCATGAGGATCAGGGCGGTCGTAGTGGCGCTTCTCATATCTTCGGCTATCCTCGCCCTCGGTTGGTGGGTGCGTCAGTCTCGGAAAACCCCGGCGCCTGCCGGCAGAGATGTTACCGGTGTGGAAGCGCGGCAATCGGCCGGCACTTCTTTAACGCCGTCTCAGCCAGCTGTACCGGAGTCGAATTCGTCCTTGAAACCCTCAGCCGCGCAGCCAAGCGAACCAAAAGAACACTCATTTCGCGGCACTGTGGAGAAGGTCGACGCGAATGCCCGAACGTTAACCATCAACGGCGAGAATGTTCCCGGTTGGATGGCGGCGATGACGATGACCTACCGCGTGGATAAGGATGAGAGCCTTAGGGTGAAAGCGGGGGATCGCATCATCGCGAAAGTCTACGACGGCGATTTCTCAACGCTGCATGAGGTCCGAACTGCCGCCGGTCCAACCGCCGGCGCCAAACCGGCGAATGCGAACGAACTGCCTCCTCTGTCCTGGGTCTGCACGACGCCGGGTGAGGAAGGCGTTCTCGAGGACAAACCCGGGAAGTGTCCACAGTCTGGCGTGCCGCTTGTGCCGGTCCGGATCGTCACGGCGTATTCCTGTCTCAAGTTCCAGTCATTCATCCAGGACAAGCCCGGCGTTTGCCCGGTCGACAGGAGCGAACTTGTTCCGATCACCGTGTCGCTCTACTTTACTTGCGGGAATGATTCGAACGTCCGCGAGCTCTATCCGGGAACGTGTGCAGACGGCAGTAACCGGATCAAGGGTTATGAACGGCGTTCGCACGGTGACCACAATCCTCGCCACGGCGGACAGTTTTTCATGGCCGATGACAACTGGCATCATCTCGAGGGCACGTTCGTGCGTCCCAACGTGTTTCGCGTGTACTTCTATGACGACTTCACGCGGCCGCTGGCAATCGCCGGTTTCGCCGGTACGGTCACCACGACTGACTCAGACGGAAGGGACATCGGCGCGCCCATTACCATCAGGCCGGGGCGAACGAAGGATCGCAACACACTCGAAATGCGGTTGCCAGGCACCACCCTGCCGGCCAGCTTCGCGTTGCGTGTAAAGTTCAAGGCGGACGACAAGGAACGAGTGTTCGACTTCACTTTTCCCGACTACTCGAAGGAGCCGGCCGCTGCGCCTCCTGCTGCCGTGGCCGCGCAGCCGGCGGGCACTCCCAACGCGCTTGTGGTGAGGACACCGGCCGGGGGCGGGACGCCGGCGCCATCGCCGCAGACGAATGGCAATGTGACAGGCGGATCGGTTCCGATCTACCCATTCACGGCTGCCGGCAACTCGATCGCGCCGGAAGAGGCGTTACCCACGACCACGGCGGAACTGCTCGCGGAGTTGGCTAAGCGCGCGCAATCGGTAAAGACACTATTGGAGCAAGGTAATTTGAGCGCCGTCTGGTATCCCGCCATAGGCGCAAAGGATGTCGCCCTCACGCTCGAGCAAAATCATATGAACGACGTGCCCGAAGCGCGGCGGGCCGATATGGCCAGTGCGGTGAAACGATTGACGCTGGCCGCCTGGCAGATCGATGCAGCCGGCGATCTCGGCAACAGAGAGCGTTTGCTGCCGCTGTATCGGGACTTTTCCGCAGCGATAGCGGACATTCAGACGATTTATGGAACCCGGTAGAGGGCTTTGCCCACAGAGTCCGAAATCGACCCCCTTCGCTCGTCGTCTCCCCCTCATGAGGGGAATGAATCGTTACCCCTTCACCGTCCTTGCGATTGTTTTCCTCCTTCTAGTTGGCGGCGGGCACACCAGCGCGCACAAGCCGGTGACATCAAAGTACGACTACAACCGGGATGTCTTCCCACTGCTGCGCGAGCACTGCGGCCGTTGCCATGTCAAAGGAGGGCCGGGCCCGATGTCGCTCATGACGTATGCGGACGCCGTGCCATGGGCCGTATCGATCCGCGATGAGCTTAGCGCGGGCCGAATGCCGCCGTGGCCGGTTGACCCAACCAGTCCCGCGGTCAAAGGCGCGCATCCGATCAATTCGCGCGACATCAACACGATCATCGTCTGGGCATCCGGGGGGACACCGGAAGGCGATACCGGGGCAAAGCTTCCGGCGGTGACTTTCAATCCGCAGTGGAAGCTCGGACCGCCCGATCTCGAGATTCCGATGGATGCCGAACATACCGTGGCGCCGGGCGTGATCGAGGACACCTATGAGCGTTCGCTGCCGGTCAACGTGACCAGCACGAAATGGGTAAGGGCGGCCGACTTGATGCCCGGCGCCCCGTCGATCGTACGTGACGCCCTCATCAGCATTGAGAATGGTCCGCTGCTGGCACTATGGCAGCCTGGAACCGAAACGATGGCCGTGCCAAACGGCGCAGTTTTCCGGCTGGCGCCTGGCTCCAAGATCAACCTGCTGGTTCACTATAAGAAGCACTTCGATCAGGAGCAGAACGCCGTCTCGGACAAGAGCACGATTGGATTGTACTTCACTGATCCGCCGCCCTCGGGCGGCGAGCTGCGATCGTTTGTGATCGATCCGCCTAAAGCCGCCGGCGGCCCAACAAGCACAAGCCCGCCTTTCACTCTTGGCACTTTTTCTCACGCGCTCGCGGAACCCGCCCGCATCGTGGCGCTCCGGCCCATGCTGGATCGCGCTTATGAATCGCTGAGTGTCGACGCGATGACGCCGTCCGGGGCGCACTTACCGCTCCTGCGGTTGCACGGTCCGCGGCCGCAATGGCTCCAGCGTTACTGGCTACAGCAGCCTGTGGAACTCGCCAGCGGCAGCGAGATCAAGGTCACGATCACGCCGCTGTCAGACTACTCAGAAGAGCCCAAAGTGACCAAACAAGTCCCGCTTCAGATGGCTCTGGATTATGTCCCGCAGTAGCGGTAGGCGCCGCACTGATGTATTCCCCTCCGCGCAGAGCAGGGGAATGTTTGCGCCGCTCTTGTTTGTCGCTTTCGGAATCAGGGAGCAAGTGGTAAGCTAACAAGCAAAACAAGAAGAGGTTATGACGATGAAGAGCACCCTTACGTTTTTGATGTCCGCTGTCGCAGTAGCCGTAATGTTTACGCCGGCGATGGCGCAGCAACAAGTTACATTCACGAAGGACGTCGCGCCGATCCTCCAGCAGCATTGCCAGGCCTGTCACCGCGAAGGCACGATTGCGCCGATGTCGTTGTTGACTTATGAACAGACGCGGCCGTGGGCGAAGTCGATCAAGGCGAAAGTCATAGCCCGAGAGATGCCGCCGTGGTTCATCGACAAGAACGTGGGTATCCGGCAGTTTAATAATGACATCTCCCTAACCGATCAGGAAATCGCGACGCTCGTCAAGTGGGCTGACGCCGGCGCTCCTCAAGGAAATCCCGCAGACATGCCACCGCCGCGCCAATTCCCCGATGCGCTTGCATGGCAGATTGGCAAGCCGGATGTCGTCATCAGCCTTCAAAAAGATTTGGTTGTGAAGGCCGCGGGGCCAGATTGGTGGCCGGACATCACGGTGGATCCTGGTCTGACGGAGAACCGCTATATTCAGGCGATTCAGATTATTCCGACCAAGGGCTATCCGAATATCCATCACATCAGAACTTCGATGATAAAACCCGGAGACGACGGCATCCACGGTGGCGCGGTCGACGGGAACGTGCAGCTCGACATGACACAGCAGGGTGTCTTCCTCGACGAGTATGCGATTGGCAAAGGGCCGGATGTATTTAAGGACGGCTCAGGGCGGTACATCACAGCGGGGACCAAAATCAATTTCGAGTTCCACCTTCATTCGAACGGTACAGAGACTCCTGTCAACGTCCTCCTAGGCCTGAAGTTCTATCCCAAGGGTTACACGCCAAAATACACGGTCACTTCAATGACTATGGGCTCCCGCCAAGTCGACCTTCGCCCCCACGAGGCGAATGTGCGGTCCGATGGCTACCTGAGTCTGATCAAGCCGGCCCGGCTGCTTTCGTTCCAACCTCACATGCACACCCGCGGCAAGGCCGAGTGCATCGAAGCGATCTATCCGAATGGAAAAATTGAAACGCTGAGTTGTGCCCGGTTCGAATTTAATTGGATGAATAACTACGTCTATGCGGACGATGCGGCGCCCTTGCTGCCTGCAGGGACGATTCTGCATACGGTCATGTGGCATGACAACAGCTCAGAGAACAGGAACAATCCGGATCCAGACGCGCAAATCACGTATGGATTACGAACCGTAGACGAGATGTCATCCGCTTGGCTCAGCTACTACTACATGTCTGAGGAACAGTTCAAAGCGGAGCTCGCAGAGCGTAAGGCGAAACAACAGACACTCACGAGTCAGCGGTGATTGCTAGAACAAATCGACGATGGGAGGTTGCGGTTTGCGCGATCTCCCTTCTGCTCGCTTGTCTCACCATACACGCTCAGCAGCCGCCCTTTCCAGGAATCGAATATCCTCGCGGGCAAGATGTGAGTCCCACATTTGATGGATGGGAGAGGAACCCCGACGGTAGTTTCTCGTTGTGGTTTGGCTACTTCAACCGAAATACCGAGGAAGAGGTCGATGTACCGATTGGTCCCGAGAACACATTCGACCTTGGGACAGGTGATCAAGGCCAGCCGACGCACTTCTACCCGGGACGAAGATGGTGGGTATTCAAAGTCATCGTGCCCAAGGATTGGCCTCGAGAGAAACGTCTGGTGTGGACACTTACAAACAGAGGCCGAACGAATCTCTCCAAGGGGTGGCTGCAGCCGGAATGGGAAGCGGACAAACTACTGATTTCCGCAAATGCCGCTGCTGACCCTTTCCTGATGAGTTTGGGGCGCCCCATATCCGATGCCATTATCGCCGGTGATACGGCCCCGGTCATTACCGGCGGTCCCGCTCAAACGGTTACTCTGCCCGGGACGGCAACGTTACGGGTCACGGTCACGGATGATGGACTGCCAAAACTTCGTCGCGGAGACCGTACCGCTGATGGCCAGGTCAGAGGAGGCGTAGAAGGTGTGCGGGTCCGGTGGATTCTTTATCGAGGACCAGGCAAGGTACAATTCGATCCGAATGTCAGCCCGCCTGTTTACGGAAAACCCATCACAGCGGAAACGAAGGTGAGTTTCAGCGCCCCCGGTAACTACCGGATTCGTGCGATTGCCGGTGACTCGGCGTTGTTCTCGACCGTCGACATCGATGTAAAAGTCAACCCGAGTGCCTCCAGCGAAACGAAGGCCCGCTGACGTTTCTTGAGCGATGGATGAACGTGCACTTGCGCTGAACCGGCGTCGGTTTCTCGAATGCTTCTCCGCCGGCAGCCTGGCGTTGATGCCCGGTGCGTTGATGGCCGTGGCGCAGGATGCTCCGCGAATCACACGCGAGATGCTCGAAGCAGC
Organism: Acidobacteria bacterium 13_1_20CM_2_55_15; assembly: GCA_001920875.1. Taxonomy (GTDB): domain Bacteria; phylum Acidobacteriota; class Terriglobia; order 20CM-2-55-15; family 20CM-2-55-15; genus 20CM-2-55-15. The sequence goes on from MNKP01000134.1 coordinate 9,118, forward strand.
GGCGAAGATTGCCGGTTTATCATTCACCCCCCAGGAGCAGGAGAGCATTCTCGCGCGGCTGAACAGCGGAGCCGGTCCTCTGCCCGGCTTCGATGAGTTGCGACGTACAGACCTCGGGAACACCCAACCGGCGTTTGTGTTCAATCCGGTTCTCCCTGGAAAGCCCCTTCCCACAGAGCGAAGGCCTTTGAGAAGGCAACCGCTCGATGTTTCCATGCCGTCAACCGACGAGGATCTGGCGTTCCTTCCCGTTACGCATCTCTCAAAGCTGATCGAGACGCGTAAAATCACGCCGACTGAGCTCACAAAACTGTACCTGTCACGCCTCGAGCGTTACGATCCCAAGCTTCTATGCGTGGTAAATCTCACGGAGGATTTGGCTCTTCGTCAGGCCCGTCGAGCGGACGAAGAAATCGCCGCAGGGATGTATCGCGGTCCGCTACACGGCATCCCGTGGGGACTCAAGGATCTGTTTGCCGTGCGGGGAACGAAGACAACGTGGGGCATGACGCCGTTTCGCGATCGAGTCATCGACGAGGACTCCACTGTGTACACGCGATTGACCGACGCCGGCGCCATCCTGATCGCGAAACTCTCGACTGGAGCGTTGGCTGTCACGGCCCGCTGGTTCGGAGGTTTGACCCGCAACCCATGGAATACGGATCAGGACGCGTCGGGTTCTTCGGCGGGACCTGGTTCAGCGACGGCGGCTGGACTCGTAGGCTTCTCGATCGGCACCGACACCGGCGGCTCGATCATCAATCCATCCACTCGAAACGGCGTCACGGGCCTGCGGCCAACGTTTGGTCGCGTGAGTCGTCACGGCGCAATGGTGCTGGCCTGGACTCAGGATACGGTCGGACCTATTTGCCGTTCAGCCGAGGACTGCGCTCTGGTCTTCAATGCCATCCATGGACTCGATGGCAAGGACAATTCCGTCATCGATGTGCCGTTCAACTGGGACGCGACGGCCGACGTGACCCGGCTGCGCGTAGGATACCTCCGGTCGGCGTTCGAAGGCAGCATCGCTAATACCCCCGGCGATCCAGACCTCGCTGAGGTTGAATTGGCCACGCGGACCAACAATCAGGAAGCGCTTCGAGTTATCCGCTCGATGGGTGTGCTGTTGGTCCCATTTGATCTGCCCGATGTTCCGATTCCTGCGATCGACTTCATCCGCTATGCTGAAACCGCCGCATTCTTCGACGACGTCACGCGCAGCGGGCTGCTCACGCAGGTCGAAGAAGGGCCGGAAAAGAGCGTCCGGCCGATCGAGATCCGCAGCGCGTACTTCACTCCAGCCGTCGATTTCATACAGGCAAATCGCTTCCGGACGCGCGTCATGCAGCGGATGGACGAAGCCATGGCGGGTCTCGACCTGTTCATTGGCAGCAATCAGTTACTCACGAACCGCACCGGCCACCCCGTCGTCAGCATGCCGAGCGGCTTTTTCCGCGGTTCGCCGACGGGCCTGCATTTTACGGGCAAGATCTTCGGCGACTCCGAGATTCTCTTGCTCGCGCATGCCTACCAGTCCGCGACCCGTCATCACCAGGGGCGTCCGCCACTTTAGCGGGCTGATCGCGAAGAAGCCGGTGGACGCGCTACTGTCCCCCGCGGCCGCCTCGGCCACCGCGCCCGCCCGGGTTGGCATTGGGCGGCTCGACGCCTTTTGCGCGAAAATACACGACGACGATGCCGTACGACTCGAGACCGTGCGAGAGCAACGCCGAGGCTACTCCGCCGCGAGCGCTCTCGCCCTCACCCTGCTTGACCATCTGCATCGCGCTCTGATCCGTCAGCGACGAAATCGCATCGTCGCAGAACGCGAACGCCGCTGCCAGGGCTTTGACCAACTCAGCCTTGGTTGCTTTCTTCTCGTTGCTCTGGGCAGGGCTCGGGTTCGGGACGCCCTTGATAGCGGCGCAGTTGAGAAACTGGTTGTCGGCCTGGTGGCCGATCCACTGGCCGAAGGTACGGAGATTGGGATCGGAAGCCGGTTTGAACGTGTAATTGGCCTCAGGCATCTTTGCGGCGGCCTCCGTCATGTTCCCCTTGAGAGTCGCGTAGGCGCGTTGCATGCTTGCGGCGAGGCCTATCTTCTGCCCCGCCGCCGGCGCCTGGGCGCCGGCGGCTTGCGCGAACAGCATTAGTCCCGCCACGATACAAATAGATCGCTTCATTGGACGTCTCCTTTCAACAAACACGTAGACTTGAACAAAAAAGTGCGGCAACCCCGTCGACGGCCTAGACGAATGATGATGTTCTATAACACGATCTGGTGCAAAGGGCAATCGATCTAGCCCACAGAGGCCACAGGGATATTTGTGAGAACATCCAAACCATGATTCACTCACGTTGCTGCATTGCCGGCGGCGGTCCCGCAGGCATGATGCTGGGTTTTTTGCTGGCGCGCGCCGGGATTGACGTTGTGGTGCTCGAAAAACATGCGGACTTCCTGCGTGATTTTCGCGGCGATACGATCCATCCGTCCACGCTCGAATTGATGCACGAACTCGGTATTCTCGATGACTTCCTTCAGAAACCTCATCAGGAAGTGCGCGAACTCGGCGGCCGGATTGGCGACGAGTTTGTCATCCTGGCGGACTTCTCGCATTTACCCACTCATTGCAAATTCATTGCTTTGATGCCGCAATGGGATTTTTTGGAGTTCCTCGCCGAGCACGCCAGGCGCTATCGGAACTTCGAACTGAAGATGCGAGCCGAAGTAATCGATGTGCTCGAAGACGCCGGACGGATCATCGGCGTGCGAGCGAACACGCCTGAGGGAATGGCAGATATTCACGCCGACCTGATCGTCGGGGCCGACGGGCGTCATTCGATCGTGAGAGAGAAAGCCGGTCTGCCGGTTGATGAGCTCGGCGCGCCCATGGATGTGTTGTGGTTCCGCGTGTCGCGGCAAACCGGTGACGGCGAACAAACTCTCGGACACATCAGCAAAGGCAAGATGATGGTGATGCTCAATCGCGACGACTACTGGCAGTGCGCGTACTTGATTCGTAAAGGCGATTTCGACCGAATCAAAGAGGCGGGACTCCCGGCTTTCCACAACGACGTCGTGTCCGTCGTTCCATTCTTGCGGGACCGCATGAGTGAATTGAGAACTTGGGATGACATCAAGCTTCTAACGGTTCGGGTGGATCGTTTACGGAAGTGGTATCGCCCCGGGCTCTTGTGCATTGGCGATGCAGCCCACGCGATGTCCCCGATCGGAGGTGTGGGTATCAATCTCGCAATTCAGGACGCCGTCGCCGCCGCGAATATTTTGGCCGCGCATCTTGCACAGGCTGGCCTCACAGTCGCGCATTTCGAACGAATTCAGTCGCGCCGTGAATTGCCGACGCGAATCACACAGGCCGTGCAGGTTCTTATTCAAAATCGGTTGATCCAGCGAGTCCTGGGCGCTAACGATCAGATGATCTCCATGCCGTGGCCGTTGAAACTGTTCAAACGCTGGCCCTTCCTTCGCCGTGTACCCGCCCGCCTCATCGGCCTGGGCTTCCGTCCAGAACATATACGCCTGTAGCCGATCCCATCATTTTTGCGCTGACGTTTCCTCGAGCGCCTCATGGGCGTGGCCGGCCTACTGGGACATCTGAATTGCGTTGTAGTAGTTCTGAATACGTCCTTCTTTAAAGGCTTTTACCAGATCTGCGATCGAAGAACGCAACATCACGTAATTACTCGGAACGCGCCGTAGCCGAGCTCCAGCAGGCGCAAAGTGGGAACTGCGAATCAATGTGCTGGATGAGTCTAGAGGCAGAGTTGCGAGATTCGCGTAAAATCGCCGCCAATCGTCTCCCTGCTCAAAGAGGTATTGTTCGACATTGGACGTGTAAAAGGTGGTCACTGTGGCCTGGTGTTCCTTGAGGTAAGCCGCGGCGGCTCTAATGGCTTTTGTTCCCGCGAAATCTCCAACCAACGGGACGATGAGATTCCGTCTCTCGATGTCGCGCAAAAACTGGAAGCTGTCTTCGCCGGCGAGATAACTCCGGGGCTCTCCGTCATCGTCGCGTGCCGTCATTAAATCCGCATAGCTGCCGCCAAAGAACGCGCCGAAATTCCTGCCTGGATAGGGAAAGCCTGGGCCTGCATTAAAAAAAGTCCGATAGACACCGTCGACCTCCGATTGGTCCTGCGACGTCAGCAAGAACCGCCGGTTCTTTACCAAGAGGTCTTTGATCGCTTCGAGATTTTGTGTGAACAACTGAGCGTCGCCTGGAACCCGGCCAAATGCCTGGAACAACTCACTGACGGTTGACTTATCGCTCAAACCGGCAGGCGTCCTTCGCGAAAACAACCTGGAAACAAACTCAACGCGAGTGGGCGACATTTCAAAGACGGCCTTGTAGATAAGGTGTTCCAGCATATTCTCGCGCCGGATATCAAAGATGAAGGCTATTCGCGGGCGCAGCGCGGCGATATAACTAAAATTTTGCTCAGGTCCAACACCCAGATAGACCCCGCCGGGCTTTGTCGATTTTTTCAGCTCGGGGATAAGCGCCGCAAATTCGCGTTCATTCGACATGTATTGGAATCGAAAGGATCCCGCTTCTTCGGAGAAGCCGGTCACCATGCGCCAGAAGGCAACATCTGGGATTTGGAGGGGAAGAGTGTCGGCAGGCTTAAGAGATAACGGAATGAACAGCAGAGCGACCGCGATCGCGATGAACCCATAACTGCTGCGGCGCATATTCCGACCCCTTCGCCTCATTGAAACATTCTCCAACGACTTCGTTACCAGAGAAAAGGAAAATGGGCCACAAAAAGGCACAAAAAACAGAAGAGAGCGCATGAGACGGAAAGCATTTTTGTGATTTTTGTGCCTCTTTCCTTTTGGTGCTAGTATCGTTACCACCCTTAGCCGCAGAAAGGTGACCTATGAAACCCATCGTGTTCGTGATTATTTTGTTTGCACTGACGACGACGCTCGCGGCGCAGTGGCTGAAGTATCCCACGCCCGGCATCCCGCGTACTGCAAACGGCAAGCCGAATCTCGCCGCGCCCGCGCCACGCACCGCGGACGGCAAGCCCGACTTGTCGGGGATTTGGCAAAGGATCTCGGCCAAATATTCGGGTAACGTTGCAGCGGACCTGAAGCCAGGAGAAATCCAGTCTTGGGCCGAAGCTTTGGTTCGGCAGCGCGCGGAAGACTTCCGTAAAGACTCCCCGGGTATCCAGTGCCTGCCGTGGGGTCCTGCCGAGAGTACCAGCGCGCGTAAGACGAAAATCGTTCAAGCTCCAGGCCTGATCTTGATGCTGGACGAAGCTCTCACCTATCGTCAGATTTTTATGGATGGGCGCCCGTTGGAGACCGATCCGTTTCCGAGCTGGATGGGGCATTCGGTTGGCCGCTGGGAAGGAGACACCCTGGTAGTGGAGAGCAACGGTTTCAATGACCGGTCGTGGCTGGATGGATATGGTCATCCCCACTCGGAAGCGTTGCGCACGACGGAACGCTACCGGCGGGTGGATTTCGGCCACATGAACATTGAAGTCACGCTCAACGATCGGCAGGTGTATGCCCGCCCTTGGGCAGTGTCACTACGCGCGGAGTTGAACGCGGATTCCGATCTGCTCGAGTCCGTCTGCAACGAGAGCCACACCAGCCTCGAGCACTGGGTCGGCAAGGTGTCCGACGAAAAGAAGACCGAAGTCAAAGTCGCGCCCGAGATCCTGGCGAAATACGCCGGTACTTATGAGGAACAAGACCTCTGGGGAAACAGGCCGCACCCGGCGATGATCGAAATCACCGTCTCGAACGGAGCGCTATTCGCCGAACTCAAAGGAAGGGAGAAGGACCGGCTTGTGGCGCAGTCGGAAACCAATTTCTCCGGCTTTCATGGGCTGGGGATCAAGTTCGTCACAGATGGGCGGGGCGCCGTGACGCATCTTCTCGAGCAGCATATATCGGGCGATTACAGGTTTCGACGCACGCGGTAGCACGCCATTCGTGGTGCCCAAGCGATCTTGACAGTCCGGCGAACGGCGGAGATATTCTCTAGCCTGGGAGAACCCAGAATGAAAACTTATTTGATCATCGTTTTGTTCGTGGCCGTCTGGCTTCTGGCGGGTTCGACTCCGGCATTTGCGCATCATGGAACCGGCATTTCGTACGATCTCTCGAAACTTGTGTCGGTGAAGGGCGTCGTGGTGAAGTTCGCATTGTCCAACCCTCATTCGCAACTTTACTTCGATGTCACCGACGACAAAGGCAACGTCGAGCATTGGTCCGCCGAAATGAACGCCCCTACAAACCTTGAGCGCGCCGGATACAGCCGCAGGCAGATGCTCAACCGGTGGCCGGGAACTCCCGAAGGATCCCGATCCGAAGTGGCTCGGCGACACCGCGGTTGGAAAA
>MNKP01000172.1 GCA_001920875.1 Acidobacteria bacterium 13_1_20CM_2_55_15
GTTCGGGTACGAGCCGCGAAACGTGGTATCGGTTGTCAGTACCGGCAGAGCCGCACCAATTATCCCGACTAGATCGGTAACCTGGCGGCCGATGAGCGGCAGTTCCAGGATCCGCGTGTTTTCGACGACCTGCCCGATACCGGTCGATCGCGTTTCGACCAGCGACGCGTTCGCTTGAACTTCGACTGTCTCGGAAACCTGCCCGACATTGAGCACTGGGTTCACAACCGTGCTGCTATTGACCTGGAGAACAATCCCCGATTGAAGGAAGGTTCGAAATCCGGGAAGCGATACTTCGAGCTTGTATGGACCAACGGGCAGGTTCGGCAAGACATACGAACCCGTCTCATCGCTCAAGGTCATGCGGGCCACACCGGTCTCCGTTTGCGTTGCCGTGATTTCCGCACCGGGCAAAACCGCACCGCTTTGGTCCTTAACAGTTCCGCTGATTTGCGCAGTTGCTCCCTGTCCCGCTGCTGTGACGCAAGTGACAGCCGAGAGCAACACCAGAAGCGTCAGAAGTACCAGAATGTGTTTCATAGACCCCCCCGAGAGGAAAACCCACCTCATCATTTCCATTTCGATCAGGCTTCAATAATCGGCCGGAGTATAGCAGGTCACGTTATGTCGGCGCGACATCGCAACCGTTGATCTCTCAAAGGAGGAAGCGCCAACCGAAGAGGAGTTGAACGCCATGGACTGGCTAGGTCCGCCGTTCGGAAGTGTATTGTTTTTCGAGTTCTCGAATTTCCTCAAAGCCCAACGAATTCACAAAATCTTTGAACGGCGTCATATAAGCCATAACGGACATCGGCGTTCCCTGTTGCTTAATCACCTGTAGAGCTTTCGTGATCGCTTGCGACGCGATTAACAAAGTGGAAATCGGGAAGATGACAACCCGAAAGCCAAGCTCGCGCAGGCGCTCCAGTGAAACGGGCGGCGTTTTGCCTCCCTCAGCCCAATTGAACAGCAGCGGGGTGCCTCGAAGGCGTTCCGCGATAGCTTCGACTTCCTGTTCGGTTTCGGGTGCCTCGACGAACAACACGTCGGCGCCGGCCTCTCGGTAGAGATACGCACGCTCCAAGGCGCGGTCGAGACCCTCGACGGCCCGCGCATCCGTTCGCGCAATGAGGGAGAAATTCGAAGAATTCCGCGCATCCACCGCAGCGCGGATTTTTTGTACCATCTCGGCAGCCGGCACGAGTAGCTTGCCTTCCAGATGGCCACATCGTTTCGGTGCGACCTGATCCTCGATGTGAATGCCAGCGACTCCGGCGTTTTCGTAAGCCCGAACTGTACGGATGACATTCATCGCGTTGCCGTAGCCCGTATCGGCATCAGCAATGACCGGGATTGCCACTGCGTCGACAATTCGTTTGGCGTTGTCGACCATCTCACTCATGCCAAGCAAGCCGACATCGGGCCTGCCAAGGTAGGCTGCGGAGGTGCCAAAGCCAGTCATGTAGACGACTGGAAAACCGGCGGCTTCAATTAAACGAGCGCTCAGACAATCGTAGGCGCCAGGGGCCTGAATCAGATCGGATGCCGACAGCAGTTCGCGCAATTGTCGCGCGCTGTTCGTGTTGCGGTTTGATAACAGCGACATGGTTTCAGCTTGCAAAGGATACCACGTGCATCTGCGGGTTCTAGGTTTCGGGAGGAGACTCGTCTTGTCGACGTCTCACTTTTTCTCGGACGGTTTCAACAAACAAATCAACGCATTTCGGGCACTCGGCAAGATGCACGGATTCTTCCGGTGAGAGGATTGCCGTTGCTTCAAGATCATACCCGGCACTGGGCCCGGCGAGTTCTTCAAGTCGTTCGCGCGTGATGTGATCCATTGTCGTCTCAATCGAGAGTAATAACGTCAACGCGCGAGCTGTGGATGTGTACGAGCCAAATTCTTATCCTGGAGCACGCGCCGTTAAGCCTTTACGTTGATAGAAATAGTTCGATCGCGGAATCCATCCGGCGGCATTTGTCGTACTAATTTAGAGCATGAACGCAAAAGCGAACTCTCAAGCTACGGCCCACGTGCATTCGCCGCCCAAAAACATGATGGAATACTCCACTCATCTGCAGTCCCGTCGTGGAATTCCGTGACGGTACTCGATCTGAATTTTGGTCAGTCCAACTAATTCCAGCCGATGGGTAGTATTCGGATGTGCGCGAAGCAGGTTGATCTCGGCCCTCGTCCCAATTTTAACGCTTTTGATCAAATTCGGCGAGGAGGGAATCCGTCCGAGCGATTGTAGGCTGGTGACGTCTCGTGTTATTTTCCGGGCCGGATGTTATCGGTGGCAGAGGATAAGAACAACATTCCCGCTGTGCGCCATACGCCGCCGGTTTGGCTCGCGTTACTGCTGTTTGCGGCTGTATTGGTCGCATACTGGCCGTCGATTCGGGGTGGAATGCTCTGGGACGACGATGCGCACATTACGCGGCCTGCCCTCCAATCGGTTCAAGGATTGTGGCGAATATGGTTCGATATCGGCGCCACACAGCAGTACTATCCCCTGCTTCACAGCGCGTTTTGGCTGGAACACCATTTCTGGGGAGACTCGACCACCGGATACCGCCTGCTGAATGTTGTACTTCACGCCACTGCGTCGTGTTTGTTTGCGCTAATCCTGTCCCAGTTATCCATCCGGGGAGTTTGGCTCGGAGCATTTCTGTTCGCATTGCATCCGGTGGGTGTGGAGTCCGTCGCATGGATTTCCGAGCAGAAGAATACACTCTCGACCGTCTTCTATCTCTTGGCGATGTTGTTGTATCTCCAAAACGATGAAGAAACGAACTCCGGAAGTTCGCGACTCACGCAAAAATATTTCATCGCGATGTCGCTTTTCGTCGCCGCGATTCTCACCAAAAGCGTGACGGCAACGTTGCCTGCGGCGCTGCTTGTGATCGTTTGGTGGTCGAGAGGCAAATTATCGTGGGAACGAGATGTGGTGCCGCTGGCCCCCTGGTTCGCTGTAAGTATAGGGGCCGGTCTCGTCACCGCCTGGGTGGAACGCCGGTATATCGGCGCTATGGGCTCCGATTTCTCGCTAAGTCTGATCGAAAGATGCTTGATTGCTGGGCGTGCGATCATCTTTTATCTTGGCAAGCTCTTATGGCCGCTCAACCTGATATTCATTTATCCGAAATGGACTGTCAGCGCTCGAGTGTGGTGGCAGTATCTTTATCCCACCGCCGTCATTGCGCTCATGGTTTCGGCGTGGCTCGTCCGCCGGCGGGCGCGCGGCCCCCTGGCGGCGTTGTTGCTTTTCACCGGTTCACTTTTTCCAGCGCTGGGATTCTTCAACGTTTACCCGTTCGTTTATTCTTTTGTAGCCGATCACTTTCAGTACCTCGCCAGCCTGGCATTTTTCGGTTGGATCGCTGCCGTCGCTCACGGTAGATGGCAGACGCCGATAGTGATCGCAGCGATCGGCGTACTGGGCACGCTCACCTGGTTTCAATCCGCGATGTATCGCAATTCCGAGACCTTGTACAGGGCGACAATCGTGCGAAATCCGGATTGCTGGATGGCATACAACAACCTCGGCTTCGTCATATCTGGAGAGGGACGGGTTTCCGAAGCCGGCGCTCTGTATCAGCAGGCATTGAAGATCAAGCCGGATTATGCCGAAGCACACAATAATCTCGGCGCCGCCTTTTATTCAGAGGGCCGAATACCGGACGCAATCGAACATTTTGAATACGCTCTGCATGTGCGGCCAACGTATCCGGACGCGCTGAATAATCTCGGCAACGCCTTACTATCCGCGAATCGCTTGCAAGAGGCCATGACTCACTTCGAGCAGGCGCTGCGCTTGAAGCCGGATTATGCCGAAGCCAAACTGAACCTGGGAACTGCGTTGTACAAAGCGAATCGAGTTTCCCAGGCGGTCACGAACTTTACGGAAGCGATTCGCTTGAACCCGAATTACGCCGAGGCCTACGACGCGTTAGGTGTTGTTTCCTATAGTTCCGGCCAATTGGCGGATGCGAAGACGCAATTTGAGAAAGCCGTTCGCCTGAAACCAAATTATGTACCGGCCCGGAGGGATTTGGCTGAAGCCTTGTGGGAATCCGGTCAACCCGACGAGGCGATTTCCCAACTCGAAGCGGTGTTGCGGCTTTCCCCGCAAGACGCGGAGGCGCTTACCGGCTTGGCCAAGCTTTATTCTGCGAGAGGCCGCTTCCCCGAAGCCGCCTCACGTTATGAAGAGCTTTTGCGCCTCAACCCGAATGACGCGACTGCGCATCACGAATTGGCTCTGGTCCTCGAATCTCTGAAACGGCCCCAGGATGCTTTTGCACATTTTCAAGAGGCTATACGGCTTAGGCCCGATTACGCCGATGCGCACTATAATCTCGGCCTGCTGCTCGTTTCCGCCGGCCGGCGCTCCGATGCGATCACTGAGTTCAAAACCGTTTTGCGATACAACCCCAATCATGCCGAGACCCATGATGCGCTTGGCGCTGTGCTTTATGAGTCTGGAAGATTCGCCGAAGCGGTCGCCGAGTTCACCGAGACTTTGCGGATTAAACCGGATTTGGCGGGCGTGCGCGATAATTTGGAACTTGCACGCCGTGCGGCAGGCATTACGAGATAAAGGCTTTTCAAATCCTGCGACCCTCACCCGGCCCTCTCCCAGAGGGAGAGGGCATTTTCATTTTCGCATCCACTTCATGGTGCGGGGATCGTAGGCCCAATGAAATTCCAGCTCGTAAGCCATCGAGCGCGCAAGTCCGTCCAGGTCCGGGAAAAGCGTGGCCTGGGTGATATTCATGCGATACAACTCGCGCATGCCTTTGACTCGAACCTTGTCCGCGGGAAGAATGAACTTGATCAATGTGTTCTGCGGGTTCGGGTAGGCCTTCAAGATCTCTTCTATGGATCGATCCAAAACCGACGGGACAAGAAACGTTCCTGATTGCGCGATCAGCCGGCGGTTCATCGCGTAAGGCTCTCCCAGCCAGACAAACGCTCCGTCGCCGGAAAGGAAATATTTTCGAAAACTGCCCGGTTTCTCGAGATCGACAGCTTTGAGTTTTTCGATCTCGACCGGATTGCACGCCCAGATGCCTCCGTCATGAGTCGTGCTCTGCAAGGCGAAAAATGCAGCCACGTATGGTGACCACGTGAAATCCAGCAAGCGAGTAGGAGCACCGTGGTCCTGCATAAGAGCGAGCCACTGGAAATCATCGTCGCGGTCGGGGACGTGTTGCAGAAAATGAATCGCCTTGCGTTTGAAGATCCGTAAAATCCGTTTCTCCTGCTCCGGCCATGCACGCGGATCGACTTGAAACGCCATGAAGTACCGAGACAACGCGCTGAATAGGGGAGCCGAGGCGTCGCGTTGTCCTCGAAACGCCCAGTTTTGATATGGGGAATCGCTGATGATGGAAAGATACTCCTCCCAGGAGTTCAGCGTTATGACCTTGTAAGGAGTGGCACCGGTCTTGGGACCCTCACCCGGCCCTCTCAAGAAATGGCTCCGACCTCTCCCCCTAGGGAAAGGTTTATTCCGCGAAACCATAGAGATCCCCTAGTGCGGTTTGTACAACGCTGCGCCGCCTTCGGGCCCAGCAAAAATCTTCTTCATCGGACCGATTGCGCCGGAATCGGTCACAATCATCCAGGGATGCCGTGACTTAACGGCTGTCGCAAAGGTTCGGCGGAACTCCTCGGTGGAACGTACTCGCTCTGATTCGAAGCCGAACGCGCGAGCAACGGCGACAAAATCGGGACTCTGCAGCTCGACGCCGATGGTTCGTCCTTCGAAATGGGCGTTCTGGATATTCCGTAAAACTCCATACGCGGAATCATCAAACAGAATCACAATAACAGGGGCATTCTCCTGCCGGGCTACAGCAAGCTCTCCGATGTTGACCAGCAATCCACCATCGCCGCAGAGTGCAACCACGGTTTTCGACGGTGCTGCGATTTGAGCGCCGATCGCCATCGGCAATCCCTGTCCGATACCTCCCGCTGAAGCGTGCAGGGTCGTTCGAGGATACCGGCGGATGATGAGACGGCTCCCCCACGTCGTTGCAGGTACCGTCACGTCCCGGACGAGGACGGCGTCTTCCGGCAAATGCTCTTGAATCGCGTCAAGAATGCCTTCCCATGGTCCCATGCCGTCGCGAACTTCTTCTCGAAGCTCGCGCTGCAATAAAGCCGCTTCCAGGCCGTAATCGAACTTCGGCTTCGGCTGCTTCGCGTCTAGGAGCCGGAGCACCGCCCGCAAGATCGCCTTGGCGTCCCCAATGATAGCGATGGAATGAGGGAAGTTCCGGTTGATGGCCTGCGGATCGGCATCGATTCCGATATGTTCGGCGGGAGTAGTCAAACTCCAGTTCGATGTCTCGTTTCCTCGGAATCGTACGCCAACGCTGATCAGCAGATCCGCCTTGGCCACGAAATCTTGCAGCGCAGGAAACGTGGCGAAGTGCCCAATGCAAGTTGAAACCGTTTCCGGAACAATGCCTCGCGCCGACTGTGTTGTGATCACTGCCGCATTGAGGAACTGCATCAGCTCCGTGACTTCGGGGGACGAATCCGAAAACATCGCGCCGCTGCCCGCCCAGATGACCGGCCGCTTCGCTTCAACCATTCTCTCCACTGCCGGAAGCAATTCCGCATCGGAGGGAACTCGGGGCGGATTAGCCGCCGTCACGATCGAGGGCAGGCTAATGACGCTCGCCTGGAAATCGATTGGTATTTCGACGCTGACCGGTCCAGCCGGCGGCGTCATCGCCTGAGTAACGGCCAGGCGAAAAATCGCAGGCGCCTGTTGAGGCCGTCTCACGCGGTGCGCTTCTTTACTGATGCTCTTCAACATCCCGAACTGGTCCTTGCCATCGTGAATATACCCCCGCCCAGTCTCGATATAAGCTGAAGCCACCTGACCTGTCACGTGCAGCATCGGCGCTCCGCCGTTCCAGGACTCGATGATTGCGCCGGCCGCATTCCCGGCTCCGGTACCTGTGCTGGTGAGCGCAACGCCAAGCTTTCCCGAAACGCGCGAATACGCATCGGCCATATTCACCACGGCGCCTTCGTGCCTGCCCGCGACGACACGAAATCCGCCGTGCCGCTTGATGGCATCGTAGAACGGAATGTTATGAATGCTGATAATTCCAAATACTGTATCGACGCCGATTCGCTCCAGTTCCTTCAATAGCGCATCAGCTACTGTGATCTTCACGTGAAAACTCCCGGACGTTGGTATTGACCCTTTCGGGCGGCTCGGCGTAACAGAGAGGCCCCGCAGGTATGTTGCTCCACAGAGGGGTTATCTCATCCTCGGCGCCCCAGATCAATAGTGTGGGCGTGCGGAATCGCTGTACCATATGGATCATCGACTTCGCAACTCGGTAAGGAGAACACCGTGCCCGGCACAACAAAATACATCACACTGGAAGATGCAAAGAAAGCAATGACTGCCGCTGAAGCAGAGGCGCGCAAAAACAATTGGGCCGTCGCCATCGCGATCGTGGATGCGGGCGCCAATCTCATCCTCTTTGAAAAGATCGACGACACGCAGCTTGGAAGCGTGAATATCGCCATCGGCAAGGCAAAGACAGCCCTGAACTTCAAACGGCCGACCAAGGCCCTGGAAGATCTTGTTGCCGGCGGACGGCAGGTATTCCTGGCGCTGGAAGGCATTACTCCACTTCAAGGCGGACTACCGGTCGTGGCAGACGGCAAGGTGATTGGAGCCGTCGGTGTGAGCGGCGTCATGTCTTCACAAGATGAACAAGTAGCCCAGGCCGCTGTGAATGCTTTGCAGGGCTGATTGCTATTGGGCGGGGATCGTCAGATTCTCGCCGAGTTGCAGATGAATCGTTTGGCCGGAGTGCAGCGTCAGATTGGGAAGACTTGAATCTTGGCCGCTTCCGGCCATCACAAACCCGACGAGCATTCCTCCTAGTATGCCCGCAAGCCGGGCTGTCTTGCCGCTTGCCAAGCCGCCCGCAGCCCCGCCGGCCCCCATCAATAAGACATAGCGCAATTTGCGTTTGGGGGGCGACGCTCCAAAAGCATTTGTAATCCAGGTCGAAAGATGGCGTCCATCGGGAAGATCGATCTCACGAAATACAAGACGGACGCGGCCTTCGGCATCCCGTGTTGCAGGCTGTATGGTTTCGACCCGGCCTTTCAACGTGCTGCCCTGTGGCACAACCACTTTACCTGCCGCGCGGACCGAACTGGCTACTACAGCAATGACGTCGTCACCCACTTCGGAACTACCCGTTTTCACCCATGACTCGAGCTTCACATCTAAACCTGTGCCGGCCGGAAGAACGGCCGGCTGAAACTGCCCGGTCAGTAGTATTAAACCGGCAAAAACGATTCCCATACTGGTCCGTAATGTTAACCCCGGTCGTGACTCAGTTTCTAAGATAATGAGCGCCCCGGCCGGAGCGGGGGCGCCCGATGCGGCCGCAACTGAAACCGGCTTGCTATAATTCGGGACGATGATGACCTGCCGGATTTTAGTGGTTCTCTTCTTTGCCGCGTTGGGCGCCTGTTCGCCGAGGATTGTTCAACCCGGCGCTCCGGGAACGGCGAACCGGACCATCGCACGCAAGGAAGCGGTCGATTTATCCAGGGTTCAGTTCACGCCTGCCGACGTGAAATTCATCCAAGGCATGATTCATCATCACGCTCAGGCTCTGGATATGACTGCGCTGATCCCGTCCAGAACCAGCCTCGCGAGAATGAGAGTCCTCGGGCAGCGTATCGAAATCTCGCAGTCGGACGAAATCAACATGATGCGTCGCTGGCTGGAGGCGCGCGGCCAGGAGGTCCCCGACATTCATGAACATCACATGCCCGGCGCGCAGTTGATGCCCGGCATGTTGACGCCCGAGGAAATGGACCGTCTGGCAGCCGCAAAAGGCGCAGAGTTTGATCGGCTCTGGCTCCAGAGCATGATCAAGCACCACGACGGCGCGCTGATTATGGTGGACGATCTTTTCTCCGTACCCGGCGCGGGCCAGGAGTCGGAAATCTTTGCGTTTGCGTCCGATGTTGTCGCCGATCAGAAGGCGGAGATGGATAGAATGGCAGCGATGCTTGAGGAGCTTCAAAATGAGAGTCCTCATTAAAACCTTTTCTTATTTCACTGCAATCTTGGCGCTCTTTGTCGCGGCTTTGATGGCCCAGGACCTTCGCGTTGGATTAAAGCCCGGATTTCGAGACGCCGGTACGGCCGCATTCAATCTGGAATTAATCTGGAGTCTGCCCAAACCGGATGGATTCTTCGATCCGAAGGCGCCGGCGGGCACACCTTTTCCGCCGGAACGCCCCAATGAAGCGAGGCCTCCGAATGAGACGCCCGGGCAACGAGCGCCCGCGGAAGACGCGGCCGCGTCAGTAAATCCCCCACCACCTGACCCAGCGGTGCAGTCCGCGTTGAGTTTTGCGAACTCGGATCTGGCATTCAGCCGCGATCATCTGATCATGGGCAGTTTCCACGGCTTTAACATGTACAACATCGAGGATCCCAAGAAGGCGCGGCTTCTTGTCTCGGTTGTGTGCCCTGGCGGTCAGGGTGATGTTTCCGTTTACGGCAACTTGCTCTTCATGTCGGTGGAACAGACACGCGGCCGCATCGACTGCGGAACTCAGGGGGTAGAAGCGCCCGTCAGTAACGAACGTTTTCGCGGCGTGCGCATCTTCGACATCAGCGACCTGAGAAATCCCAGGCAGGTGGCGGCCGTTCAAACCTGCCGTGGATCGCACACGCATACGCTCGTCGTCGATCCGAAAGACAAAGCCAACGTTTACATCTACGGACAAGGGACCGGCCAGGTCCGCTCCACGCAAGAGCTCGCCGGGTGCTCCGGCGAGGCTCCGGAGAAGGATCCGAGTACGGCTCTTTTCAGTATCGATGTCATTCAGGTACCGCTTGCCGCGCCTCAGAGCGCAAAGATCGTGAACCGGCCTCGCATCTTTGCCGATACCGCCACCGGAAATATTGCCGGTCTTTGGCGTGGCGGTGATCACGGACCGGGAACTCAAAGAACGTCGATTACGAATCAATGCCATGACATCACGGTTTTTGCGGAACTCGCCCTTGCTGCCGGAGCATGCTCGGGCAACGGAATCCTGCTCGACATCTCCGATCCCGTGCATCCGGTTCGGCTCGATCAGGTCATCGATAAGAACTTCGCCTACTGGCACTCGGCGACGTTTAATAATGATGGTACGAAGGTGATCTTCACCGACGAATGGGGTGGAGGCACGCGCCCGCGATGCCGTGCCACCGACCCGCCGATCTGGGGGGCGGACGCCATTTTCGACATCGTTGACAGGAAGCTGCGGTTCAGAGGTTATTACAAGCTGCCGGCAGCTCAGACAGAGCAGGAGAATTGTGTCGCGCATAATGGTTCCCTGATTCCGGTGCCGGGTCGCGACATCATGGTTCAAGGCTGGTATCAAGGCGGGCTGACCGTGTTTGACTTCACTGACTCGGAGCATCCGGTCGAAATCGCGTACTTCGACCGCGGACCCATCGATGCAAAGGACCTGATCGTGGGTGGGTATTGG
>MNKP01000204.1 GCA_001920875.1 Acidobacteria bacterium 13_1_20CM_2_55_15
TTCATCAGACCATCAAGCACCATTTCCGGCCGCGGCGGGCACCCTGGTATGTAGACATCGACGGGTATGATCGTATCGATACCCATGACGGTCGCGTAGTTGTCGTAGAAACCTCCGGTGCATGTGCAGACTCCGAAGGCAACCACCCACTTCGGGTCGGCCATCTGTTCGTAGATCCGCTTCAAGACCGGCGCCATCTTGTGGCTGATCGTACCCACAACGAAAAGTACGTCCGCCTGTCGCGGAGAAAAGCGCGGTAATCCGGCTCCGAAGCGATCCACGTCGTAGTGAGAGCAGGCGGTTGCCATGTACTCCATCCCGCAACATGCGGTTACGAAAGGATATTGGAATATCGAGTACTTTCGTGCCCAGCCAATCGCCTCATCGAGGCGGCTCGTAAAGAATGAATCGTTCATAACCTCACCGCCAATTCAAGGCGCCATTGTCCCAGGCGTAAACGAAACCCACCATCAAGATCCCAAGAAAGACTCCTATATCAATCAGGCCGGAAAGCCCTAGTGCGCGGTACACCACAGCCCATGGATAGAGGAAAACGAGCTCGACGTCGAACAAAATGAAAAGAATCCCGATCAAGTAAAACTTGATCGCGAACCGGCCAACCGGGAGCGAGAACGGCTCCTTTCCGCATTCGAATGGCGCTAACTTTACCGGCGTCGGATTTTTCTTTCCCAGCGTAGAACTCAATAAGACCATCAACGCCGTGATTCCGCCTGCCAACACAAAACTGACGCCAATTCCAATGTATTCGTTCATAACCTGCATGACGCGACGGCAGTATACATCATTGTTGGCCGTCGTTGCTTTGCGCCAGATGTCATCCGCGCGTGGGCGGCCGGAATACGCGAACGTAAGGACGAAGAACACTTGCTCCGGGCAACTGCTCAGAAACGAGTGCTCAGGGTTCAATAACGGCGGCCGCTTGCATGCGGAATTTGCCGTCTAAGGCAGATCCCACACAGGGATTATTCTCGCCGGAATGTAGGCAATAAGACGCTCCGCCTGTTTTTGGCAATGCGTCGAATCGAATGCTTCGTGCAGATTGGGATACCAGTCGTTGCAGAACTCGCCGAGCAAGTCCTGCGACCGGACACTGCTCAGTCGGACTCTCACTGAAGCTCGGGCATTAGGTTCTCTTTGCGCGGAGGGCTGGCTTGAAGTAGTGCACACGTGCGTGGTGATAATCCTTCAACTTCGCATCAGTGGTAACCAAGATCAGTTTGTGGACGCGAGCGCTGGCCACAATCAGTTCGTCGGCTGGATCCCGATTCGGAAATTCGGGTAAGCGCATCGCGTCAGTCACAACCTGCGCCGTCATGGGCAACACCTCGATATTCGGCGCGAGAGCATCGGCAAACCAACCCGGAAGATCTTTAGGCAGGAGCAATTTTTCCAATCGAACTTTCTTGGCGACTTCCCAAAGGCTGATTGCCGCAAGACCGTATATTTCGTGGCATAGGTTGCCCCCGCGCGCCCCACCACTCGCATCGGCCATCACCGCGAAGAGAAATGTCCTTTTGAATCCCGCGTTCCCTGGAGAATCTCGCCCGGAGTTCCGTTCGTCCATGCAAGTTCACAACCTAAGAGACGCCGTCACGGTATACGGGCCGATACGCGTGCCTGTCGTCAGGGCCACTCGTTCGATTCCTGGGATATTGCCCCCATTGCGGCAATGACCTCAGCGCCGCCACGACAGCCGTCATGCTCTTGCAAAACAAAGGTTGATCCGTCAAGAATGGACCAACAGTAGGAGGCGCTCATGACGCTATCTCTTCGAGGCGCGGCGACTTTGCTTCTCATTCACACGATAGCCGCAACAGGTCTGTCAGAAACTCATCGGTTCGAACCGAAGGTCTTCTACAACACCTTTTCGGGTGCGCATCCACCGGCGCTGCGGATTAAACCGGGGGATCGCGTGAATACCTACACGATTGATGCTGGAGGCAGGGACGCAACCGGTGCGCAGCGCGGAAGAGGTCCGAATCCTCAAACCGGACCTTTTTATATCGAAGGTGCGGAGCCCGGCGACACGCTTGTCGTCCATCTGCTGCGCCTCGAGACGAACCGAAGCACAGGTTACTCGGGTTCGCTTCTGGCGCCGTACAGCGTCGATCCGGGTTTTCTGCGGACGGAAGCGTTACGGGAGGCGAAGCAGTTGACGTGGCAGATCGACAAGCAGAAAGGTGTCGCGACTCTAGAGCCCGGCGACTACAAAGGACCTCGCCTCGAACTGCCTCTGCGTCCGATGCTCGGCTGCATCGGGACGGCTCCGGCCAACAATGCCGCGATTCCGACGTCATCTCCCGACAATTTCGGCGGCAACATGGATTACAACGGAATGGGGGAGGGCGTTACCGTTATGCTGCCCGTTTTCGAGCCTGGCGCGCTCTTGTTCCTGGGCGACGGGCACGGGCGCCAGGGTGACGGCGAAGTAACGGGCGGCGCCATTGAGACGTCGCTCGACGTCGACTTTTCAGTGGATCTCATCAAGAAGAAGCGCATCAACTGGCCGCGCCTGGAAAATAGCGACTTCATCATGGTGCTGGGCAGTTCCCGCGCGATCAACGAAGCGATGCAGCACGCGACGACGGAACTGATGCGGTGGCTGATGGCCGACTACGGATTCGATGAGCGCGGCGCCAGCCTGTTGCTGGGCCAGGCAATGGAGTTTGAGATTTCGAACGTCGTGGATCCGGAATTTACGATTGTCGCGAAGATGCGGAAGCGATTTCTCGGGCAGCGGTAAGTCCAAACAAAGGGGAGCCTTGCCATAGACTGTAAATACAGGCTATCTTTACAGCATGAGCGGCCGTTTAGTGAATGTCCGATTGGATGAACGACGACTCGAGCGGGCGCGCCGATTACGCGCGAGTGGAATCCCATTGTCAGATCTCGTTCGCGAAGCAATTGATCGGCAATACGAAGAGCTTATTAAGCCGTCAACGCCGCGCGACATCGTAGGGATCATGAAAGAGATCTACGCTCAGTTTCCCGACCCGCCCGGCCTGCCTCTACGCGGTTACGATATTCATGACCGCAGGCAAGCCAGGCAAGCCATCCTCCGCAAGCTTCGCAGAAAGAGGAAATGATTCTCATCGATACGACAGCATTGGTAGCATTGTGCGATCCGAGAGATTCTCTCAACAAGAACGCATTGAAGGACCTGGTGGGTTTGACAAAGTCACAGCTTGCAATCTGTGAACCCGTGCTGTCGGAAGCAAGCTTTCATTTGTCTGCCTCCGCTCAACGCAACCGTTTGCGGCATGTCCTCATGCGACTGCATGTGCAATCGGTGGTAATCGAAGATACGCAATCTCTCTGGAACGAGATCTTCGATTGGCTCGATAAGTATCGTGAACACGAACCCGATTGGGCAGACGGATATCTCGCCGTTTTATGTAGCCGTAATCGAAAATATAAGGTTTGGACCTACGACATCGAGTTCCGTACCCTTTGGCGGAGAACGAACGGCTCGGCAATTCCCCTCGCCATCCGAACGTGACCGAGCCGCGGCAACCCAAGCGTGGGGGGTTCTCTTTGTAACAAAATCCACAATTTGCGTAGCGATCCTCGATAATCGTTTTGGAGATTCCAATTTTGGGTAATCAGGAATAACTCGATGAATGTTGGAGTGCCGAGGGAAAGCGTTCCTTACGAGAAGCGCGTGGCGCTCGTTCCGGACGCGATCAAGAAATTGGTTGCGGCCGGCCTCGGCGTGGTTGTCGAGGCCGGGGCAGGTTTCGGCGCCGGAGTGACGGACGAGATGTATCGCGCTGCAGGCGCGACAGTCGTTGACGGAGCAACGCAAATCCTCGGTAAATCGGACATCATTCTGAAGGTCCAGCCGCCGTCGCTTGAAGAAGCGCGCGCGATTAAGGAAGGCACGATTCTAATCAGTTTCCTGCAGCCGGTCCGGAACCGGGACATCCTGCAAGCGCTGGCTTCGCAGCGCGTGACCGCGTTCAGCATGCATCGCGTGCCGCGCATCACGCGTGCGCAATCCATGGATGCGCTCTCATCACAGTCAAGCATTGCCGGCTACAAAGCGGCACTGATGGCAGCCTCGAATCTCGGTAAACTCATGCCCCTGATGATGACGGCCGCAGGCACGATCCGTCCTTCGTCGGCTTTCATACTCGGCGCCGGAGTGGCCGGGCTGCAGGCGATCGCAACGACAAAACGCCTTGGTGCTGTCGTCTCGGCATTCGATGTTCGTCCGGCCGTCAAGGAACAGGTCGAAAGTCTGGGAGCGAAGTTTATCGACATTGAACTTCAAGCGAAGGACACAGAGACTGCGGGCGGCTATGCGAAGGAGTTGTCCGAAGACTCGAGCCGCAAGGTACGTGAGCTGCTACATGAGACCCTTCGTGGAATGGATGCCGTCATCACCACCGCCCTCGTCCCGGACCGTCCCGCACCGCGGTTGATCACCGAAGACATGGTCAAAGACATGCGGCCAGGCTCGGTAATCGTTGACATGGCGGCGGAAGCGGGTGGTAATTGCGAGCTAACCGAGGTTGGGAAGTCGGTCGTCCGGCATGGGGTCACTATCATCGGTCCATATGATCTGGCGACGACCGTTCCGGCCCACGCCAGCCAGATGTATTCCCGTAATATTTCGAGCCTGGTGTTGTCGCAGGTCAAAAACCGCCGCTTGGATCTCAATTTCGAAGATGAGATCGTAAACGCAATGGTGGTTACGCACATGGGAGAGATGCGAGCGTAATGGGATTCCCCTCCTCTGCGAGGAGGGGAATGCTCCCCGCTTCAGTGCGTGTTCCCGTGATCCGACAGCGACTTCACCAGATCACCGACGATCGCCTTCGCGTCGCCAAAGAGCATGAACGTCTGCGGCGCGTAATACAGCTCGTTTTCGATGCCGGCGAATCCCGGGTTCATGGTGCGCTTGATGGCATAGCAGATACGCGCCTTGTCCGCGTCGATGATCGGCATACCGAAAATCGGGCTGCTCGGATCGTGCCGCGCAGCCGGGTTGACCACGTCGTTGGCCCCGATGACGAGTGCGACGTCCGCCTGCGGCATGTCGTGGTTAATGTCATCCATCTCGACCAGCTTGTCGTACGGGATCTCCGCCTCCGCCAGCAAAACGTTCATGTGGCCGGGCATGCGGCCGGCCACGGGATGAATCGCGAAGCGCACATCGACGCCGCGCTTGGTTAATTGGTCATAGAGCTCGCGGACGCGGTGCTGGGCCTGGGCCACAGCCATGCCGTATCCGGGGATCACCACCACAAGACTGGACTGCTCCATCATTTGTGCCGCGCCTTCGGGCGTTTCGCTCTTGACCGTCTTACTCTCGGCACTGGACGCCTTCGCCTGGACCTGTCCGAAGGCGCCAAAAAGGACGTTCGTGAAGGAGCGGTTCATGGCGCGGCACATAATGATCGAGAGGATGAGACCGGAGGAACCGTCCAGCGCTCCCGCGGTGACCAGCAGTTTGTTGTCGAGAACGAAGCCCATCGCGACGGCCGACAGGCCCGCATAAGAATTCAACAGTGAGATCACAGTGGGCATGTCTGCTCCACCGATCGGGATGACAAACAGAATCCCAAACGCCAGCGCCAGGGCGATGATCACAGGAAAGAGAAAGGCCAGCGCTACTGGATGGAAGATCAAAGCGATGCCGCAGACGATCGCGATCCCAAGAAGCGAAAGGTTGCTTGCGTTCTGCAGCGGGTACGTGACCGGGCGCTGCGGAATCCACCTGATTTCTTGGAGCTTTCCGGCGGCCATAAGGCTGCCCGTAAAAGTCAGGTAGCCAAGAATGATCTCGGCAATGATCGCCGTCGTGCGAAAAGCCGTAAGCTTTTCGACACTCTGCTGTAGCCAGAGGTAATACTCTGCGGTCCCAACGAGACCTGCGGCAAGACCGCCGAACGCATGCGACAGCGCTGTTCGTTGCGGAACAGCAGTTAACGGGACCCGAGACAACGGCACACCGGCCGCGAAGCCGAGAACCAGCGCTAGCGCGATCCAGCCCCAGTGAATGATTCCAGGCTCGATCATGGTGCCGGCCACCGCCATGAACATGGCGACCACACCGGAGATCACGCCGCGGCGCGCGGTTCGAGGATCGTTCATCCAATGCAGGGCGAAGACGAAAAGGGCCGTCGCCAACAGATAGGCGATCTGGATGAGTGCGAGCCTCATCACTTGCCGCCTTTTCGTGGCTTGAACATCTTGAGCATGCGATCGGTGATCAAGAATCCGCTAACGAGGTTGGTCATGGAAGCGAACAAGGCGATGGCGCCCAGGAGAGTGATGTATGACGGATGGTCGAGCCCGGTGATCACAATCGAGCCAACAACCGCTATGGCCGAGATCGCGTTCGTTAGCGACATCAGCGGGGTGTGCAGCAACCGCGATACCCGGCTGATCACGCCCATGCCGATGAAGGTGGCCAACATGAATACGAACAGTGTCTGTATGAAGTCGGCGCCCGGCTCCGGCGCTGTGCTCGGGTCCTGGGCCAAAGCGGCTGCCGGCGCGGCTGCGACCCAGGCCGCCAAGCCGGATGAGAGAATGTACGTGCGCATCTTTAGATCACTGAGCGTCTGCACAGCATGAGCAATTTTTATTCTAGCCTGCGGCCGCAATGGGCATCGAGCGGTGAAGAGAAATAGCCACAAAAAGGCACAAAAGACACAAGCTGGCGAAGAGATCTTGTGATTTTTGTGCCTTTTTGGCTATTCACCTTAAGTCACGGAGACACGGCCCAGGCCGCGAGGGTGCCTGGTGCGATGCCGCCGATCACAGTGACCAAGGCGGCCACTGCAAGTGCTGCGAACACCGGTGCCGGGAAGCGTGATGGCGCCGGTTCGTCTGCCTCGTTCATGTACATGAGAACGGCCACGCGCATATAGAAAAACGCAGAAACGACGCTGCAAGCTACTGCCAGAACCGCCAGCGCGATATGCCCGGCACGCACCACGCTCAGGATTACATAGAACTTGGCCGCGAACCCTGCCGTCGGAGGAATGCCGGTCAATGACATCAGAAAAACCAGCATGAGCACGGCCGTTCCTGGCCGTTGCGCGGCCAGCCCTCGGTAGCCTTCCAGTTTCTCGCCGCGATCACCTAAAGCGACGACGACGCCAAACGCTCCGAGCGTCATGAAGACATAAAAGAAGGCATAGGTCATGGTTGCCGATGCACCTGCGGAGGTGCCCGCAATGAGACCCAGCAGTGCGTAGCCCGCGTGCGAAATCGATGAATAGGCGAGCATGCGTTTCATGTCGGTTTGCGATAACGCGATGACGCTCCCGACGATAATGGAGAGCCCGGCGAGGCCCGTCAAAAGCACGGACAAGACTTGCGCCTCCGAACCGTACGCGGCCAGACATACTCTCCCCAGTGCGGCCAGGCCGACCGACTTGGAGCCGGCCGCCAAAAAGGCCGCAACCGGTGTGCTCGCACCTTGATAGGCATCCGGAGCCCAGGAGTGCAACGGCACCGCCGCGATCTTGAAAGCAAGTCCTGCTGCCACCGATCCGATAGCCACGAGAAGAAGCACGTTCGTTCCAGGGCCGTGTCCCGACAGAGCGGAAGCAACTGCTCGGAAGTCTGTGGTGCCTGTGACGCCGTACGTCAGGCTTATCCCATAAATAAGGAGGGCTGAGGCGAAGGAACCAAGAAGGAAGTATTTGATTGCCGCCTCATTGGAAGTGGGTATCTCCACTCGGATGCCGACAAGGATATAGGAACAAAGCGTCATGAGTTCCAGGCTCAAATAGAGCGACAACAGGTCGTTCGCCGAAACCGCAAGCATCATTCCCGTTGCGGCCAAAAGGAGCAAAGCATGGTACTCGCCGTGCGGAATCCCTTCGAGGCTCCTCACGGAAAGAAGAGCGGCCAGAGCTAATGTGGCGGCAATGAGAACCTTGAAGAATTGCGAGTAACCATCCAGAACAAGCATCCCTCCAAAAGCGATGTTGCGACCCTGTGACAGGATCCAGATTGAAGCCAGAGCAGCAGCCAGCGCAGCAAGTACGGTCGCGGCTGCGGCCAGACGTGTTCGCTGGATCCGGCGGGCTACGAGGAGGAGTACGAGCGACATGCCACTCAAAATCAATTCCGGAATAAGCATCACCAGATCATTCATGGCGCGACTCCGGCAGCCAGAAGTTGCGCAACGGGAGCATGAACATAGGAGAGTACGTAATCCGGATAGAGGCCGAGGCATACCGTCAGCAACGCCAGCGGCGCCAATGTCGCCATCTCACGGGCGTTGAGTTCGAGTTTCAGACCGACGAGCGCGGGGTTCGACTCGCCCATCGCGACTCTGTAGAAGAGCCAAACAAGGTAGGCTGTTCCCAACGCCACGCCCCACACCGCCATGGCTCCGAGCCAAGCCTGGGTCCTGAAGGCACCGCCGATGATGAGGAATTCTCCCACGAATGAATTCAAGCCGGGAGTCCCCGCTGCCGCCAGGCAAAACAGCGCGAGCAATGTCGAATAAACCGGCGCGATTCTGGCGACACCACCATAGTCACTGATCTCGCGCGTGTGCGTGCGCTCATAGATCATGCCGACGCACAAGAAGAGCGCGGCAGAGATGATTCCATGATTGACCATCTGAAGGATCGCGCCTTCAACGCCATTCCGATTGAGCGTGAAGATGCCCAGCGTCACAAAACCCATGTGGCTGACACTCGAAAACGCAATCAGCCGCTTGACATCCGTCTGGACCAGCGTCACGTACGCGCCCCACACAATGGCCACTGCGGAGATCACGAGCATCGGCTTAAGGAAGAGATGCACGCCGTACGGAAGGATCGGAAGCGACACT
Source organism: Acidobacteria bacterium 13_1_20CM_2_55_15 (assembly GCA_001920875.1). Classification (GTDB taxonomy): domain Bacteria; phylum Acidobacteriota; class Terriglobia; order 20CM-2-55-15; family 20CM-2-55-15; genus 20CM-2-55-15. The sequence goes on from MNKP01000204.1 coordinate 8,828, forward strand.
CGCAGAAAACCGTAAGCGCCCATTTTGAGAAGGATTCCTGCCAAAATAACGCTTCCCGCTGTTGGAGCCTCGGTATGGGCGTTGGGAAGCCACGTATGCACCGGAAACATAGGAACCTTCACCGCGAACGCAGCTAGAAAGGCCGCGAACAGCCATGCCTGCTCTCGCGGCTGAAGGCTGGCTCTGGCCAGTGTAAGAGCCTTGAAATCCAGCGTGCCGCAGGCGCGATAGATAACAATGATGCCCACCAGCATCAGCACGCTGCCGGACAGTGTGAAAATCAAAAACTTGACGGCGGCGTAGACGCGTCCCGGACCACCCCACACACCGATGAGGAGAAAGACGGGAACGAGCATGAGCTCCCAAAAAATGAAAAAGAGAAACAGATTCGAGGCAGCAAACAACCCGATCATCGCCGTCTCTGCAACCAGTAGCGCCGCGTAGAACTCCCGCTGTCTCGTTTGAACCGCAGCCCACGAGGCTCCAACGCACAGGATGGTCAACAGCGCGGCAAGAAAGATGAACGGAAGGCTGATGCCGTCGACACCCATCCCATAGGTAATGTTTAAGGACGGGATCCAATCTGCGGACTCGACGAATTGCAGTGCGTTGGACGCTTTGTCGAACCCGGCGTAGAGCGGCATTGAAGCGGCGAAAGTCCCAAGCGTCGTGCCCAGAGCAATCCAGCGCGCAACCCGGTCGCTGCCAAAGAGCAGGATCAGGGCTGCACCGATAATCGGAAGGAATGCTGTGGTCGTGAGAACGGGATAGCCGGTCATTTCACAAAAATCGCCGCTGCCAGGAGTACCAGAATTCCAGCCGCCATAATCAGCCCATAATGCTGGGCATTCCCGCTCACCACCGTCCTTAGAACCTGGCTCAAACTTTGGGTCGAACGGCCTACACCGACAATTGCTGAATCGACGACATAACTGTCGAGATCACGAAAAAAATTGGCGGCGCCAAGCACAGGCCGCCGAACCACAAACTCGTAGATCTCTCCAACGAAACCGTATTCCAAACGCGCCAGGGGCCCGCGTACCAACGTTCCCAGGGCGCTTGCACCGCGGCGGTAAAACCAGTCCGTGTCGAGGCTGATCGTGGGCACGGGGTCCAGGTGTTTGAGCAACAGGAAGAATCCCCATGCAGTGAAAGCCAGCATGCCGAGTGTGCTTGTTACGTGCTGCAGGGTATATGGTACGAAATCCACCGGATTCGGAAGACGCTCGTATAACAGTCCGGGAAAGACCCCGATCAAAATGCAGGCAGCTGCCGCCAGTCCCATGGCCACCAGCATATTTCCCGGCGGTTCTTTCCCCGATATTCCTCGATCCTTTCCGAAGAACATGTAATAGGGAAGCTTGAGCCCAGTGTGCAGGAAGGTTCCTGACGATGCTAAAGTCAGCATCAGAAAGATCGCCGCGCGATGGTCCTCGCCCGCAGCAGCAACCACCATGGACTTGCTGACGAAACCGCTGAAAAGCGGCACTGCGGAAATGGCAAACGCGCCAACCATGTAAAGGCCAAGTGTTATCGGCATGGTCTTGTAAAGCCCGCCCATCTCGCTCAGTTTTCTCAAGCCGGTCGTCTGCAGGACGGCTCCCGCTCCCATGAACAGGAGCGCTTTATAAAGGATGTGTGCGAAGGCGTGGGCAGTGGCGCCATTCGCGGCCAGCGCGCTCCCGATTCCCACGCCACAAACCATGTACCCAACCTGGCTGACGATGTGGTAGGCCAGTAACCGCCGCGCGTCATTTTCCAGCACGGCGTAGACGACGCCGTAGACCGCCATGACCGCGCCCAACCACACCAAAAGCTCCGTGCCTGCGAAACCGCGGAGCAGGACGTAGACTGCCGACTTGGTCGTGAACGCAGTCATGAAGACCGCACCCGTCACCGTAGCTTCGGGGTACGCGTCCGGAAGCCATGCGCCGAGTGGTGGAACCGCCGCATTGAGGAGAAACGCGGCGAGGATCAACGCCCAGGCCGGGCCGCCCGAATAAGCTCCCATATCCCCGAAGGCAAGCGAGCCGGTCTGGGACCAATGCAGTACGATTCCTGCGAGCAGAAGCAGTCCGCCGAATATGTGAACCAGGAGATAACGGAACCCCGCTGCCACAGCCGATGTCTCGCGGCGCAGCAATACCAAAAGCGAGGATGAAATCGCCATGAGTTCCCAGAACACGTAAAGCGAAAGGAAGTCCCCGGCAAACGTCACCCCGAGCGCGCTGCCGACATAAGTCAGCGCAGCCACGTGCTGGGAATCGTCTTTGACATGGAGCGCGTACAGCATGCCGATGAAGGCCATGATCGAAAACACATAGGAAAAGACCAGGCTCAAACGGTCCACGCGTCCGAACACGACTTGTTGTCCGAGGAAGCTCGTGACGCCGTAAGTTCCAGGCCTCATCACAAAGCAATCGATCAGCGCTGCGGCAGGAAGAACCAGCATGGCCGCTCGCTTGACATTGCCCTTCAGCAACGGCAGGACCCATGCGCCAACGATCAGCAAAAGTCCGGGGTGCAACCACTCAAGAGTCATAGTAGTCCTCGCGGCGCATGAGCCAGAACTTTCCAATGACTTTCGACACGACGATAATCGCGACGCAGGAAGCGAATCCGTATATAGAACCCCAGGCAGGAAAATCCTCGAAGGAAAAATGCGACTCGCTGCTGCGGAAAATCAGTGGTAATACGATTTCCGCCAGAGCCACGAGAGCGAGGCCGGCATAAAACAGGCGTTTGATGCGCAACTGTAGCGGCGGTCTATGTCCGCCGGAACTCCTTGTTTTGGCGTCACGGGCGGTCATATATCGCCCCTACAGTTTAGAAAGCTCACGGCGTGATCCTCCCAGCCAGGCTTAGAACAAACGCAGGATAAATGCCCAACAACAAGCTTGCCGCAGCAGTGATGGCCAGAGGCGCGACGATCCAGGGAACCTCGTGAACTTCATCGTGACTCGCCGGCTCCGTTTCGAATTCGAAGTAGGCCTTGTACAGAATCTGACCCAGGTAGGCCGCACTAAGAAGCGAGCTAACCAGGAGTACAGCCAATAAGATCAAACTCTGGCGGTCTACTGTGCCGAGAGCGAGATACCACTTGGAGACGAAGCCGCTGGTGAGCGGAATACCCACGATGCTCAAGGACGACAAGGAAAATGCGGCCATGGTCCATGGCATTCGCCGGGCTAAACCGGATAGCTGGCTGATTTCGGTCTTGTGCGTCGATACGTAAATGGAACCGGCGCAAAAGAACAGTGTGATCTTCGAAACGGCGTGGTTGGTGATGTGCGCGATTCCACCCTGCACGCCTCGGGAATTCAAAAGCGCTGCACCCAAAATGATGTAGGAGAGCTGGCTGACGGTCGAGAACGCCAGCCGCGCTTTCAGATTGTCCTGGCCGAGTGCGAGAAGCGATGCAGCCAGGATCGTCACCGAAGCAGCTACCAGTGCGAGTTGGTCTGCTCCGAGTTCGCGCATCGCATCCAAGCCAAAAATAAAAAGAAAAACACGAAGCGTCGAAAAAACGCCGGTCTTCACAACGGCTACGGCATGCAACAGCGCGCTCACCGGAGTGGGCGCCACCATGGCCGCGGGCAACCAGCTGTGCAGCGGCATGAGCGCGTTCTTCGCAAATCCAAAGAGGAAGAGGGCGAAAATTATGAAGAGGAGCGTGGGCTGCTCGCTGAGCCGCGCTGCCGGTAGTATTCCGCCGCTGCGAAACTCCAGGGTTCCTGCCACGTTGTAGACCAGGATGATTGCTGCCACCAGAAACACTTTCGCTGCTCCGAGAAGGTAGATGACATATTTTCGGGCACCTGCTCTGGCCTCCGCAGTCTCCTTGTGACCTACGAGTGGATAGGTGACCAGGGTCAACATTTCATAAAAGAGAAACAAGGTAAAAAGGTTGGCGGCGAATGCGACACCCATGGTTGCGGAAAGGGCCAAAGCAAAACACGCAAAGTAACGCGTCTGCGCGTGCTCTTTAAGCGACCGCATGTACCCGATGGAGTAGAACGAGGTCAGAATCCAAAGCAGCGATGCCCCCAACGCAAAGAGCAGACCGAACGCATCGGCTCGAAAGGCGAGTTCGACACCCGGAAGAATCCGGAACAGAACGCATCCAGGCGTACGGCCGGCCAGGACGTCCGGCAACATGGAGACGACAACACCAAACATCGCGACGCCGGCCGCAACCGACCAGAATTCCCTCAAATTAGCGCGACGCTGTCCCGTCCACGCAATCAGGAGCGCCCCGGCGGCGGAGACAAGAACAGCGAGTAGCGGCGCAATGGAAAACGTTACCATTTGAGTTTCGTCAGATCCCCGACAGCAGCCCCCGGCTTGTTACGATTCAGGGCGATGACCAGTCCCAGACCAACACCCACCTCGGCCGCTGCCACCGCAATGACAAACAACGCCAGAACCTGCCCACGGAGATCTCCCAGATGACGGCTGAAACCCGCCAGACTCACATTGACTGCGTTGAGCATGACCTCCACCGAGATGAGCATCAGGATGATGTTGCGCCGTGCCAGGAATCCAAAGGCTCCGATTCCGAACAGAACCGCACTCAATGCCAAGACCACGTTGACGGGAACAATCAAGCGGCCCTCCTCCGGGCTAGAACGACGGCGCCGATGATTGCCGCCAGGAGGATGAGCGAAGCAATTTCGAAGGGCAAAACAAACGGACCGAACAGCGCCGTGCCTATTGCTCGAAGGTTCCCCTGAGGTACACGCTCCACGGCAACCGGCGTTCCCGCGGATGGGGCGCCGGCTCCAACTCGGGCAATCCAGGCCAGGCAGGCAAAACCGAGCCCCACGGCTGCAGCGAACGGCCAGTGATTGCCGAACCGCGGCCGGACTTCTTCGGCCGGTAGATCGAACAGCATGACGACAAAGAGGTAGAACATCAGGATCGCGCCGGCGTAGACGATAACCTGCACTGCTGCCAGAAACTCTGCACCCAGCAGGAGGAAGATCCCGGCGACGTGCAAGAAGAGCGCCAGCACCCAAAGCATGCTGTGGACTGGATTTCTTCGTGTCACAGCCAGTAGCGCGCTTGCGACACTGGCGGCTGCCATGTAATAAAAAATTGCGGTTAACAAAAATCGCTTCCCGGATAAATCCGGCTCAGCATTTAGCACGAAAAGCCCCCGAGACGCAATGCGAAAGGGCCAGAACGGCCAGAACTGGCCAGAACAGCCAGAAGGTCAGAAGGCCCCGACAATAGTTCTTCAGCGACTAGTGCCTATGGTCGCCGGCGACATGCGTTCGACGTCTTGCGAGCCAGCGTGGACGACATTGCCCCGAGCGGTCCATGGATGAGATGTCATGTGACGAACAACGTGAAGGCGCTGCAGGTGCGAGGCGGCGCGCGATTTTATTTGACTAACTCAACACCGAAACAGACAATGCGAACACCGAAGTTGGGTAAAGCCAAACCCGCTTGACGCAAGAAAACGACGGATTTCATGGAAAGGTTCGAACGTTTGCCGGATGCAAAGTCAGCCGGAGGGGCTGCGACCAACACGGGGCCGAAAGCGCTTATCGAAAAACCACCACCTCGCCCGTCACTCAGCGACGATTACCTGGTGCGGGAGTGCCTCAAAGGAAATGAGCAGGCTTGGTCTGAACTCATTGACAAATACAAGAACCTGATATTTTCCATTTCCGTCAAGTATGGATTTTGTTCCGAGGACGCCGACGAAATCTTTCAGGAAGTCTGTCTCGCCTTGCTCACGGAACTTCCAAAGTTGCGCAAACCACAGGCGCTGGGGGCCTGGTTGATCCAGGCGACTTCGCACCGGTGTTTTCATTGGAAGCGCAAACAAAGACGTAATGCTACGACTGAACCAAACGAAGCGCTTTCGTCAGTCCCGGCCTCGGACACGCAGGAAGCTATCCTATGTGAAGCTGAAAGAGAGCAGATGTTAAGGGACACCCTGTCTGAATTGCCACCGCGATGCTTAGAATTGGTTGGCATGCTTTTCTTTCAAGAACCCCCAATCCCGTATGAAGAGGTCGCAAAGAATCTTACAGTAGCGAAAGGTTCGATCGGATTCATCCGTATGCGTTGTCTAAAACGGTTGCGGCAACTCCTGGTGAAGAAGGGCTTTCAATGAACCAAGAGAGGGACACAAGCGCAACGCTGCGAAAGCTTCTCACAACGCTGTCCAATCTTCCCGACGAAGCCAGCCGGAGGAACTACATCGAACGTCATCCCCGAGTGGTGCGTCCCGCGATTGTTGAGCAAGTGGCCAACGCCGTACGCGAAAGCGTGCGCGTGGACGTATCGCGGGCCTATTCTCTAGCCGAAGCTGCCATGGCCATCGCACAACAACTTCACGACGAGGACGCAGTGGCAAGGGCACTTCGAGCAAAAGGGAACGTACTTTGGGTCAAAGGCGAGTACAAACCGGCCGTCAGGCTTTTCCAACAGGCCGTGCGGCTCTTCCGAAGGGCAGGAAAGATCAACGAAGTCGGACGGACATTAAGTACTTCCATCCAACCTCTCGCCTTGATGGGTGAATATGACCGAGCCTTATCGGCTGCCAAGACAGCAGAAGAGATTTTCAAAAAAACCGGTGAAAATTTGCGGCTGGCACGCCTGGAAATCAATATCGCAAACGTCTTTCACCGCAGAGGAGACCTGCCAGAGGCGCTCGCACGCTACGAGCGGGCATATAAGCAGTTGCTGCCCGACAAAGACGCAGAAGGCATCGGCGTAGCTCTGCACAACATGGCGGTCTGCCTTATCAGCTTAAACGATTTTCAACGCGCGCTGGAAACGTACCAGACTGCGCGGAAGTTCTGCCAAGAACACAGCATGCCGCTACTGGCGGCCCAGGCGAACTACAACATCGCTTACCTTCACTACCTTCGAGGAGACTACAACGAGGCACTTGAAATCTTACGACGGACGCGGCAAGCATGCCGCGATAACAGTGATGCCTATCACTGGGCCTTGTGTAATCTGGACCAGTCGACCATCTATTTGGAACTGAATCTCATCAAAGAGGGAGAAGAACTGGCCCGCGAGGCTTCCGTCCAGTTCCAAAAACTGAGTCTGAGTTATGAATCGATGAGGGCGCTAACGAATGTGGCGATCGCGATGAGCCGGAAGGGCGACGCTTCTGGGGCTTTGAAACTTTTCGCTCAAGCCAGGCGCAAGGCCATTGAGGAAAAGAATCCTATCTGGCCGCAGCTCATCGACCTTTACAGAGCCTCCGTGCTTCTCAATCAGGGACAGCTTTCCAAGACTCAACGTTTGGCCTCAACGGCTCTGACGTTCTTTTTATCCTATCCGCTTCCCGAAAAAGCCGCGATCTGCCACCTTTTGCTGGCACGCGCCGGTCTTCAGGCCGGCGATTTCAGGGGCGCTGATCGGCATTGCTGTCAGGCTCTGGAACAGTTACGGACCTTGGACGCTCCGATGCTGAAATACCAGGCGCACGTTGCGGTAGGGCAGTTGCACGAATATGAACGAAACCTTGAAGCCGCCCGCGACTCGTATCGGGCGGCGCGTCTCGACCTCGAGAGGCTCCGGAGCAGCTTGCACGGAGAAGAACTCCAGATTGCCTTTATGAAAGACCGGCAGGAGGTTTATGAGCGTCTCATTCGACTTTGTCTGGGCCACTCTTCGAATCCGGACGCGGCGGAGGAAGCTTTTGCTTATATGGAGGAGGCTAAATCCCGCAGCCTCAGGGATCTGCTCTTCGGCTGCCTGCGAGCCTTCTCTTCATCGGATTCTGAATCCGGATCAGATTCTGGATCCGGCGACTTGCAACGCCGGGTGCGTGATCTTCGACGGGAGTTGAACTGGTATTACGGCCGCATCGAAGCGGCACAGTTGTCCCGCGAGGCCATGAACCCGGAGAAAATCCGACGGTTGCAAGACGAGGCGCGCCTGCGTGAACACGAATTTCTGTGCATCTTGAGAGAACACTCTTTGGATACCGTCGATCGGAAACTTCAGATTTCGGCCACTGTGACAACAGACAGGATCCGCGCCGCGCTCCCGGATGAAACGACGCTTGTGGAGTACTTTCGGGTGCGCGAACGACTCGTCGCAGCCGTATTGAGACGGGAGGGACTCGAAATTTTCCCCTTAGGTCACTTATCGCGCATTCGGGAGTTATTGCATAGCCTGCAGTTCCAGCTCTCGAGAGTTCGATTGCATGTCAAGGATGCCTGTCGCTTTGAAAAGTCGTTCATCGAGGCAACCCAGGTCCATCTTCAGGGCCTGTATGATGAAGTGATGGCGCCGCTATGCCGGAGTATACAAGGACGCCATCTGATTTTCGTGCCCCATGACGTGTTGCATTATTTGCCCTTTCAGGCCCTGTTCAACGGCAAACAGTATCTTGTGGATTCCTTCACGGTCTCCTACGCTCCCAGTGCCAGCATCTACGCTCTGTGCCATACCCGGCAGGCGAACGCGTCTGGGCCTTGTCTGGTTCTTGGCGTTGGGGATGGGACGGCTCCACACATCCTTGAGGAGGTTCGCTCGGTTGCGGCTGCAGTCCCATCGGGCGAACTTTTTGTGGGATCCGAGGCGAGCCTGGAAGTCCTGCGGAAAAGGGGTCCCGAGAGCCGTGTTATCCACA
>MNKP01000071.1 GCA_001920875.1 Acidobacteria bacterium 13_1_20CM_2_55_15
TTCATAACGGGCCGCCGCGAGGCGGAGTTATCCAAGGCCGCGAAGGAAATCGGGGAAAATGTAACGCCCGTTCCGGGAGATGTCTCGAATCTCGACGATCTGGATCGGCTCGCTGCGCAGATCAAGCGCGAGAAGGGCAGACTCGACATCGTCTTCGCGAATGCCGGTGTTGCGAAATATGCCCCGCTGGGCCCGATAACGGAGGAGTTTTATGACTCGATCTTCGACATCAATGTCAAAGGCCTCCTTTTTACCGTTCAGAAAGTACTTCCGCTGATGCCAGATGGAGCCTCCATCATCCTCAATGCATCTGTTGTCGCGAGTAAAGGGCTGGCGGCCAACAGCGTTTACAGCGCGACGAAAGCTGCAATCCGTTCGTTCGCGCGCACATGGACCACGGACTTGAAGCATCGCCACATTCGGGTTAATGCTGTGTCGCCGGGTTCCACCGATACACCTGGACTGAATGAACTGCTCGCATCCACAGAAACCGGACGGGAACGGATCAAGATGCTTTCGAACACCGTTCCACTTGGAAGGCTGGGAAAGCCTGAAGAGATTGCCAAGGCCGTCGTCTTTCTCGCGTCCGACGACAGTAGCTACATCAGCGGAACGGAATTGTTCGTGGATGGCGGTTTCGCGCAGGTTTAGGCAAAAAGGGACGTTCCTTCGCATTCACAAAAAGGAGAAATGATATGGGTATGATCACAACGAAAGATGGAACGAGCATCTATTACAAGGATTGGGGAACAGGACTGCCGGTCGTGTTCAGCCACGGCTGGCCTCTCAACGCCGACGCTTTCGAAGACCAAATGTTCTTCCTGGCATCACGCGGGTATCGCTGTGTCGCCCATGATCGGCGTGGTCATGGCCGGTCGAGCCAGCCGTGGAATGGCAATGACATGGACACTTATGCCGATGATCTCGCTGCGCTCGTCGAGCAACTCGATCTGAGGAGCGCGATTCATGTGGGACACTCCACCGGCGGCGGTGAGGTCGTCCGCTACCTCGGCCGGCACGGAAACAAGGGCGTGTCGAAGGCGGTGCTGATCGGCGCAATTCCCCCGCTGATGCTAAGAACACCGGCGAATCCGGGAGGGTTACCGATCGAGGTCTTCGATCAGATCCGCGCGCGTGTTCTGGCCGACAGATCGCAATTCTTCAAGGATCTGACGCTGCCCTTTTATGGATACAACAGACCAGGGGCAAAAGTGTCTCAAGGCGTCCGCGATACGTTCTGGCTTCAAGGTATGATGGCGGGCTTACCGGCTTGCTACTTCTGCATTAAGGCATTTTCACAAACCGATTTGACAGAAGATCTGAAGAAGATTGACGTGCCCACGCTGATCCTGCACGGCGATGACGACCAGATCGTGCCGATCGCCGACTCGGCCCTGCTGTCTTCGAAAATCATCAAGAACGCAAAGCTCATCGTTTATAAGGGCGGTTCGCACGGCATGTGCACGACCGAGAAAGACCGGGTCAACGTGGATCTGCTGGCCTTCATTAAGGGGGAAGTCTAAACGGAGGGGATCATGGATACACTCACCGTAATACATGTGGTGATCAGCCTGATCGGCATTCTTTCAGGTCTAGTGGTCATGTTGGGGATGCTCACCCGCCAACGCTTCGATCGTTGGACGATCGTCTTTCTTGCGACCACCGCGGCCACAAGCGCGACAGGCTTCTTTTTTCCGTTCCACGGCTTCACACCTGCGATAGGTGTCGGAATCCTCTCGCTCGTTGTCCTCGCAATTGCAGGTGTTGCTCGCTACGTTCGTCATCTTGCTGGCGCCTGGCGTTGGATCTATGTTCTCACCGCCACGGTCGCCCTGTATTTCAACTGCTTCGTCTCAGTCGTCCAGTTCTTTCAGAAGGTTCCCGCCTTGAAAGCTCTGGCGCCGACTCAGTCGGAGCCTCCGTTTGCAGTCGCTCAACTCACCGTTCTCGTTATCTTCCTTGTGCTTGCGATTGCAGCATCCATAAGATTCCGAGTGGCGCCGGCAGTCATTCTTGCGACGTTTTTCGTTTTGGGAGTCGGAAGCGGACAGGACGCCAACAGCGGTCGACGGCTGACTCCATCGGAGATCAATGTCATCGCATCAATCGGCGCGGGCGCAGGGACTTCCGGAGTCAGCGGAATTCAGACTCGTGTTTTGAAAGGTGATCCGAACAAGGCCGGTTTATACACCATTCAATTGACGGTTCCCGCCAACACTACGATTCAGGCTCATACACACCCGGATGATCGAGTCGCAACCGTGATCTCGGGAATGTGGTTTATCGGTTACGGTTCCCGCTTCGACGAGAAGAAACTGAAGTCCCTCACTGCCGGCAGCTTTTACACCGAACCGCCCAACATGGCGCATTTCGCGCGCACGGGAAACGGGACTGTGGTCATTCAGATCACCGGCTACGGACCGACCGGCACTAAATATACGGAGTCTCAATGAAGATGAAAAACGCGCTCTTGGTGCTGGCGCTCGCTTTCTGCGCGCCCGCAATTGCTCAAAACAACAACTACCAATCACACACGGCGAACTTGGGCAATGTAAAGATTCACTACTTGAAGGCCGGAACCGGGAAAAAGACGCTCGTACTGATTCACGGATTCGGCGACACGTCGCACATGTGGATTCCGCTTTTCGATGAGTTCGGTACGGACTACACGATCCTCGCACCGGACATGCGCGGTCTTGGCGACTCTTCGCGGCCGGCCACAGGTTACGACAAGAAGACGATTGCCGCCGATATCCGTGAGCTTGTGAAGAGCCTTGGCTATCAAAAGATCGATCTGGTGGGGCACGACATCGGCTTGATGGTGGCCTATTCCTATGCCGCGCAATATCGCACTGAAGTGGAAAAGCTTGCTCTGCTCGAAGCGCCAATTCCGGGCATCGGCGATATCTGGGAAAAAATCTACACTACTCCAGCGCTCTGGCATTTTCATTTCGTCAAGAGTCCGATTGCACTCGAACTGGTTAAAGGACGTGAGCGCATCTTCCTTGAACATTTCTGGCAGACTCTTTCGCCGCACCCGGAAACTTTTTCTGAAGCCGAGCGGCGCATCTACGCCAAGTCTTACGCTCAGGAAGGCGCAATGCGCGCGGCGTTTGAAATGTTCAAGACTTTTGACATTCAGGATGCGGCAGACAATCGAAAATTTGCCGCCACAAAATTGCCGATACCGGTTTTGACCATTGAAGGTGATAAAGCCATGGGCGGGGCGCTGGAGGCTCAAGCGAAACTTATCGCGACCAACGTAACCTCAATCGTATTCACAGATACCGGACACTGGTTAATGGAACAACGGCCGACGGAAACAAAGGCTGCCCTGAAGAAGTTTTTCAACAATTGATTGCCCGCGCACCGTGTGAAAAAGCGTGGTCAGGAACGCACTTCCCAAGCTCACTGTCGGTTTGCACGAGCGCGAGCAACTGATCTCGTTCCAACTCGATCACTACACCAGCCTCGCTGACACGTATTCGCACCAATCCGCGGCGGCCAGCCAACATGCTGGTTTCGCTTCGTCGATTGGATTGGCGGATGTGTGTCGGCCATCCAATTATTTTAGCGCCTCACGGACGCCTCAGCGCCCAAGTGACGAAGGCGGCCAACCTTTACGGGTGCACTATACTTGCAGTCGGTGGTGTTCAGTCACGGCTGGCCGCTGAGCGCCGACGCGTTCGAAGATCAGATGTTCTTCCTGGCATCGCGGGGATACCGGTGCATCGCCCACGACCGCCGCGGTCATGGCCGTTCGAGCCAGCCTTGGAATGGGAACGATTTGGATACCTATGCCGACGATTTGGCAAACATTAGTGATCGGCTGGCCTCTATGAAATCAAGCGGCTTGATCATGCAGCCGTGTGCGGAGGGCATCATTATTTCGATGCCCGCCACGGCTCCGTGTTCCGCTCACGCGGCGCCGTGGGTGTTAGCGGCAACGATTCTTGGTTCGAGTCTAGCCTTTATCGACGGCACGGTAGTTAATGTCGCGTTGCCCGCTCTTCAATCGAATCTCAATGCAACAGTGCTCGACGTACAGTGGGTGGTCGAAGCCTACGCTCTCTTGCTGGCTGCTTTGCTGTTGGTCGGGGGATCGCTCGGCGACGTCTATGGCCGCAAACGAATATACGTGCTCGGTGTAGCCGTTTTCGCGGCAGCCTCCGCCTGCTGTGGTTTTGCATTGAACATCAATCAATTAATATCCGCGCGGGCGGTGCAGGGCATCGGCGCGGCGCTCCTGGTGCCGGGGAGTCTCGCCATTATCAGCGCATCGTTTCGCGAACACGACCGGGGCCGGGCGATCGGCACCTGGTCCGGATTGACGGCCATGACGACGGCCGTCGGGCCTGTCCTCGGCGGTTGGTTGATCGAGCATGCGTCATGGCGCTGGGTTTTTTTCGTAAACCTGCCGGTCGCGGCGATCGTAATAATCCTGACATTGTGGCGAGTACCGGAGAGCCGGAATCCGCAAGCAAGCGAAGGACCGGATTGGGTAGGAGCTCTATTAGCCGCCGCGGGACTCGCCGGGATCGTTTTTGCATTGATCGAATCATCGAAGAGAACATGGAACGATCCTGTCGTGATTGCTTTCCTTCTGGTAGGTTTGTCTGCGCTGATCGCATTTCTCGCGGTCGAGAGCCGGACCAAAGCGCCACTTCTTCCAGTCACTATGTTTCGCGTACGCAATTTCGCTGGGGCCAACCTCCTCACGCTCTTTCTTTACAGCGCGCTAAACGGTATGTTCTTCTTTTTCCCTATGAACCTCATACAGGTGCAGAACTACACGGCAACCGCCGCGGGCGCTGCCTTATTACCATTCATTGTCTTGATGTCTCTTCTTTCGCGATGGTCCGGAGGTCTGGTAGACCGTTACGGTGCCAGGCGGCCGCTCATGTTCGGACCGATTGTCGCGGCCGCGGGCTTCGCCCTGTTTGCACTGCCTACGATCGGCGCTGAGTATTGGACGACATTTTTCCCCGCGGTAGTGATGCTCGGATTAGGTATGGCCATAACCGTCGCGCCGCTCACAACAACGGTGATGAATTCGGCCGCTGAAGGGAGAGTCGGCGTGACTTCGGGGATCAATAATGCGGTCTCACGTCTCGCGGGCGTTTTGGCGATTGCGATCCTCGGCATCGTGATGCTCGGAACCTTCAATCGGCATCTCGTTCCGAATTTAGCGCAAATCAATGTCAGCCCAGAGATCCAGCAGGAGCTTAAAGCACAGCGGATCAAGCTGGCGGCAATTGAAGTTCCGGCAAAAATCGACACGGCGACCAGAGAAGCGATCCGGCGGTCAATCGATGAATCCTTCATTGCCGGATTTCGTCTGGTTATGTTGATCGCCTCCGGACTCGCGTTGGCAAGCGCCGCAACCGCGTGTTTGGTAATCCGAAGTCGGGCTTAGCTCACACCGTCGGAATTGTCCCGCCATCGATGACATACTCGCTGCCGGTGATCGAAGAAGCTCGGTCCGATGCCAGGAATGCCACCAGCTCGGCAACCTCCTCAGGTCGGTTCGGCCTACCTAGCGGAATACCGCCGAGTGAGTCCATGATGCGTTGTCTCGCGGCATCTTTGCTGATGCCGGTTCGTTGGGCGATCTCGTTGACCATTCCCTGTGCGGCCTCGGTTTCAGTGTACCCAGGTGCAACCGTGTTCACGCGAATGCCCTTGGGAGCGACTTCATTTGACAGACCTTTACTGTAGTTCGTCAGAGCTGACTTTGCGGCCGCATAGGCCAGCGTTGCATCAAAGAGCGGGAGCGTTCGCTGGATCGACGAGATGTGGATGATGACACCCGAGCCCTGTTTCAGCATCGCTGGAAGGAAAGCGCGATCCAGACGGACGGCTGCGAACAGGTTTGTGTCGAAGGCATGCTGCCAATCCTCGTCCGACAAAGCCAGTGCTCCGCCGCCTTGCGCAGCAGAACCGCCTGCATTGTGGATCAGAATATCTAAGCTGCCAAACTGGTTGAGCACCTGCCAGACTACCTTGTCCACGCCCGCGCGTGTGCTGATATCGGCCTGGACAAACAACGCCGCCGCCTGGCCCTCCGGGAGAGGTGAGCGCGCGGTGGTGGCCACCGTTGCGCCGGCAGCGGCGAGGCGTCGGACAACGGCCTCGCCTACGCCCTTGGTTCCACCCGTAATCAGTGCGCGCTTGCCCCCGAATTCTGCGTCGAAACGAATGCCGGATGTTTTACTCATCGGTGGTTCTCCATTCGTTCTGTCTGAGCGTTTGGCTTACCTTCGTTGCCGATTCCTAGGTAAACAATCTGGTTCCCCGCCTCGAAGAATTTTATCGCGCAATTTATAAGCGCGAGTTCACGCCGCTGCCGGTTTCTTCGGAACGTGCTTGCGAATTTTCCAATAGAGGAACGGATAACGGCGTCCGCAAGCCGGACACTGCCATGCCCCTTTTCGAGGATCGTCGTCTCGCTCATGAAACATCCGGACGACGAGATGGCAGCCCAGGCACATGGTCTCTTTGCTGTAAATGAACTGGAGTTTTGTTCGTCCCTGCATAAGATTCAGGCAATTGCCTCCTTTATGGGCGCCCAAACGCAATAGTTCTTCCACGTAGAAAGCGCTTGAATTCAAACAACATGGAATGAAATCTGCTTCGTGATTTCGCGAATGCTTTCGCGAAATCACGAACGAATCGCGACTCTGTACTTGGGCAACCATCGCGATTTCAGGTTCCAACACCGCCAGGTCTCCGCCGCGACGAATGTAATCCACTTTCATTGAATGATCCTGCGTATCGCTTCGATCGTCGGCTGAAAGAAGGTGCAAGCCGACGCCGAAGATCGCAACCCGTCGAAAAATATTCACCGAAGTTTCATTGAAGCTTCACATCAGGCGCTCACAATTCTCGCCCGTCTTGGAAGTTGCAGGAAAGAGGAAACTCGATGCCGGTCGAAGACGCTCCACAATTCCGCAATGCCGGCGGCGCGAACGGCAGCGAGAACTCGCCACCAACCAATATGATCCGCGACAGATCCGACTTGCCGCGAAGGTTTCATTCTAGCTGTCACGAAAGGGATGTAGAATTCGATGCGACATGCCTGTGCCATTCCACAAAAGAACAACGGGATTGATGCTGGTAACGCTCTTGTTCACGTGGGCCGCCAATGCCGCGACACTCAAGACCATATTGATAATTCCAGGAGCGGCTGTCGATAAAACGCCGCTTGGCGAAACTCGCGGCGGTGCAAACGTCAATCGCCTTGGCGGATTTGGATCTGACATCTATTACGATCGATTTGCGAATGTGTTCTACGGTTTGACCGATCGAGGACCGGGCGGCACCATCAGATTCGCAACACGTGTGCAGAAGTTCACGCTCGACATTGACCCGGTTAGCGGGGTAGCCGGCAACTTTAATTTGATCGCCACAATTCCCTTCACTATTCCCGCCGGGAAGACCGTCAACGGCATTGCCGGTCCCGGAGCTTTCAATGGTATCGATCCAATGTCGGGTTCCCCGGACGGCACCGTTCGGAACGTCGGCCTCAGTCACTCATCGGTTCTCTGGTTTTGTTCGTCACGAAGAAGATGTCCCACGCGGATTCGAAAATTAAATCTTTGGCTTAATCGAAGGAGCAAAACATGAAAGCAATCGTCACATATTTGAATTTCAACGGAAATTGCCGTGAAGCGATGAAATTTTATCAACGATGCCTGGGAGGCGAACTATCCATCATGCCGTTTTCGGAGGCGCCGGGGGATTTCCCGAAGGAAGCGAAGGACCGGGTGATGCATGCGAGAGTGACGAAGGATGGGACGACGCTGTTGATGGCATCCGATACCATGCCGGGGTCGAATTTCGTTCAGGGAACGAACTTCTCGATCAGCATCGACTGCCAGAGCGCTGAAGAAACGGACCGATTGTTCAACGCGTTCAGCGAGAACGGCAAAATCACCATGCCGCTACAGGATGCGTTCTGGGGCGCTCGGTTCGGCATTCTCCGGGACCAATTCGGCATCAACTGGATGTTCAACTTCGAGAAGCCAAAACAATAACGGCCTATTCGATGACCTCGATCTACCCGGCGCGATTTGATCCGGTTGCGCACCACCAGACGCGAACTGATGAATGAAAGAATCACACGACGGCAAGCGTTGCTATCGCTAGTTGCGATCACTGCCGGAACAACGATTACAACGAGGACTGGATTTGGCGCCCGACCGGTGAAGACATTGTTGCGTTTTCCAGTGGTTGGCGATTTTGGAACAGGTGACAGCGATCAGATCAGCATTGCTAAACAGATGTTCGAGGCGCACAGGCGTGCGCCATTTGATTTTGCAATCGCTGCCGGCGATAACATCTACCCCAACGGCAGCGCTCGTTACTTCACCAGACATTTTGAACAGCCTTTTGCCGCTCTGCTCAAGGAGCCGGTGCGCTTCTACGCGGTGTTGGGTAATCACGATGTGCGGGAGGGGCGCCAGGATCAATGCCGATATCCGCTGTTTAACATGAGTGGACGAAACTATTACACGGTCAAGCAGGGCGAAGGATTGTTGGATCTCTACATGCTCGACTCGACGATTGCGACGCGGCGCAGATCGGCTGGCTGGAACAGCAACTGAGGGGCTCCACGGCCCGCTGGAAGCAGGCTATTTTTCATCATCCAATTTATTCCTCCGGCAAGAAGCACGGATCAGACCTTAAGTTGCGCCGGAAGTTGGAGCCGCTATTTGTGCGCCACCGTGTAAATGCCGTCTTCTCGGGACACGACCACATCCATGAGCGCACGATACCGCAGCAGGGCATTCATTACTCGTCACCGGCGCGGGTGGCGACGCGCGTCGCGGCGACGTAAATCTCAAGAGTCCATTTCGCGCGGCGAGCTATGACGAAGATGCTCCCCACGCACAGCCACAGTTTCATAAACTTTCACCTAACTGTGCTCTACTTTCATTCTAGCTCCTTTCAGTTCATCGCCTCGAAGTCACGCATATCGACAAGATAAACGTTCGTGCTGCTATTCCACCCGCGACGATCTTGCCGCCGGCCAATGGAGCGTTCAAGTACAAACGAGGTGTTCAGGCGAAGCGTATCCTCCCTCTACGCCCTCTTTACCTGACTCTGGGTACGGTTGGTGGTGTCTTCTCGCTCAGTCTTATTCTGCTTCCTCGCGAGCCGGAAATTTTCGCTGTGGCATTGGTCGGCGAAAACATGTTCCAAGCGCTCGCAATAACCTGCTCCGTCGCAATTGCCTTCGAACGGCGAAATACACACTTGAATGCCATACCGTAGAAGAATGGGAGGCGATCACTGGGAACTGGAGGCATTGATGCCAACGTTCCAGCGCTCGAAGCTCAGGCCAGGCGGATCCAACCTACTTTTCTTTCAGCTCTGGCGAGTAACGAAAGATTCACAGGGCAGTAATTACACTCCCACATCACGTCGTTATGGTTGGGAAA
>MNKP01000138.1:0-13776 GCA_001920875.1 Acidobacteria bacterium 13_1_20CM_2_55_15
CATTGATGATCACTCCATCGACACCGGATGCGCGCAGACGCTCGAGCGTGATCTCCAGCAGCGTGCGGCCCGCGACTTCCACCAATGCCTTCGGACGGCTGTCGGTGAGCGGCCGAAGGCGCGTTCCAAGACCTGCTGCCAGCACCATCGCCTTCATTTCCCGAGACTCTCCAAAGCAAGATGCCGGACAACGACCTCCAGTCCGGGTTTGCCGCGAAAATGCTTGGCGAGTTGCTCGGCAAAATACACCGACCGGTGCTGTCCGCCGGTGCAGCCGAACGAAACCATCAGATTCTTGAAACCTCGATTTTGATACGCATCGAGGCTCGCGCCCACAAGCGAGACAACATTGGCGAAGAACTGATGGGAACTTTCCTGCTGTGTCAAGTATTCAATGACGGGGGCATCCTTGCCCGTGAGGTTCTTGAATCGTTCTTCGCGTCCAGGATTCGGGATGCTGCGGCAATCAAAGATGAACCCGCCGCCGTTTCCCGACTCGTCTTTCGGCATCGAGCCGCTATGAAAAGAGAAACTGAAAACGCGGAGGACCAGATGATTGGAGTCCGAGGCCAGACTCTGCAGCTTCTCGGACCCGATCATCGTTTTGAACGCATCCAGGAGAGTCGGCAGCGCGATGGGAAGCTCGACGTTGTGTAACAGCCAGCGGATATTCTTCAGGGCATAAGGAACGGATTGAAGGAAGTGCGGCTTGCGTTCGTAGAAACCGCGAAAGCCATACGCACCCATAGCTTGAATAATGCGCACGTAAACGTATGCGTAGTACGTGTGCATGAATACATCACGCTTCAGATGAATAAAAGTGGAGAGGATTTCGAGATAATGATCCAGCAAACGTTGCCGCAGTTCCGGCGGCAGATCGGCCTTCGCATCATAAAGCAACGACGCGATGTCATATTGCAGGGCGCCTTTACGCCCGCCTTGATAATCGATGAAGAACGGCTGCCCGTCCTGCAGCATGACGTTGCGCGATTGAAAGTCGCGATACAGAAAATAGTCGTGATCCGCCGTCAGCAAGAACTTCGTCAATCGCACGAAATCATTTTCAAGTGCCTGTTCGTTGAAGGGAACGCCGGCTAGCCGCAGGAAATAGTACTTGAAATAATTCAAGTCCCAAGCAATCGACTGGCGGTCGAAACTCGCGCGCGGGTAGCAAACCTTGTAGTTGAGGTCCCGGCCCCCTTCGACTTGAAAACGCGGTAAGATCGCAACAACTGTCCGGTACACATCGACCGCCTCCGGACGAATATCCGCTCCGGCTCGATTCTTCGAGAGAAATTCAAACAATGTGGTATCGCCGAGGTCTTGCTCCAGGTACGCGCCTTCGCCCAGAGCTTGCTCATAGATTTCGGGAACGGGCAATCCATGCCGCCGGAAATGCTTCGAGAATTCAAGGAATGCGACATTCTCTTCCCGAACCGGATAGAGAATGCCGATGGCGCTGTGGCTTCCATTTGTCAGACGAATGATGTTTCGGCCCGACCCTCCAAGCTGTCCCTGCAGTGGCTGGACCTGCTCGGCGGGCGAATGGAAATGCTGCTGGAAAAGCGTCTTCAGAACATCCATGCAGCTCAAAGATAACATCAGGCCGCGTAGTTTTACCGCCAGCGCCGGAACGGCCCCGTGTTTGGGCCTAGCGGCCGGAAAAATTCTTTTTGTAGCCGCCCGGACCGCTAGATGATATCTTCCCGTGCGCCCCCCTCTCTGTGACAACTAGACCAACCGTGAAGGAGGATTACGCCCATGAAGCGCATTCTTGTGGCATGCATGGCGGTGAGCCTAGGTGTGTGCGTCATCGCTTCCTTGTTTTTCGTGGGACACGCCCAATCTCTGCCCGCTCCAACCGTCGACCGTGTTGGTTTTCCGGCGGGCTATCAGGATGCTTTCAAATTGTTGTATGTCTTTGACAACTATCAAAACCGTCAGATCCGCAAAGTCTACGGCAACGATGTGGCTGCGTCCGTGACTCCAGGACAGGTGTTCAATTTTCCGTACGGCTCTATCGTCCTGTTCGAAAGCTACACGGTGAAGGAGGATTCAAATGGTGAACCCGTCCTCGACGACAAAGGCCGATTCATCCCCAATAATCTGACCACGATTTTTGTCATGAGGAAGGAGATAGGGTTCGGAGCAGACTACAAAGAGATTCGAAACGGTGAATGGGAATACGCTTCGTACCGTCCCGACGGCAGCACCGCGACCGCACCTTCGGGAACCGGCACTTGCGCGCTTTGCCATCTCACGGGCGGCGGTCTCGCCTTGTCCGCAGCTTCTCAAAATGTAGGGGCTCAATGGGACTATGTGTTCAGGCCCGATTTATATTTCAGCAACGGAACCGGTGCCGTGCCTAAGGGCGTTATGCAACATTATGTGTTCGTCCCGGCCGCAATTCATGCACAACCCGGAGATACAGTCACTGTTTATAACTACGACCAGTTGATCCATCGCATCGTGGCCGATGATGGCAGCTTCGATACCGGTGTGATGAATCCGGGCGCGAGCTTCACCGTAAAGGCGGGAGCGGCGGGTACAGTTATTTCGTATCACTGTACGCTTCATTCTCGGATGAAGGGATCGATCGTCATCGATGATCCGCCCTTGGTCCTCGGTGTGACTGGGGTGACGTTCAACTCGTCGACTGTTCGCATTGGTTCGAGCTTTTCGGCGGCGTTTAGCGGTTCCAATCTCACTGACTTGACATACTTCGACATCCGCTTCCGTGCTCCAGGCAGCACTACCGATCAAGAATCGCAGAACTGGCAGCGGGGAGTGTCCGCAAACCACGCGATCGCGGCGGGCACGGCTACCGGGATGTGGACGATAACAGGAGTGCGCCCGCACCAGCAAAGCACGGATCACAGCGGCAACTTTGTGAGTACGTCCGTGACGCTGACCGTATCGCCGTAAACAGCCTTTGGGCTGCCGCTCCGAGACCAAGTAATATCTTTGTGATGGCTGTGATACAAACGACAGCTGAGGATCGGCGTCTTGCCGATCTGATGCAAGCCGCTCAGTCGGGTGATGCCAGTGCCTACGCTCAGCTGTTGGAGGAAATTGCGCCGCGGATACGGCGCATCGTGCGAGCTCACTGGAGATTCCTGGGCGCTGAGGATGTCGAGGATATTGTCCAGGACGTGCTGTTGTCGTTGCATGCTGTGCGGGATACCTACGATCCACAGCGGCCGTTCATGCCTTGGCTCCTTGCGATCACACGCAACCGGCTGGCGGACGGGGCGCGACGGTATACACGCCGGGAATCACAGGAGGTGCATCTCGAAGATTGGACCGTAACCTTTGCACGAAATGACGCGAATTCCACTAAGGAGACATACGGCGACCTCGATGCGCTGCGACACGCTATTCAGGCGCTTCCGGCGGGGCAGCGAACAGCAATTGAGATGTTGAAGCTGCGCGAGATGTCTCTTAAAGAAGCAGCCGCGGCATGCGGCATGAGCATCGGATCCCTTAAAGTAGCCACGCATCGCGCGATGACCGCGCTTCGGAAGATGCTGGGGAATGAGCAATGACCGGCGACACCACCAGGTTAATCCAGCAATTGGCGGGCAATGTCCAACCTGTGCGCCCGCTGCGGCGTCCTTGGATGCGGACCGTAGCGTGGCTGGCGGTTTCCATTCCTTATGTCGCCATTATCGTGTTGGTACTCACGCCCCGGCACGACCTTATTTTGAAATTAAGCGAGACGCGCTACATCGTTGAACAAATTGCCGCATTGGCAGCGGGTATGGGTGCGGCGGCCGCGGCATTCGCCAGCACGGTGCCGGGTTACAACCGCAAATTTCTTATTCTCTCACTGCTGCCGTCGATTGGGTGGTTGGGAACGTTAGGTCACGGCTGCATCCGGGATTGGCTCCAATTCGGTATAGGCGGCTTGACGATTGAGCCCGACTGGATGTGTCTTCCGGCCATTGCTCTGATTGGGGCTCTTCCCGCCATAACGATCTCGGTGATGCTTCGGCGCGGCGCTCCACTGACACCGCATTTGACGTCAGCGCTTGCCGGACTTGCCGCGGCCGGCCTCGGCAGCTTCGGGCTTCGCTGCACCGAATCACACGATGCCGGCATCATGGTGCTGGTCTGGCAGGTCGGCAGCGTCGTGCTGCTTTCCGCTCTCGCCGCCAGTGCAGGTCGTAACCTGTTGAACTGGCGCTCGATTAGCTCCGCTTCAGAAGGTACCGTTCGATGAGATGGTCGATTGAGAACGGTCCAGGTCCGCGCGTGAGTATGAGAATGAGAGCCGATCCCCAGAGGACGTGATCCGGCCACGCGTTCGGATAGACGAAGATTTGAATCACCAACATCATTCCCAGTAGCGGCAGCGTGGCCAGACGCGTGGCCAGGCCAAGGAAGAGAAGCGTAGAAGTCGTGAGTTCGTTAATCATCGCAATCTGCGCAGCCACGGCGGGTGCGAGAAGCGGGACTTTATATTCGTCTTCGAAGAGCTTCACCGCAAACTCGAACGATTGGTACTTTAACAGACCTGCTTTGAAGAAAACCATCCCAACGCCAATGCGCAGTCCAAGCTGCAGGACGGAAAATGGAAAGCGGCCGAGCCGCTCTCGTATGCCCACGACTCGGCCGACTAGACCGGCACTTCGAGGAATGGCTTCTTCAGAGGCGGTCATGAAATTTGTCCTCTGCCGTTTGCCTGACCGCGGTGACGAATCGGTTGGCGATCAGCGCGGCAAGAGCTTGACCGGGATCAAAATCGGCATCAGCGTCAAGGGCACGCTCTGCTGCTTCGCCGAGTGTACAACCTTCTGAAACGCACTTGCGGAACGTGAAGCTTGCCACATCAAGGCGGTTCAATTGAAACTCTCCGCGTGCGCCGCGCACCTCGATCCACACGCGCGCGGGCACAAGCTCCAATTGATCGGGAGCCGTTTCGGCTAAATAGAGTTTGAGCAGATTCTCGACCGGCCAAGATGCATTCAGGTAACGCAACCCGCTCTGCAGAGTCAGCCGCACGTCAGGCAGCGTCTTCAGATCAGCTTTCGAAAACTCCTCGGGATCTACCGGCATCGCATCGATCGCGATGGCGACCTGGCCTGCAAGCCACTCCAGTTCTGCGAAATCTCTTAAATACGGCAGGCGCTCGGCTCCCGCACATTTTGAAAGAAAATCCGGAAAAGCCGCGCCGTATTCAGCGATACAAGGCGCCTGCGGTGGATGCCGGCGAATGAATTGTCTGGCCGCTTCTATTACCAACGGTGTTCCGATCAGCCATCGGGTTGCCGGAAACTTGAGCAGAAGGGCGTCGACAAGACCGGTTTCATAATTTCGGCGATGAATTGCGAGGCGCTTTTGGGGGTTTCGTCCGCCCACCAGCACAGGCGCAACCGGACCGCTATCACCATCGATCACTGCATTCCGGAACCGGAACTGAATCTCAGTGAGCGCTGGCATGGCCCGTCTCCATTGGGATTGCCCGCGCAATTTCCTCAGCGTACGCTGCCTCACGCAGTAACGCCGGAAGCGAAGGGAGTTCGTTGTCCCATTCGATGAGCGTTGGCTTTGCACCGAATCGCTGAAGCGTGTATGCGTACAAATCCCACGATCGCCGGTCGATCGCTGCCGCATGCGTATCGATCCACACTTCAGAGCCTGGTGTAGCTTCATCCTCCTCGGGCGTAAATCCGCCCAAATGCATTTCGGCGATCGCATGTGACGGAAAATCGTCGATGTACTGATGAGGATCAAAGCCCATGTTATGGGCGCTAACGACCACATTGCTCACATCGCACAAAAGCTGGCAGCCAGTGCGTAGAACGATCTCTGCGAGAAAGTCGGCCTCGTTCATCGTTGAAAACTGGAAGGTGACATAGCTTGCAGGATTCTCGATCAGATATGGCCGGCCTAGAGTGTTTTGAACCTCATCAATGTGTGCCGCCACTAACCGCAGCGTTTCTTCGGTGTATGGCAAGGGCAATAAATCGTTGAGGTATTCATTACGGTAAGTGGACCAGGCGAGATGGCCCGAAACGAAGATCGGTTTGATCCGATCGGCGAGTCCACGAATTCGCTTCAGATGCCAACGATCGATGCTGCCGGCGCTTCCAACCGAAATACCGACGGTGTGTACAGAAATTGGATAATTCGCCGACAGCTCAACGAGAAGTTCCGCGGCGTGCGGGTTGGCCAGAAAATTCTCGGGATGAATTTCCAGCCAGCCCGCGCGCGGGCGCGTAGCCACCATCTCCGCTAAGTGTGCAAGACGGAGTCCGATTCCCGGAGTGTTAGGTATCGGCGTCACTGGGTGGCCACCCGACGACTCGAGCTACTTCGGTGCCTTGCTTCCGCCGACGATGCGTTCGCAATACCCTTCCGGAACGTAGATCCATGCCTTAGGATCGCGATCCAGTTTGGATGTTCCGCCGCAAGAATTGTTTCCGGTCGACGCGCAGTCGTTTTTGGCCGCCTTCGCGATGCCGTAGCATTTTTCGGCCTTAAAGCTTGGCGGCGGCACCGGCTTCTGCGCCGAAAGAGCAACGGGCACGAGCGCTGATGCTAATGCTGTAGCGATAAAGATACGTCTTTTCACTAGGTCCTCCGTATAGGGGCTAACCAACAAAGTTCACTCTTGGTAATTCGCAGACACGGACCGAAAGGTTACGCGAGGCAGGGGACCCTACAGAAAACCCCTTGATCCTCGTGCGAGGTGACGGGGTTTAAACATTGTTGCGTCGCCCCAAATAAGGCTAAGATTTGCCCGACAGGGAAATTTTTCGCTCTTGGATGCTTTGCGTTATTTGCAAGGAGTATGGAAATGAAAACATATCGACGTTTCGCTGTTGTCGTTTTTGCTCTATTGGCGGTGGCCGCGGTCGCACGCTGGGCGCTAATCTGGCCGACAGCTGCGGAGTCGGGCAGCAGTCCGGCCGAACAGCAATCTACTTCTCGAGTGGTTGCCCAGCAAACACCGGGGGTGCCGGTGGGCACGCCGGGTCCCACTACTGAGCTCTTGAAGATGATGGCTGTGGACAAGCCCGATTTTGGCATCAAAGTTGTCCGGACATTCGACGCGAGCGGCAAGCCTGCTTATGAGACAAAAGGCGGTGACTTGTTTTTCTTCACCAATGCGAGCGTCAGTTACAACTCCACTGCCGATAAACCGATGATCATCGTGATCAATGCGAAGGCACGAAAGATTGTAGCGGTGGCGGACATCGATATGCCATCGACTCCGCATGGAATTACGCTCTCACCCGATGCCAAATACATCTATCTTCCGTCCGGTCCATCCACTGCAAACGTTGTTCGGGGACGCGCCGAGGGATTCTTTGGCGGGCCTGGATCGTTTGGAGCACCGACCGCCGTTGTAGATACAAAGACGTTGAAGCTTGTCGCACTGATTGAGACCGGCGGTTCGACTCACCACACGCAGGTCTTCGCGGACAGGTATGTGATGTTTGACTCATTCCGGGGCCCGTTACCGATCTTCTTACTGGATCCGGCGACAAATAGAGTCGTACGTGGCATTCCCGCCGGCGATTTCAATGGCCGGCCGTACATTGCGTTTCCATCGCCCGATGGCAAATTCATCTATGTCACCGTTCGGCCTGGGATCAACCGCGACGCCAGCGGCCGCGAAATCGACGGCTGGGTCTCCAAGATCAATGCGGAAACGATGCAAGAAGTGGCCACGTTCCCCGTTGGGCCCGGTCCAGTCTGGATCGCCATCACACAGGATGGAAAGACTGGATACGTC
This sequence comes from Acidobacteria bacterium 13_1_20CM_2_55_15, assembly GCA_001920875.1. GTDB lineage: Bacteria > Acidobacteriota > Terriglobia > 20CM-2-55-15 > 20CM-2-55-15 > 20CM-2-55-15. The sequence goes on from MNKP01000138.1 coordinate 7,745, forward strand.
ACGCTTGGTCCGACGAACAAACTCGTGAAACTCGATTTGGAACGAGGACGGATTCTCGGTATCGCCCCCACGGGACGCGGACCGTATGGCATCCGCCTTTCACCGGATGAAAAGATCGCCTACGTCGCCAACAAAGGCGAAGGCGGCAATGGGCAAAAGGGCGCAACATTCGCGGCAATTGATACCAACACCATGTCCATTGTCCGCGAGCAACTTTCTTGTCCTGACGGGCTGTGTCAAGCCGATCACATCGTTCTTTCGCCCGACGGGAAAGAACTCTGGATCAGTAACAACATGGGATCGATCACAGTCTTCGATCGTGAGACGCTCAAACTGCTCAGCACGATTCAAACACCTAAACTTGGCGATCCTCACGGCGGTACCTTTGTGCAGGTGGCTGCGGACAATCGAAGCGCCAAGGTTGTTGCGGATATCGGCGGTCCCCACGGCGGTGTGAGTCCCTATACGGCCGTTGCCGCTGCGCCGGCAGACAGACCATCCAACGCGCTAGCTGTCATCGCGAAAGACTTTAAGTTCGTGCCGGCCACACTGGACGTGAGTCCGGGCCAAAAAATTGTGTTCGAATTCGAAAATAGGGATGAAGCCGATCACAACATCGTTTCCAAAGAGGCTGCGTTTCAGGAAGTCGTGCTTGGAGGAAGTCAGCGGAAAACGGTGGCCTGGACTGCACCTTCCAAGCCGGGCACGTTCAAATTCGTGTGCACATATCACCGCGGCATGGAGATGACTGTAAACGTGAAATAAAGAAATGCGGAGCGACTCCAATTGAGCAACGAAATGAACAGGTCACGCTGGGTTCGGGCGACGGTTTTGATCCTTTTTGGTGTTTTGGCCGCGTGGTCCTGGTTGTTCGTTGTGTCGAAATGGGGACCGGCAACACGGATTGACATTCTCACATTTAAGGCCGGCATGACCTCAAAGGTCATGCGGACGTTGCTAAAGCCGGCTCATGGCAAGGGGCACCATAGCCACGACTCGGCCAGCATCTCTGGGGTCTATGCGACTCCCGAATACTACACAATGACGGAGCAGCCCCAGGAAGCCGCCAAGTATCAGCCCGAAAGATTCACTGTTTTTTATGTCTTCGAGGACATCCATATAGGCGAGCTGCCCGAGCAACCGCTTCAGATGATGTTGCGCATGAATGATGGCCGCCAATTTTCTCCGGTGGACGGCACTGTCGTGAAGGACTCCTATCACCATCGGGCCACGGTGGTTCGTTTCCCGAGCAGAGACGATCATGGCAAGACGGTCATCAACGAAAACTCAGCGTCGTTCGAACTGATTGCGCACGATCCGACTGCCCATGTAGAGCAAGCCATGCAATGGGATTTGCCGATCATCTATCCGAAAGATCTGAACAACGCAAGCGATCTCTCACTGCCGACAGTTTTTGGGCTGCTGGCGGGTCTACTGGCTGTGCTCTCGCCATGTTTGCTTCAACTCACCGTTTACTACACGTTTGCGCTGGCCGGTATCAACGTACACCAGAATGCCGGCGATGAGCGCGTATCACGGTCTCGAGTGATCCGAACCGCACTTTATTTTATTGCCGGGTTTACTGTCGTGTTTACGGCAACAGGCTCGCTGGCCGGACTGGCAGGCCAACGGCTACAGAGTTCCGGAATAATGGAACATTGGAATCGTCCTCTGGCCATTGCCGCCGGGGTGGGAATTCTTCTTCTCGGAATTTGGATGGGCGCCAACTCAGGAGCGCCGGGACTCTGCCGCTTGCCGTTCACAGCGACACTGCGCACATCCAAGAGGTGGCTGGATGCGCTAAAGATGATGTTCATGGGATCCGCTTTTGCCGTTGGTTGCTCCACGTGTTTCGGCGGTGCGCTTTTCATCTCGTTAATGATCTATGTTGGCACTGTCGGATCCGCCACACTTGGAGCTCTAGCGTTGTTTCTCTTCTCATTGGGCATTGCGATACCGTATTTGCTGGCCGCTTTCTTTCTGTCCCGAGCTTTGCCGCTCCTAAACTCGCTACAGAAGGTCGCCTCCGGTATCGGTCTGATTTCGAGCGTCGTTCTCGTATTCTTCGGTGTGATTCTCATTACCGACAATTTCCACATCCCAAGCAACCTCCTGTATCGCCTGTATCTTGGGCTTTGAAGGTGCCGCTGATAAGCTTTATGCCCAGCAAGAAATACGCTCGCGCCTTCGTGCGGATTCTCATTCTCCTGCTGGTTATTGGTACTGGAATCTGGTTGAGAGCTCTTGAGACTGCGCGAAGCGGCCAACCTGGGTGGCTTCCCTGGAAGACACAGGCTACGGTGACGCTGTACTTCAAAGATGGAAATTTCCTCTTTCCGGTATCGCGGCGCTTACCGAATGATCAGAATCTCCCGCTGGCTGTGCTTCAGGCCCTGCAGCAGACTCCGAGAGAAGGGACTCGGTTGCAGACTGTAATTCCGTCCGGCATACACATTCGTTCGGTTACGCTCGAAAACAATGTGGCTCACGTCGGCCTCTCCGCATGGCCAAACCAACCATACGCGGAAATCGCAATCGTGGACACCATCACAGAATTGCCGGGCGTGACATCAGTCGATTTCAACATTGCAGGTGAAGCATACGGTGCTCGCACAAAACGTATACCGCTGCTCTATTTCGCCTCGGCGACAGGTCTGGTCTCCATCCCGGCCAAGGTCTCGACGTCGCGCGAGGTGCTCGACATGTATCTTTCGGGCCCGCCTGCTCCGGATTTAACCGGTCTCCCACCGGACGTCCGGCTTTTGGCGTACGATTACAGCGGCGCCCGCAATGCACTGTCGCTGAAATTTTCCTACACGCCTTCGCTGCGCGCGCTCGCGACAGAACGTCCCGACCGTATGCGGACGGCCCTGTTGGGTTTGATCGCAACGCTCACTCAGTTTCCGGAAGTGCGCACGGTCCAGCTGGATTTTGGCGGACAATCCCGCCTCGGGCTTGGTCAATGTAGTGACTTGTTGCGGACACCTCAGACGAGGCCCGCACTATTGAACGACGAACGGTTGCTCTAATGCCGATCTATTTCGATAACGCGGCTACATCATGGCCGAAACCTCCAGCTGTGCGCGCCGCGCTCGATGAATACTTTTCCGATGCCGGAGGGAATCCCGGCCGCTCCGGGCACCAAATGTCGATTGCCGCTGCCCGGCTTGTCGAGAACTCGCGAGAGGCGCTCGCCCAAATGTTCAACGCAGAAGATCCAAGTCGGATCGTTTTTACGCACAACGCTACGCACGCACTCAATCTCGTTATTTACGGCCTGGTCCGGCCCGGTGATCACGTCGTAACGACGAGTATGGAGCACAACTCCGTCATGCGGCCGTTGCGTCACCTTGAAACCACCGGTGTTTACGTAACCATCGTGCCGTGCAGGCCGGATGGAACGTTGGACGTCAGCCGTTTGAATGATGCTATTCGGCCAGGCACGCGTCTGGTTGTCACAACCCATGGCTCCAACGTTGTTGGAACGTTAATGCCTATCGAGGCCATCGCAGCTCTTGCGCGGGATCGCAATATTAATTACCTCGTCGATGCGTCACAAACGGCCGGAGCCATCTCGATCGATGTTCAAAAGACAGGAATCGACCTCATGGCTTTTAGCGGACACAAAGGGCTCGTTGGTCCGACAGGAACAGGAGGTCTCTACATTCGCGATGGTGTGATGCTGTCTCCGCTATTGAGAGGAGGCACCGGCAGTGATTCGGCACACGAAACGCAGCCGCAATTCTTGCCCGACATGTTGGAAAGCGGAACACTGAATGTCGCAGGAATTGCCGGGCTCGGAGCAGGCGTCCGTTATCTTCAAGAAATAGGAATTGAAGCGGTGACAGAACATGGGCGGAAGCTTGTTTCGAAATTCGTTGCTGGACTCCATGAGATCCCCGGCATCAACGTCTATGGACCCACAGATGTGTCGAAGCAATGCGGAGTTGTCTCGTTCAATATCAGCGACGCGGTGCCTTCTGAAGTCGGACTCCTTTTGGACGAACACTTCGGAATCATGGCGCGCACCGGCTTGCATTGCGCTCCCGCGGCACACCATACCATAGGCACTTTCCCGGCTGGAACCGTGCGCTTCAGTTTTAGTTGGTTCAATACGCTGGCTGAAATCGAAACATCTCTCGAGGCATTGGGCAAAATTGCCGGATGGGCCTGTAAGAACGAAGTCAAGACATGGATGGCCTGATCAGTTTTTTTGCATCGCATCACGCGATCCGCGCCGAGACGGTACTTAAACGCAACGGACTCGCGGCACGACTCATCCCGGGTCCCAAGGAGCTGAGCCCTAATTGCGGCGTGGCGCTTCGATTTGAATATGCGCAGCGTGAAAACGTTTCAGCGATTCTCGCCGCGAAGAGTGTGCGGATCGATGGGATTCATTTCTATCGCCCGAGAACCGATGACTGGAACTAGACCAGTAAGTGCCGTTCCGATGGGCATCATTGCGGGTATTCTCGCCGTAGCCGCCGGCTCGTTCTTCGACGTGCGCCCGCCTGAGGCCTATGGCGTTTGTATGGCGTGTCACGCGCGCGATCTTGTGAATTGGACATTGAATGGCGTGGTACGCACCCATTTGGATGTCGCGCCGGCATCGCTGTTTTTTCCGGTTCTCACACCGATCGGCGTGCTCATCGGGGCGCTAATTGCCTCAAAAACCAGCGGCGAATTCCGTTGGCAGAAACCCGACAGCTCGGTGAAGGCATTTCTGTATGGAATATTCGTCATGAATTTCGCCTTGCTCGCCGGAGGCTGTTCGATTCGGCTGTTGTTGAGGACTGCAGCTGGGGAGGCGCTCGGCCTCATTGGATTCGGCGGAATGGTTATAGGAGTGGTGCTCGGAACATTCTGGTTACGCTGGAGGGCCACGCAATGACGGCGGCCATTTCAACTTTCATTATCGGCATCATACTTGGTTACCTGGGACAGCGGTCACGGATGTGTTTCGTTGGCGGCATCCGCGATTTCGTGCTGGTGCGCGATACTTATTTACTCCGTGGTCTCATCGCTTTTGGCCTCACGGCTTGGTTGACATTCCCAATGACCGGTCTCATCCTTGGCTCGCGTCCTTTGTCATTTACGAACCCCGACGGCGTAGCAGTCCTGCTTACAATCTTCGGCGGTTTTGGCGTCGGCTATGTTTCGACACTCGCCAATGGTTGTCCTTTTCGACAACACGTCCTGGCCGCTCAGGGCGTCCGGAGCTCCATTGCGTACCTCGCCGGTTTCTTAGCCGGAGCCGTGATCTTTCACTCCTGGATAGAGCCCCTATTGCTCCGCTTCTTGCCCTGAAGCTGTAATTCAAGCGTAGGGAAAGGATAACCTCATGCTGTCCTCTAGCCGTTGCCGCCGGGCTGGGAATTCTTCTTCTTGGAATTTGCATTGGGGGCCAACTCCGGAGCACCGGGATTCTGAAGCCGAGCAGGTGGAATTCCGGTGCCCCTCCTGGGGTCTCAAGTGCCACTTCCGGTCAACAAGCAAGCCATTTTTTCCCACCAAATCAGACGGGACACGTGCGGTCTAAACGTGCAGGGGCTTTCCGAGCCCGTTAGCGGCACATCCTCGATCGTTTCTTAGATCGTTTCCAGGGGCCTTCTGTAAATTTCAGACTTCGAAGGGAGAAAATTCGATGAGGAGAAGTTCAGTTCTGCCGTTTGTTCTATCGCTTTTTGCCTTTACCGTTTGCGCTAATTGGGGCGCCGCCTTCGCGCAAACTCCGCCGAATATCTGTGATCTGATTGATCAGCTCGGCATTGAAAAGCAACTCAACTCGCACGCCTATGGAATCCTTGTCGCGTGTGGGCATGTGCCCCCACCCCCACCAGCAAGTAGCAGCGAGGTGAGTATTTCCAGCCCAACCAATATGGGCGGGGTTGACCAGGATGTCGTGCTCGGTGGAGAAGGAACATATCCACATGTGACTCAATCCGAGACGCAAATCTGGACTGAAGGAAGCACGAGCGTTGTTGCATACAATGATTCGCGCACGGCACCTAGCTGTTACGCAGGCGCTTCGT
>MNKP01000138.1:13923-15077 GCA_001920875.1 Acidobacteria bacterium 13_1_20CM_2_55_15
TCATGCGCACACAACGGCAGCTCTGATGACCGCCAGTCGGGCTGGGTGGATAACACCCCAACCAGTCCGTTCTACGGCCGTGTTTACCTGACATGGAACGATTTTGCCGTCGGTCAATTTATCTTTGTCACGTTTTCTGATGACGGAGGTGTGACGTGGAGCGGTGCGGTACAAGTGGAATCGAATGCTGCTTTCATCCGCAATGTCCAGGTGACAACGGGTCCGAACGGAACCGTATTTGTTGCCGGCATGGATGAAGGTGGTGGTGGTTTAAACCCACGCTCGAACTTACTTTTCCGTTCCACGAATGGTGGTGCATCCTGGTCGCAGATCTCCATGGGATCGTCTTTTACACCTCCGGGGTCATCAACGTGCGGCTATTTTGCGGCGATGTTTCCTTCCTACTGGCGGCACATGGGTTGGGGCGATATCGGTGCCGGACCCGGTGGAGTTATCCACTACGCCTACGCGCAACACGGGGCCGGCACGGACACGGGCGACATTTACTATACACGTTCGACCGACGACGGTCTCACCTGGAGTGCGGCCACCAGACTCAATACCGACGGCGGAATCCGGTTGCAATGGCAACCCGCATTATCGGTGTCCCCGGCAGGTCATGTGTTCGTGAGTTGGTATGACGCCCGCAATACCACTGGCAATGATTACGAACGGTGGGGAAGGCTATCCAACGACAACGGCGTAACATGGCAGGCTGATGACGTGATTAGTGATGCCTCCAGTCCTCTTCCGCTTCAACCCGATGGAAGTGTGCAGCCGTGTTACGCGGGAGATTATGACCGCAGCTTTGCCGATGGTAGTGCTTTCTTTATTACTTGGGTCGATGGCAGAACCCTCGTTAGCGGGAACCCTCAACAGGATGTTTTCTTCGACAAGATTCCGGATGGGCCGCCACCGCCTCCTCCGCCCATCACTTTGACGGCAACCGGCTACAAGCTGAAGGGAGCCGAAACTGCCGATCTCTCTTGGACACCGACGATCCCGGGCGATACCGTCAATATCTCCCGTGACTCGATCATCATTGCCACCGCCGATCCGGACGACGGTGCCTACACAGACAACATGGGAATTAAGGGGAACAATGACACGTACGTTTACCAGGTTTGTAGAGTGCAGACGGGAGAATGCTCTAA
>MNKP01000012.1 GCA_001920875.1 Acidobacteria bacterium 13_1_20CM_2_55_15
GCCAATCTCTTCGGCAAGTTCCAATTCTGCCGGCGCTTCTTCCACGAGACCCGGCTCAGGCTCTTCCGAAATCAGTTCGACGTTCCGATAGAAGTCCAGGCCGGTACCGGCAGGAATGAGGCGCCCCATGATGACGTTTTCTTTCAGACCGCGCAGGTAATCGATCTTTCCGCTGATTGAGGCCTCCGTCAGCACGCGCGTAGTTTCCTGGAACGATGCTGCGGAAATGAACGACTCGGTCGAAAGCGATGCCTTCGTGATTCCGAGCAACAGCGGACGGCCGGAGGCCGGCTTACCACCACTCTTCTTGACCCGTTCATTCTCCTCCTGGAAGCGGAACTTGTCGACTTGTTCGTCGACCAGGAATTCCGTATCGCCGACGTCCTCAACCTTGATCCAGCGCATCATTTGACGAACGATGACTTCGATGTGCTTATCATTGATGTTGACACCTTGCAGACGATAGACCTCCTGAATTTCGTTCACAAGGTAAGCCTGCAGTTCTTTTTCACCGAGAACGGCCAGAATATCATGCGGATTACGCGGACCATCCATCAACGGCTCGCCGGCACGCACATGTTCGCCTTCCTGAACGTTCACGTGAACGCCACGAGGCAAAGCGTATTCGCGCTCGACTCCGTTCTCGTTGATGACCATAATCTTCCGCTGGCCCTTGGTGATATCGCCGTACTTCACGATACCGTCGATTTCAGTGATGACCGCGGTCTCGCGGGGTTTTCGCGCTTCAAACAATTCAACGACGCGCGGCAGACCACCCGTGATGTCTTTGGTCTTCGTCGTTTCACGCGGAATCTTCGCAAGGACGTCGCCCTGGTAAACCGCGTCGCCGTCGGCCACCATCAGGTGAGCACGAGATGGAATCAGATATTTGCGCAAGACTTTGTGCTTGTCGTCACGAATCTGAATCGTTGGCTGGCGTTTCTCATCCGGTGAATCTGTAACAACCCAGCGCGAAAGGCCGGTCACTTCGTCAAGTTCCTCATGCATCGTGACGCCTTCGAGCAAGTCCTTGAACTGAACCGTGCCGCTGACTTCCGTGAGGATGGCGAACGTATATGGATCCCATTCGACGAGCGTCGCACCGACCTTCACGTGATCGCCTTCGTTGACCTTGAGTTTCGCGCCGTACACGATCGTATAGCGCTCCTTCTCGCGGCCTTTCTCGTCCATGATCGCCAGCACACCGTTACGATTCATTGCGACCAGGAAGCCTGCTTGATTCCGGACAGTCTGGAGGTTATGGAACTTGATCGTGCCGGCGTTCTTGGCTTCCAAGCTGGTTTGCTCGGCCACACGGCTTGCCGTCCCGCCGATGTGGAATGTACGCATCGTGAGCTGAGTTCCGGGCTCGCCGATCGACTGAGCCGCGATCACGCCGACCGCTTCGCCGATTTCCACCAGTTTGCCGGTTGCCAGGTTGCGGCCATAGCAGCGGACGCAGGCGCCGCGCCGTGACTCGCACGTGAGCACCGAACGGATCTTCACGCGTTCGATACCCGCCGCCTGGATCGCGCTGGCAAGATCTTCCGTGATTTCCTGATTGATCTCGACAATGACCTTGCCTTCGTAGTCTTTGATTTTTTCGAGCGACACCCGGCCAACGATACGATCTCTCAAAGGCTCGATGATTTCGCCCGACTCCACGATCGACCCTACATAGATGCCGTCCACCGTGCCGCAGTCCGCCTCGCTGATGATGACGTCCTGCGCGACGTCCACGAGCCGGCGGGTCAAATAACCAGAGTCAGCCGTCTTCAGAGCGGTATCGGCCAATCCTTTGCGGGCGCCGTGGGTGGAGATGAAGTACTGTTGCACGGTTAAGCCTTCGCGGAAATTCGCGGTAATGGGCGTTTCGATAATCTCTCCTGAAGGCTTCGCCATCAAACCGCGCATACCGGCCAACTGCCGGATCTGCTGCTTCGAACCGCGAGCTCCGGAGTCGGCCATCAACAGAATCGGATTAAATCCGTGGCTGGCCTTTTCCGCGCGTTCCATTTCGTTGAACATCATGTCGGAGATCTTTTCCGTCACATCCGACCAGATAGCGATGACCTTGTTGTAACGTTCGCCATTCGTGATCGCTCCGTCGCGGTACTGTTGATCCACTTTTACGACTTCGTTCTGGGCGTTTTCGACGAAGTCACGCTTACCAGGCGGCACGATGAGGTCATCGATCGAGATCGTGATGCCCGCCTTCGTCGCGTAATAGAAGCCCAGCTCTTTGATGTGGTCGAGCATGGTGACCGTCATCTCAGGCCCATAGCGCAGGTACGTATAGCTCACCAACTGGCCCAGGCCTTTTTTCTTCAGGAGAGCATTGATGAAGGGCATGCCTTTCGGCATGTTGTCATAGAGAATCACACGGCCGACTGTGGTGTTGAGCATGTGGTTCTTGGCGTCAACGACTTCCGCGTGAACGATCGCTTGTTCATCGTATGCCGTTGTCATATCGATCAGCGGACCGCTATATCGCAGGCGAATGGCTGACTGCGTTTCAACCTCACCGGAATCCCATGCCATCAGCACTTCGTCAATCGATCCAAAGGTTCGACCTTCACCTTTAGTGCCCGGTTTTGGACGGGTCAGATAGTAAACGCCAAGAACCATATCCTGTGTTGGCACAGCGACGGGTTGGCCGCTGGCCGGCGACATGAGATTCTGCGTGGAAAGCATCAGGACAGACGCCTCGATTTGGGCTTCCGGCGACAGAGGGATGTGAACCGCCATCTGATCGCCATCGAAATCCGCATTGAACGCCGTGCAAACCAGCGGATGAATCTTGATCGCTTTTCCTTCGACCAGGACGGGCTCGAAGGCCTGAATGCCGAGCCGGTGCAGCGTCGGCGCTCGATTGAGAAGAACAGGATGATCCTTGATCACCTCCTCAAGAATGTCCCATACGACGGAGTCCTGCCGCTCAACCATTTCCTTCGCGGCTTTAACCGTCGTGCAATGTCCGCCCTGTTCGAGCCGGTTGTAGATGAACGGCTTGAAGAGCTCGAGGGCCATCTTCTTCGGCAGTCCGCATTGATGCAGCTTCAGCTCAGGCCCGACAACGATGACAGAACGGCCGGAGTAGTCCACACGCTTGCCTAACAGGTTTTGGCGGAAACGTCCTTGCTTACCTTTCAACGTGTCCGATAGCGACTTCAGCGGACGGTTATTCGCGCCACGCAAAATGCGGCCGCGCCGGCCATTGTCGAAAAGAGCATCGACGGCTTCCTGGAGCATGCGTTTTTCATTGCGGACGATGACGTCGGGCGCATGCAATTCCATGAGCTTCTTCAAACGGTTGTTCCGGTTGATGACACGGCGGTAGAGATCGTTCAAATCCGACGTCGCGAATCGTCCACCGTCTAGCGGAACCAGGGGACGCAGTTCCGGTGGAATGACCGGAATGACGTCCAAAATCATCCACTCCGGTTTGTTGCCCGACTTGACAAACGCCTCGACCACTTTTAAGCGCTTCGCAAATTTGACTCTCTTCTGCTGCGACGTTTCGTTCTTCATCTTCGTGCGGAGCTCATGCGACAACTCGTCGATATCCACACGCTTCAGAAGTTCTTTAATGGCTTCAGCGCCCATCATGGCAACGAACTTTCCGGGGTGCTCCTGCTGCAATTGCCGGAATTTTTCTTCCGTCAAAAGCTCACGTTCTTTCAGCGGAGCCTCGCCGGGATCGATCGTGACATACGCCTCGAAATAAAGAACCCGCTCCAGTTCACGCAGCGACATATCGAGCAAGTGACCGATACGGCTTGGCAATCCCTTGAAGAACCAGACGTGCGAACACGGACTCGCCAGCTCGATGTGACCTAGCCGTTCACGGCGCACTTTGGACAGCGTCACTTCCACCCCGCACTTGTCGCAAATGACGCCGCGGTGTTTCATGCGCTTGTATTTTCCACAGAGACATTCCCAGTCGGTGACCGGACCGAAGATGCGCGCGCAGAAGAGACCGTCCCGCTCAGGCTTGAATGTCCGGTAGTTGATGGTTTCAGGTTTTGTTACTTCGCCATGCGACCACGAGCGAATCTTTTCTGGGGAAGCCAGACTGATCCGGATGCTGTCGAAATCGGCAATGGATGCTGCCCGGTCATAAGGATTCGATCTAATCAATGTATACCTCCTGGGGAATTCAGGGGGAAATTCGGGGACGCACCCCGAATTCTGAAGTACAAGAATTCGGGATGCGTCCCCGAATTTCCCCCTGAATTCCCTACGCCGTCGGTTTGCGCTTCATCAATTCAACGTCTAAACAGAGGCTCTGCAGTTCGCGAATGAGCACATTGAATGACTCCGGAACGCCCGGTTCCATGGCAGCTTCACCCTTCACAATAGCCTCATAAATTTTGGTTCGCCCGTACACGTCGTCGGACTTGGCGGTTAACAGTTCCTGCAGAATGTGCGCGGCGCCGTATGCTTCGAGCGCCCATACTTCCATTTCTCCGAATCGTTGTCCCCCGAACTGCGCTTTACCGCCGAGCGGTTGCTGCGTGATGAGCGAGTACGGGCCGATAGACCGCGCGTGAATCTTGTCATCCACCAGGTGCGACAACTTCAACATATAGATGTAGCCGACCGTGACTTCCTGCTCAAACGGCATGCCCGTCATGCCGTCGTAAAGCCGCGTCTTACCCGTTTTCGGCAGGTTCGCTCGCTCGAGCATATTTTTGATTTCCATTTCGGTCGCGCCGTCAAAGACCGGGGTCGCAAAAAACATTCCGAGCGCATTGGCCGCCCAGCCCAGATGCGTTTCAAGAATCTGACCCACATTCATTCGCGAAGGAACCCCCAGGGGATTGAGAATGATCTCGACGGGCGTTCCATCCGGCAGATAAGGCATATCTTCTTCCGGAAGAATCCTTGCAATCACGCCTTTGTTTCCATGGCGGCCCGCCATCTTATCGCCCACGGATAGTTTGCGCTTCATCGCAACGTAGACCTTGACGAGCTTAATAACTCCTGGCGGCAGTTCATCACCACGGCGGAGTTTCGAAATGCGCTCTTCGTGTATTTTGCGCAGCACGTCGATCTGGCGGGTGGTCATCTCTTCGATTTCCTGAATCTGCTCGTGAGGGTTGGCGCCGTCTTTGAATTTCAATTTCAAGAGTTCACGCAGCGAGAGGTTTTCAACGACTTCGCTGGTCATCTCCGTGCCCTTGGCCACGATTTTGCGTCCCGTGCGTTCGTGCACGAGCTCGTTGGAGACGACCTTGCCCTGGAGTAGAGCAAAAAGGCGCTTGTTGCGTTCGTCGGTAAGAATTCGGATTTCGTCGCGAAGATTCTTTTCGAGCCGCGAGATCTCCATGTTCTCGATCTGTTTTGCGCGTTCGTCCTTTTCCGCGCCTTTACGAGAAAAGATTTTCACGTCGACGACGATACCCTCGATCCCCGGAGGGCAAATCAGCGATGCGTCTCGAACGTCACCGGCCTTTTCGCCAAAGATGGCGCGGAGCAGCTTTTCTTCAGGAGTGAGCTGCGTCTCACCTTTAGGAGTGACCTTGCCGACCAGAACGTCACCGGGCTTCACGTAAGCGCCGATACGAATGATGCCGGCTTCATCCAGGTCCTTCAGGAAGGACTCACTCACATTCGGTATGTCCCGCGTGATTTCCTCCGGACCCAGTTTCGTATCACGCGCCTCGATTTCGAATTCTTCGATGTGAATCGAGGTGTAGTAATCGTCTTTGACGAGGCGTTCGGAAACCAGAATGGCGTCTTCAAAGTTGTAGCCGCGCCATGGCATGAATCCGACAAGGACGTTGCGGCCAAGGGCCAGCTCGCCTTTCTCCGTGCAAGGACCATCGGCCAACACCTGACCTTTCACAACGCGCTCGCCTTTTCGCACAATGGGCTTCTGGTTGATGCAGGTATTTTGATTGGATCGCTTGAATTTGGTCAGCTGATAAATGTCGGCGCCGACTTCGCGTGAGAAGTGGCCATCCTCGGCGGATTCGACGCGGACGATGATCCGCTCCGAGTCGATCGAATCAACGATTCCGCTTCGACGGCAAACCACCACAGCGCCGGAATCGCGGGCTGTAATCTCTTCCATACCGGTTCCAACCAGCGGCGCCGCAGTGCGCAGCAGCGGTACGGCCTGGCGCTGCATGTTCGATCCCATCAGGGCGCGGTTTGCGTCATCGTTTTCGAGAAACGGGATGAGCGATGCGGCGACCGAAACGAGCTGCTTTGGCGAAACATCGACGTAATCGACCTCGTTCCGATGCTTGAGCACGAAATTGCCCGCCTGCCGAACATTGACTAGCTCGTGCGTCAGCCGCCCGCTTTTGTCCATCTGTTCGTTCGCCTGCGCGATGAGATACTTGTCTTCTTCCCAGGCCGAGAGGTAGAACGAATAAGGAACACAATCGGCGCGCTTCTTTTTACGCCCCTTCAGCTCTTCATTCTCCTGTTCGACCGCTTCGCGCTCGACGTGCTCGGTGACTTTGAACTTGGAGTCACCGGCGCTGATGATCGTCACATAATCGACAACGCGTCCGTTCTTTACTTTGCGATACGGACTTTCGATGAATCCATATTCGTTGATCCGCGCGTAGCAACTCAGTGACGAGATCAGTCCGATATTTGGACCTTCGGGGGTCTCGATCGGACAAATACGGCCGTAGTGCGTCGGATGAACGTCACGGACTTCGAATCCGGCGCGCTCGCGCGAGAGTCCGCCCGGACCGAGAGCCGACAGGCGCCGTTTGTGCGTGATTTCAGACAGAGGATTCGTCTGGTCCATGAACTGCGAAAGCTGCGACGACCCAAAGAACTCGCGCACCGCAGCGATGACCGGCTTGGCATTGATCAAGTCATGCGGCATAGCGGTGACCATTTCCTGGTAGACCGACATCTTTTCCTTTATGGCCCGCTCCATTCGAACCAAGCCGATGCGGAATTGGTTTTCCAGCAGCTCGCCCACCGCACGGACACGGCGGTTTCCGAGATGGTCGATGTCGTCGACCTGCCCGATATTCTTGCGAAGTTTGAGCAGGTATTTGATGACAGCATAGAAGTCCGCCGGCTCGAGGATCCGCTTGTCAAGCGGCGTTGTCAGGTCCAGCTTGATATTGAATTTCAGGCGTCCGACTCTCGAGAAGTCATACTTGCGTGAGTCGAAGAACATACCTTCGAACAGCGCAGTAGCCGTCTCCAGTGTCGGCGGATCGCCCGGACGCAGTTTGCGGTAGATCTCGATCAAGGCTTCTTGCGTGGTCTTAATCGTGTCCTTGCGCAAAGTCTGACTCAGAACGACGCCGATATCATCGCGCTCGGGAAAGAAAACCGGCAGTTCCGGCACCCCGGCATCGATGATGGACCGGATGATGTTCTGGGTCAGTTCGTTATTGGTCTCGACGATCACCTCACCCGTGTTCGTATCCACGACGTCGCCAACCGCAAATGCGCCTTCGAGATCCTCCGGATTAACTTCGAAACGCTCAACCTTAGCCTGCTTGATGTGGTTGTATACGGAGCTTGTGATTTTTTTGCCGGCGTGAACGAGAACTTCCTTCGTCTTTGGGTTCGTGATGTCCTTCGAGACCTTCAGTCCAACGATGTTATCGGAAACATTCCAGAAGACCTTCTTGCCTTCAATCGTGAGACGATCGGTCTGATAGAAGACTCGGATGATTTCCTCATCGCTCTTCAGACCAAGAGCACGCAGGAAAATCGAGGCAAGAAACTTTCGCTTGCGATCGATCCGGACGTAAAGGATGTTCTTGGCCGTCTCATATTCGAACTCTACCCATGATCCGCGATACGGAATAATCTTTCCCAGATAGTAGCTTTTGCTCGGAGTCGATTCGAAGAACACTCCCGGGCTGCGGTGCAGTTGGCTGACGATGACACGCTCGGTGCCGTTGATAATGAACGTGCCGTTCTCGGTCATCAGCGGAATTTCACCGAAATAAACCTCTTGCTCCTTGATGTCGCGAATCGTTTTTGCGCCAGTGTCGGGGTCTTTATCGAAGATCGTCAGACGAATGATGACTTTCAATGGCGCGGCATAGGTCATGCCACGTTCCTGACACTCCGCCACGTCGTACTTCAGATTCAACTGAACCGGGTCGCCACACTTATTGCAGAACGTCACCTGGTTCCTGTTCGTCGTGCCGCACTTCGGGCACATGACCGTGGGTTCGGCCTGAAACGGATTGGTTGTGATGGTTGCGCCGCAAGACTTACAAGTGCTGCGCAAATGATGCAGACCCTTCAGGTTTCCGCACTTGCATTCCCAGTTACCGATGGAATAGCTGATAAACTCGAGCGTTGAAACGCCGCGAAAATCCGAGATCGGAAATACGGAATTGAACACTGCCTGAAGGCCGGTATCGTCGCGTTCCTCCGGAAGCATATTCATCTGGAGGAACCGCTCATATGAATTCTTTTGTACCTCGATGAGATTCGGGATTTGGATTGCAGTCCGGATCTTGGAAAAATTGGTTCTCTCTCGTGAGGTACTAGTCTTGCTTTCCGTCATTTTTCACCTGCTCCTTGATAAACGTGGGGACCGGCGAGCCGTATTTGCTGCTGCCCCCGTGAAGGCATAGCCGCGAATCCGAATAACCACAAGAAATCGTTTTCTTGCGCCTCTTTGTGTTCCTCCTTGAGCGTTTTGTGGTTCGTTCTGCTTTTGTTTGCAAAGTGCCGTCACGTCTAAACACAAATACGCTGACCTGTGGACGGACTACCGCCCCCAGTCAGCACTCGGATGCGCTGCGTTTACTTAATTTCGACTGTCGCGCCAGCGTCCGTGAACTTCTTCTTAATGTTCTCTGCTTCGTCTTTGTTTACGCCTTCTTTGATCGGTTTCGGCGCACCTTCTACCAGATCCTTGGCTTCTTTTAATCCAAGGCTCGTCACTTCGCGAACAGCTTTGATGACGCCGATCTTGTTTCCGCCAATCGCAGTGAGAATCACATTGAATTCAGTTTTTTCTTCGGCAGCAGCTGCGACTACAGCCGCGCCGCCCCCTGCTGCCGGAGCGGCTGCGATGGAGGCTGCGGCAGCGCTTACGCCGAATGCTTCTTCCAGTCCCTTAACCAACTCCGAAGCTTCAAGCAGAGTCAATCCTTTGATCTCTTCGATAATATTTTGAACCTTGGACATTGCTAACTCCTATATATTTAGGATCGGACCCGCCGGACAAGCCACTGTCGGTACAACCTTTTGATGGCTATTTGGCTGGTCCCCCACCCATTAAGTACCTAGTCGTGAAATTTCTTTTGCTCGACGGCCTGTTTCAGCACCACAGCCAGATTGCGAGCGACACCATTCACGGCGATAGCGATTCGTTGTGCCGGCGCATTGATTAAAAACAACAATTTTGCGATGAGCCCTTCCTTCGAAGGCATCGCCGCAATGTGAGCAATATCGGCAAGGTTGATGACGCGCCCTTCGACGAGTCCTGCCTTGAATACAAACAGCGGGTTTGCCTTGGCGTATGCGGTAAGAGCTTTTGCGAGAGAAACCGGATCACTGGCGTTATAGGCTATCGCAGTGGAGCCGTCGAACGATTTGGAAACGCTTTCAGCCGCAGTCCCTTCCGCAGCCTTTTTAGCCAGCGTATTTTTCACAACGCGATATTTGCTTTTTGTCTCGCGAACCTTATGACGCAACTCGGCATCCTGCGCGACGGTCATTCCCTGAAACTGTGCGACGAACAGGTTCTTTGCCTCACTGAGCTCCTTCTTTAGCGCGTCGAGTTCTTCCTTCTTTTTACCTTTCGATTTCATGCGACCTCGTTGTGAGTTCTATTTCGTATCCAACGCCACCAGATCCAGATCGACACCCGGACTCATCGTCGATGCGACCGTGATCCGTTTGACGTAGCGGCCTTTCACCGCTGCAGGCCGGGCCCTGATAACGGAATCGATAATCGTGTGGGCATTTTCGCTGAGCTGGTCCTTCGTAAATTCAATTTTCCCGATCGGAACGTGAATGATACCGGTTTTATCCACACGGAATTCCACTTTGCCGGCCTTGACTTCCTTGACGGCTTTAGCCACATCCATCGTGACCGTACCGGTCTTGGGGTTCGGCATCAGGCCGCGCGGGCCGAGAACCTTACCCAGACGGCCGACGCCTCGCATCATATCGGGCGTCGCAACACAGGCATCGAAATCCATCCAACCGCCGGCAATCTTCTCGACAAGATCGTCGCCGCCGACGAACTCCGCGCCGGCTTGTTCGGCTTCCTTGAGTTTTTCACCTGACGCGATGACACAAACTTTTTTGGATTTGCCCAGACCGTGCGGCAAGACAACGGTACCGCGGACCATCTGGTCCGCATGTTTCGGATCGACACCCAGGCGCATATGCACCTCGATGGTTTCATTAAACTTCGCGTAATGGACTTTCTTCAGGACGCCCATCGCATCTTCAACAGTGTAGGGCCGCGGTTCAATTTGCTTCTTCGCGGCTGCGTATTTCTTTCCGACTTTCATAAAGTTCTTCCTAGCATCGGGCCGTTTTATTTGGCTGCGCGCTTTCGCGCGGCCCCTCACGCCCTTTAAACAACCTCAATGCCCATGCTACGGGCGGTCCCCTTCACAGTTTGAATTGCGGCTTCCAAACTAGCCGCGTTCAGATCCGGCAGTTTCAGCCGCGCAATGTCTTCGACTTGCTTCAGAGTAACCGTCCCCACCTTAGTCTTGTTCGGCTCGCCCGAGCCCTTTGCGATGTTCGCCGCCCGCTTGAGCAGAACCGATGCCGGAGGCGTCTTGGTAATGAAACTGTAGGAACGATCCACGTAAATCGTGACCACGACGGGAATGATCAGACCCTCTTGATCCTTTGCCGACGTTTTCGCATTGAACGCCTTGCAGAAGTCCATGATGTTGACGCCGTGCTGGCCAAGCGCCGGTCCAACAGGCGGAGCCGGCGTGGCTTTGCCTGCCGGAATTTGCAGCTTGACCTGACCAATTACTTTCTTTGCCATAATTCTGTAACCGCCGTCCTTCCTCGTCGCGCGCTTTCGCGCTTGCGCTTCGTGGACCGCCGGTAGAGTCTCTAGGTTTTCTCGACCTGTAAAAAGTCCAGTTCCACGGGAGTCGATCGGCCGAAGATCGTCACCATGACCTTTAGGGTATTCCTGTCTGTATTAACGTCGTCGACAACACCGGTAAAGCTTGCAAACGGGCCGTCGATGATTTTCACCGTCTCGCCTTTGTCGAACGTCAGTTTGGGTTTCGGCCTGTCAGCGGCGGTCGAAACCCGATAAACAATTTGTTGAACCTCTTCGTCGCTAAGTGGAGTCGGGTTCTGGCCCGATCCCACAAAACCAGTGACTCGCGGCGTGTTCTTCACCACGTGCCACGCACGGTCGCTGGGACCGCCCTTTTCCGTGATTTCCATTTCCACGAGAACGTAGCCCGGATAAAACATTTTCTGCGAAGTGACGCGTTTGCCGCCACGCACTTCGACCACTTCCTCGGTGGGAATAAGAACGTTGTGTATCTCCTCATCCAAGTTGAAGGCTTTCACGCGGCTTCGCAGGCTGTCAGCGACTTTACGCTCGAATCCTGAATACGTGTGTATGATGTACCAACTCTTGGGCACGAACTATGCGCCTCCGGTTACTCGGAAATAACGGAGTACCCGGTCTAATCCCATAGCAAGCACGTAATCCACGAGACCTAGATAAAGGCCGAAAAAGAAAACAGAGACTATCACGACTACGGTCGTGCCCACGACTTCCGGACGGCCAGGCCAGGAGACCTTCTTCATCTCACTCCGAACATCGAAGTAAAACTGCCTTGTGTTTCGTATCCAATCTTTGATTTTTTCTGCCGGA
>MNKP01000021.1 GCA_001920875.1 Acidobacteria bacterium 13_1_20CM_2_55_15
CCCCACGTTCACGTGCGGCTTCGTTCTCTCGTATTTCTCTTTCGCCATGAATGTCTCCTAATTCCTAAACAGATTCCTTTACTTCTCTGCCTTGTGCTCTCGCGATGATTTCGTCCGCAATCTGCTTTGGCACCTCTCTGTAATGCGAGAAGTGCATGGTATACGTAGCGCGCCCCTGCGTTCGGGACCGTAAGTCGGTGGCATATCCGAACATCGATGAGAGCGGAACAAGCGCCCGAATGATCTGGGTTCCGGGCCGCGCCTCCATTCCTTCAATATCTCCGCGCCGCGAATTCAGGTCGCCGATGACATCGCCCATGAACTCTTCCGGAAGAACAACTTCGACCTTCATAACGGGTTCCAGAAGAGCAGGGCTGGCCTTCCGGCAGCCTTCCTTGAAAGCG
Organism: Acidobacteria bacterium 13_1_20CM_2_55_15; assembly: GCA_001920875.1. Classification (GTDB taxonomy): domain Bacteria; phylum Acidobacteriota; class Terriglobia; order 20CM-2-55-15; family 20CM-2-55-15; genus 20CM-2-55-15. The sequence continues at coordinate 405 of MNKP01000021.1, forward strand.
ATGGATCCGGCGATCTTGAATGCGATTTCGGACGAATCGACTTCGTGGTAGGAGCCGTCATACAACGTGACTTTCACGTCTTTAACTTCATAGCCGGCAAGAACACCACTTTCCATTGCTTCTTTGATGCCCTGTTCCACCGGCTTGATGTATTCCTTCGGAATCGCGCCGCCGACGATCGCATTCTCGAAGACGAATCCCGCTCCGGCTGCGCTGGGCTCAACGGTGATACGAACGTGGCCGTATTGGCCGCGCCCGCCGGTCTGGCGGATGTATTTGCCTTCGGCGTGGGCCTTCGACCGGATGGTTTCCTTGTAAGCCACCTGCGGCTTGCCGACATTCGCGCCCACATTAAACTCGCGCATCATGCGGTCGACGATGATTTCCAGATGCAGTTCGCCCATTCCCGAAATGATCGTCTGCGCTGTATCGGGATCGGTATGGATCTTGAACGTCGGATCTTCCTGCGCCAGCTTATTCAAAGCGATTCCCATCCTTTCCTGATCGGCTTTGGTTTTCGGCTCGATGGCTACTGAAATCACGGGTTCCGGGAAATCCATTGCTTCGAGAAGAATCTGCTTGTTTTCGTCGCAGATGGTGTCGCCTGTCGTGACATTGCGCAGACCGACGGCGGCAGCAATGTCGCCGGCGAAGACGTCCTTGATTTCTTCGCGTTTATTCGCGTGCATTTTCAGAAGACGGCCGATACGCTCCCGGGCTTGCTTTGTCGAGTTGTACACGTAGGAGCCGGTGCTCAAGCTTCCGGAATAAACACGAAAGAATGCGAGTTGACCGACAAAGGGATCGGTCATGATTTTAAAAACCAGCGCGGAAAACGGCTGTTTGTCGTCCACTGCCCGGGTCTGGACCGCGGTTCGATCAGGCGTCCAGCCCTGAACGGGAGGAATATCGACCGGCGAGGGCAGGTAGGCGACGACGGCGTCTAACAGCGGCTGAACTCCCTTGTTCTTGAAAGCAGCGCCGCATAGCACGGGGGTCAGCTTGATCGCAATCGTTCCTTTACGGATTGCCGCTTTTAGTTCTTCATTCGAGATCGCTTCGCCATGAACAAATTTTTCGAAGACTTTTTCGTCCGCCTCGCATGCCGCCTCAATAATTTTTTCGCGATATTCGTGAACGATATCTTTGTACTCGGCGGGGACCTCTTCCTTGACATATTCCGCGCCCAGTGTCTCGTCCCGATAAATGATGGCCTTTTCTTCGAGAAGGTCGATGACACCGCGGAAGGTCTCTTCCTTGCCAAGAGGATATTGAATAGCGACGGGATTCGCGTGCAGGCGCGAGCGCATCATCTGCATGCAACGTTGATAATCCGCGCCGGGACGGTCCATTTTGTTGACGAATGCAATACGCGGAACGCGGTACTTGTCTGCTTGACGCCAAACGGTTTCCGACTGAGGCTCCACGCCGCCAACGGCACAAAACACAGCAACCGCTCCATCCAGAACACGAAGCGAGCGTTCGACTTCGGCGGTGAAATCGACGTGCCCGGGAGTATCAATAATGTTGATGCGATGGCCTTCCCAAAAACAGGTCGTGGCGGCGGAGGTAATCGTAATTCCGCGCTCTTGTTCCTGTTCCATCCAATCCATCGTCGCGGTGCCCTCGTGCACTTCACCGATCTTGTAGTTGATCCCGGTGTAATAGAGAATCCGCTCCGTCGTGGTCGTCTTGCCGGCATCGATGTGCGCCATGATGCCGATATTTCTTGTTTTCTCTAATGCTGTCGTACGTGGCATAACAGTTCACCATCGATAGTGTGCAAAAGCCTTGTTCGCCTCCGCCATTCGATGGGTGTCTTCCTTTTTTTTAATCGCGTTCCCGCGATTGTTGGCCGCGTCGATCAGTTCGCCCGCGAGCTTTTCTTCCATCGATTTTTCGCCGCGCGCTCTGGAATACGTGAGGATCCATCGGATGCTCAAGGATGTCCGCCGCGTCGCCCCGACTTCCACGGGAACCTGGTAAGTAGAACCGCCAACGCGCCGCGACTTGACTTCAAGAACGGGCTTGACGTTCTCGACCGCCTTTTTGAAAAGCTTCAGCGGTTCGTCGTTGGTCTTTTTCTGAACGATGTCGAGCGCGTCATAGAGGATGTGTTTGGAGGTGCTCTTTTTCCCGCCCCACATCATGCAGTTGACGAATTTCGACACCAGCGTGCTCTGGTACATGGGGTCTGGCACGATTTCCCGCTTGACGATATGCGCTTTCCTGGGCATAAGAAAAACCTCACGATTCCGAATTTCCGCAGTCGAAATTCGAAATCAAAATTCCCAATTGAACTGGATCTTCCAGGTCCCCCAGCCCGGGCTTGCGCCGGACTATCGGGCAAACATTCAGTTATCCTTTAGGCCGCTTCGCGCCATATTTCGAGCGCGACTGCTTGCGGTTTGCAACTCCCGCCGCGTCCAGCGTTCCACGAATGACATGGTACCGAACGCCCGGAAGGTCCTTGACACGGCCGCCACGGATCAAGACGATAGAGTGTTCCTGCAGATTGTGGCCGATACCGGGGATGTAGGTGGTCACTTCAATCCCATTGGTCAGACGCACACGTGCAACTTTGCGAAGGGCCGAATTCGGCTTCTTTGGTGTTGACGTGTATACTCGAGTGCACACGCCTCGTTTCTGCGGACATTCCTGCAACGCAGGACTACTCGTCTTGTACCTCGGCTTACTTCTCCCTTGACGAACCAACTGATTAAACGTCGGCACAAACCATGAACTCCTAAATTTGTCGACAAACTCAGTGAGCGGCCTTGTCGTTAGTAAAACCTTTAAATGGTACCGGAGGCGTTCGAATGATGTCAACGCCGAAAGTCGAACACAACAAAAAGGAATAGCCACAAAAAGGTCACGGAAATCACAACGCTTGTGGTTTTACCTCGCACCTCTTGCGCCTTTTTGTAGCCGTTCCCTTTCTTTTGCCTTGCTTCCGGTCTTTGCCATTACTTATTCTGTCCATTCTGGCCTAAGCCTTTCCTATGAAAATACTTCTCGTCAATCCCAACATGCGGACGGCTTACAACCCCTTGCCGTTTCCTCCGCTTAGTTTGATGTCGATTGCCGCCGTTGTTCAGGATTCCTACGAAATCACCATTCATGATCGCAATTTGTACAAGGATCCTGACGGCAAAAATATCGGTACGGTTTTGCAGAGAGCAAAGCCAGACATCGTCGGCATCACTTCGCTGACCGGCCCGGCCATCCTGGATGGAGTTTTGGTGAGCCGCCTGGCCAAAGAAGCCGGCGCGCAAGTCGTATGGGGTGGAACGCACGCCTCGCTGCTTCCCGAACAGACGCTCCAAAATCCCTACATCGATTTTGTCGTGATGAATGAAGGTGAAGAGACTTTTCGAGAGCTGATCGAAGCCATCGAACAACATCGCGGGTACAAAAACATTTTGGGACTGGCCTATAAAGAAGACGGCCAGGTTAAGATAAATCCCGAGCGGCCGTTTATACAAGATCTGGACGCATTGCCGATGCCGGCCTGGAATCTCGTACCGGTCGAACGATACATCTACAGATACACCAACGCCCGGCGGAAAATTGTCACGGTCACTTCCCGTGGCTGCCTCTTTCGCTGTTCGTTTTGTTACGTCATCGATTTTCATAAACGGAAATATCGTGGGAAGTCGGTCGCACGGATCTTGGAAGAGCTCGCGTTCTTGCGAAAGAACTACGGAGTCGACGGCGTGCGTTTTGATGATGACCTCTTCGTGATCAACCGGCCACGCCTGCGGGAGTTCTGCGACTGGGTATATAAAAAGGACGTCCCCATTACCTGGGATTCCAACTGCCGCGCCGATCAAGTGAATCCCGAATTCATTGGAGCCGTCACCCGGGGAAAGTGCCACAGACTGACTTTCGGTTTGGAATCGGGATCCGATCGAATTTTGAAGTTTATCGAGAAGGATTTCCGCGCAGAGCAGATCGTACGGGCCTTTGATCTCTTGAACAAGACCGATATCATGACCGGCGCCGCCTTTCTGATCGGTGTACCAACCGAAACCGAGGAAGATATCTGGAAAACGATCGACCTAGCGAAGCGAATCAACGCGTACCACACCCACTTTTATCCTTACACGCCGTTCCCGGGCAGCCCGCTTGCGGAATACTGCCGGAAAAATGGGCTCATCCAATACCCGGAGCGTCTGGAGAATTGGGCAGATTTCGAGTACGCGCGCTCGGATCGCACCGCCATGAGCGAGAGAGAGATGAAGAAAATTTCCGCCCAGTTCGAAGTTCGCAATGTCCTCCACTCGCTCCAGCGCGGCGAACTGGCCATCTTGTCCAACTTTCTTAATCTGGAGCAGTTCCAGAATTTCCGCTCCTGGACAGGTTTCTTCCGGCAGGCGTTTCGGTCGGGAGTCCGGGGTTCTGTTCACTCGGCAGAAAAACCTATTCTTTAGGCCGCGTGAAAAATTCAATTACCAAGCGCTGGCAGGAAGCGCAAAGGGCGGAACTGGATTGGTGGCAGAACTGGCGACGTCTGCCTTTCTACACGAACCATTCGTTCGAAAACAATTGGCGCAAGGTCCTATCTCATTTCCTGACTCCTTCCGAGATGAGCAACGCCCAAACGATTATCGAAGTTGGCACGGGACCACACGGCGTGGTGAGGTATCTCTTCGAGGACGCCTCAATCAAAATAGGCTTGGATCCCTTGCTGTGCCGATTCGATGAGCGGCCACGGCCAAACAAGAACACCTGCTACGTCGCAGCGGTCGGCGAGTTCCTCCCTGTCAGGGACGTAGCCGCGGACTTGGTCGTCTGTATCAATGTGCTCGATCATGTGATGGACGCCGGCCAGATCCTGCGAGAAATTCGCAGGGTCCTCAAGCCGAACGGCCGGCTTTTATTGGAGATACACACCTTTCCGAAAATATTCACACCAATTATGTTTCTGGATCATCCTCACACATATCATTGGTCATGGTCCGGCATGCTCCAGTTGGTACGTGACGGCGGGTTTGAAATCATCACGACCCGGCAGTTTCCGTTTCCGGTCACGCTTCCTCTGAAATCATGGGCAATGCCGAATCATTGGAAGTATATTTTCGGAAGGCATTTCATGCGGCTAAGCTACGTTTACTGCTCTCCAATATTGCCGGCGAAGTCAAATTAACTTTTTTCGAAGACGCTGAGCTTGTAAAACCGGGCGAGTTTTTCCATGGCAGGGACGGCTTTGCGAACCGTGAGACTGTTCAGCATCAGGCTGCCATAAAAAGCGATAGGACGCGGGCGTGGGGCCTGGCACGTTTGGCAGGCGGGATAAGCCGACAGGTCGCCACTCACATGAGCCTCACGTAATTTCACCATAGCTTCGGAATCCCAGACTTCCATAACCGATTGCTTTTTGAGATCACCGACCGGAGGTTCTTTATACATATAGCAACAAGGATGGACGAGGCCATCGTATCGCACGTACATTGGCCCTCTCCAAAGCAAATGGCACGGGTGACGGCGTTGGCTTCTGAATTCGACGCCAGGTAATTTCGTGGTATCGGTTTGTATTTCGTCCCGCTTGAATCGAATTTCATCGATACCAGGAATCGACCACAGTTTTCTATAGGCATCAATCTCGTGTGTGTTCTCCTTGAGAAGGATCATCTGGACGACAACGTAGACAGGCGATTTCCGCTCCAATTTTTTCCGCAGGAAATTCAAGATATTTTCTCGTGTCTTTTCAAACACTGCGCCCACGCGGTATTTCTCGTAGGTCTCCTTGCTTGCACCGTCGAATGCAAGTATCACGTAATCAAGCCCGGAATCGAGCAGCAGGTCGGCGCGCCGACCATCGAGCAGTGTCGCATTCGTGGACATTCCGGTTCGAATACCGGCTTCGCGCGTGATCCGAATCATTTCAAAAATGTTTGGGTGGATCATCGGCTCGCCGATGCCGTAAGGCCAGATGAACTCGACATAGTCCTTACAATCCTCGACGATTTTCCGATAAAGACTCAGGTCCATGCTTTCGTTGTCGAATGTGTAGATGTGGCGCGGACACATAGGACAGTAGAGATTGCATTTGGCCGTGCTCTCGAGCGAGATTTCGATTGGACCGCCGCTGAGCGAGGTTTTGTGGCGAAAATAACTGAGTGCAATGTTCCAACGGTTTCGCAGCTTCTTGTTCACTCTTTCCAACCTTCAGCGATGAAACCCAACGTGTATGCCCGGTCTTGATCTAGTGCATCCAAATAATAACAAAATAGCGGCAACACAAATCCAAAAACCGGGGCCAGGATTGGAAATAACAACCATCGCCAACCGCTCTGTGCGAAAGCCAAAACACCCATCAAATGCCGCCCGAGTTGCCAAAAGAATCCGCCGATCGGCTGAATTTTGCCGATGCGGATCCCCCCTCCCTCCAACAGGTAACGAATACCGCTCGAGGTGAACCGGAAAAAATCGTATGGCCGCTGATGTTCTTCCCACATATGAGGAACCACGACGTGAACCATGCCGCCAGGTTTTAGGACGCGCCGGAATTCTTCGACCACACGCGCAGGTTGGGGGGTATGTTCCAACACGACGATCGAAAGGATATGATCAAAAGACACATTCGGGAACGGCAACTCCTCAAGACGGCCGATGACATCCACTTTCGAATAGTCCCAGGATGGATCGCCCTGGGTAGAGTCGATTCCTACGTACTCCGCGTGGAGAAATAATGGCTTAAACCGTCCCTCTCCTGAGCCGGCATCCAGCACGCGTTTGCCGGCCGGAATTTCAGCCGCAACAGTCCTGACGAAACTTTCGATTGCAGTTTCGAAAGGATCCAGCCTCTTGTACAGGCTGGCGGGAAGAAGACGCTTGAGGGTTAATACCAATCGTGGACTAAACATTCTGACCCTTGCCGGCTCCCATTATATTTTACAGCTAGCCTACAGACTAACAGCCGATCCGAGTTCGCAGTTAGAATCTCGTTAGCTGACCGCGCTGGAATTGGTCTGACTTATGACTCGACACAATGAAGTTGCGCTGGAACACTCGCTCATAACAACCGTAAATAATTCGGAGAAACGGGCCCCGCGCACGACAGATAGGAGGTTGGAAATTGGCGTTATTTTCCTCTTGTCGTGCGCTCTATGGAGCCTCAATACTGTTTGGCTATCCAGGGACACCGAACCGCCCGCGTGGGACATGGCCGTCCACCAGACGTATGCGCTGAACTACCTGCCTGCTGCCGATCTGCCTTCCGACACACGCTTTTGGGAAAGGTCTGGGAACTACCCGCCATTCGTTCACATCGTCATCGCCACCGCCTATCGGGTGCTCCATCCGGGACCGCACGTAGCCATTCTTGCGAACATTCCCGCAACCGTCCTTCTCTTGTGGGGCGTGTACGAAATGGGTCTGGCGTTCGCGGGCGCTACAGCCGCGGTGTGGGCCTGCATTCTGACAACACTCATTCCGTTTCTGATTTGGATGTCGCGCGAGACGCTTCTGGATTATTGGCTCGCCGCGTGGGTAGCCGCGGCTCTGGCACTGCTGGTGAAGACTTCGGCTTTTGAATCGCGTCGATACAGCGTGCTGCTGGGACTAACTTACGCGTTGGGAATGCTGACAAAGTGGCTGTTTATAGGTTTTATCACCGGACCAATGGGCTACATCGTCGTCCGTCATCGGATCTTTCGATCAAAGCGCCGCATCACCAACTTCGCTGCAACAACTGCAATTGCTGCCGTTGGAGCTGGTTTTTGGTATATGCCGAATCTACCACGGCTAGTCAGGTACTATTTTGATAACGCCCAGATCGGCGCGCGTGAAGGGGAACCACCGGTCATCTCATTTCAGTCGTTCATCTATTACCTTCGCCTTTTGGAGGGATACCAGTTTTTCGCCGTTCTATTCTGCCTCTTTGTACTTTCTCTCGTTCTGGTTTATAAGCACCACGGCTTGAAGGGCGGCGCGTTTTTAGCGGTAGCAATTGTTGGCGGTTGGCTCGCCATGACTTTGTTGCGGACTAAGGATCCCCGTTTCACCATGCCGCTCCTGGGCCCAATGATGGTGGTTGCCGGGGCGTGGATTCAATCCTGGAGTAGAGATTGGATCGGTGGAACTGCCAAGGCCATACTGGTATTTCTGCTGTGCCTGCAGGCGTATGCCACCAATTTTGGTGTGAGCTGGCTGCCGCGGGGGATCGTGCTTCTGCGCGGATATCAAGGGCAGCTGCGTTGGGACTGGAATTTATATCTGCAGGACTACTTTGATATATCGGGACCACCCCGGCGAGAAGATTGGAAACAAGACGCGATCCTAACTTTAATTTGTTTGCCCATCTTCGTGGTCTGCACATTGAAGCCGGACATCCGCAATCCGCGCTAAACGGAATTCGTAGTTTCGACGGCTTTAATTACATCATCCTCATCGAGGGCGATCAGGGATGGGCATACACGACGACGGAAAATCTTAAATTGAATGAGATCGTCTTGAATCATCCCGAAACGTTTCGGCTCGTTGATTCCTATCTGCTCCCGAACGATAGCGTCGCGCGACTATATGCGCAACAGTGAGCGAGGCCGTCGTCGCGTTTGGGGGTCACGGTAAAGCGCCAAATGGTTCACGTTCACGCTATAATCCAGTCCGATTCTGAAGCTCGTCATGCGTGAGAAGAGTGTATCCCTTGGCATCTTTCTGGTTCTTCTCATTCTGTTACTGGGCGTCTACATTGCCGTGGAGACTGCCCTTAATCCTGAGATTGGTTTTCTGCCGCCGTCTTTCTCTTCAGGCTATTGGATGCTCGCACCCATCGA
>MNKP01000112.1 GCA_001920875.1 Acidobacteria bacterium 13_1_20CM_2_55_15
ATAAAGTCTTCTAACAGGGTGCGTTCTCTTTCCAGGGCTTTGAGTATTTGTGTGGAATTCATTTCTTTCTCCCTGCCGCTACGGGTGCAATCGGAATCGCCCGGTGTTGGCAGCGTGCCCGGCGAGCAAAGTCGTTCATTGGATTTCTCCTCCGTGATCTCGATTAAATTGCCGGCCATCCTTGCCGCGTCTTAAATTGATCCGTCCTGGTCCGACTGGCCCGCCATGGACCACTCAAGTGCTGTATCGAGTCCCCAACTGCGAGACTTTAGAGGAAAGTGGACCTGATTCCTTTGGTTCTTCGGTTGCCCTACTGGTCCGCGAGTATGGGCATCTCTCTGTGCATGATCGTGAGAAATGGAGAGGATTGGGTCGAAGGCGCCGTCCAGAGTGTCAGATCCATTGTCAATGAAGTCATAATCGTGGACACCGGTTCAACCGACGCAACTCTGGAACGGCTTAAACCTCTTAGCATCAAACTATTGAAAAAGTCCTGGAATGATTCGTTTGCCGAGGCCCGCAATGTCTCGCTTGCATCTTGCTGGCGCGAGCCGCGCGATCTCTGGAATCGGCAATGCCCCGATGAATCCCGAGAAAAGGCAACGTAAGTGCTCCTCCCCGCGTGCTCGCGGAATTGGAGCAGACCCCGTTCCTGGAGAACGAGGTTCGAGCAGTGAAAGGACAATGAATCACATGGATGTGAAGATTAACGACAGTCAGATCAACGTTACTGTCGAAATTTCGACATGGGGCGATCTCCTGGATTGGATTGAGACGGATTACCTCAAGGCTGGCCAATGCATCACGCACGTCTATCTCGCTGAAAATGAAAGCCTGAACTACCGGGATACTCTGGTCTGCGGCAAGGAAATCGCCGAAGTGACACCCGTTGCCATTAAAAGCGGCGATTTTGACAGTGTTGTAAGCGAATCGATGCGGGATCTCGATCACGAGGTCAAAGCCTCGCTGGAATCGGTAAGGCAAATCATCCGCTTACTCGAGAACCGCAGAGAAGAGGAAGCGTACCGGCGCCTCGCCCACCTACTGGATTCGGTGCGAATCTTCTTCACAATCTTTTCTGAAGATCTGGGCTGGATTGAGCCGTACAACGCAGAAATTTCCCGTAAGGAAAGTCCGGCCGCATTAGAGCGGGCTCTAACGCAGTTGGTTAACGCTCAGGAGAATCATTACTGGGTTTCTATTTGCGACGTTCTCGAATATGAAATCGTTCCGATCTTGGAATCCTGGCAGAAGTTGGTGGAGGGAACCCGTGAGTGTATCGCCTGAATCCGAGATTTCGGGAACCGACTCTAGAATCGGGATCGTTGTCGACGCTGGTCCCAGTCTGGGCTACGGACACGCCGTCCGTTGTTTGCGGCTCGCAAGCGCGCTGACGGAAGACGCTGCGGTGATGGTTTATCCGCTCTCCGAAAGCTGCCGGGACTTTTTCCTGAACGCAAGTCCGGCTGCAAAATTCGAAATTTGCGAACCGGATTGGGAAACGAAGGGATTTCCGCGGCTGGTGATTACCGATCTGCGCGAAACCCACAGAATTATACAAGCCATTCACCGGAACGGATCCAGGCACATCAGCATTCACGATCTTGGTTTAGCGCAGTGCGGCTCGGATGTCGTCATCGACGGCAGCATAACCACGCTATTTCCATATAAGCAGGACAAAGATCGTTCTCTGTTTCTTGGTCCGCAATACATGGTGACGCGAGAGCCCGTTGCGCGGGGCGAGCTGACGGATACGGTCCTGGTCACTTTTGGCGGGGGTTCGACTTCGAATTTTGCAATGAAGGCCTCCGAGGAAGTGTGGAACTGCGGCTTGACGCCGATTACGACGCGCGGATTCATCGGATCATCGCCAATCACGGATGACGAATTTGCTCGGGCGATGGCTACTTGCCGCTTCGCCATCTCCGGTTCCGGAGTCACGCTTTACGATCTGCTTGCGTCCGGCGTTCCGACTGTAGCTGTGGCGTTTGATCGAATCCAATTACGCACCGCCCACGCTTTTCATGAACGCGGTGCCGTAGTCAGCGCCGGATTGGTCGAGCGGCTAGAACCCGGTGCACTTCTGCGCTGCTCGATGGAGATGTTGGAAAATCAGGCGATGATCCAGCGCCTCAGCCAGGTCGGACAAATGCTTGTCGATGGCAAGGGATTGTCACGAGTCGTTGAAATTGTAAGGAGGCAGTTATGGCTGACAAGCCAAGAGAAAACCTATTCGGTTTATTAACAAGCGACCCGAACCGCGTTTATGTGATCGCCGAGGCCGGCGTGAACCATGGAGGAAAGAAAGAACGCGCTCTCGCCCTTGTTCGCGCGGCCAAATGGGCAGGAGCTGACGCAGTGAAGTTCCAGACCTTTCGCGCTGATCGTTTGGCTTCTACACAGCCGGCGGCATTAGCGCACACCAAGGATCAACCGAACCTGCAGGAGTTGTTCAAGAAGCTCGAATTGCCCTTCGATACGTTCCGAGCGCTGCACAAGGAAGCCGAAAGGCTTGGAATTGAGCTCCTGTCCACTCCCTTCGATAAAGAGAGTGCCGATTTCCTCGATGAACTGGGCGTAAATGCATTCAAGATCGCTTCCGGTGACATAACACATCGGCCGCTTATTGAGCATGTCGCGGGGAAAGGCAAGCCGGTCCTTCTTTCTACCGGAATGAGCGCGCCCGAAGAAATCGAGAAAGCGATTGACTGGATGCACACGAGGTCGAACGAACAAATTGTGCTTTTACATTGCGTGTCCTCTTACCCGGCCAAGCCGGAAGAACTGAACTTGAAGTCGGTCGAGTACCTCCGCGACCGCTTCGGCGTTCCGGTCGGTTTCTCCGATCACAGCGTCGGAGGGCTGGGCTCGGTCGTCGCGACATCGTTGGGCGCGCAGGTCATTGAAAGACATTTCATGATCGAGACTCGAGGTGAGTCCCCCGATCAAGCCATCTCGATGGATGCCAAGGCGCTGAAGATCCATATCGAAGACTTACGCAGGATCGGAACCCTACTGGGCGAACGCGGCAAATTTGCAACGGAAGCAGAAAGCCGGAACAAGACCGCCTCTCGCCGGGCATTGCATGCGCGGCGGCCCATCGCAGTCGGCGAAACGATCGATGCCGATATGCTGTATGCGCTTCGGCCGGCAAACGGAATTTCGCCGGAATTCTTCGAGTCCGTTGTCGGCAAGCAGGCGCTCAGGCCGATCCAGGCGGGCGCTCCGGTCCAGTGGGAGTCGATTCAATGAAGAAAATCAACGTTCTGATTACAGCGGCTTCGCGACGCGTCCCTCTGGTGAGGGCATTTCGCACTGCCGTTCGAAGGTTTGGAGGAGGCCGCGTAATCACGACGGACATCAATCCGTTATCGCCTGCCCTCTATTTCGGACACAAACATCACATTGTTCCACTGACCACGGAGCATAATTACATCCCGATCATCGAAAGCGTCTGCGATGCGGAAGAGGTGAACCTCATCATTCCGACGATCGACGATGAATTGCCCATTTTCGGCCGTGTTCTCGACCGATTTGCGCAACTTGGGATCACCATTGCCGCATCGAGCGAGCAAACCAGTACGACGTGCAACGATAAATACGCGACTTACCTGTTCTGTCAGAAGAACAGAATCCGGACGCCGGAAACCCGACTCGCCAGTCACGTCAAGTTCAGCGATATCCAATATCCGGTCTATGTGAAACCGCGTTTTGGCCGGGGCAGCGTTAACGTTTTTGCGGTCCACAATGAAGCCCAACTCCGGTTGTTTCTTGATTACGTGCCAGACGCCATCGTTCAGGATCACCTTCCCGGAACGGAGTTCACCGTCGATGTGCTGTCGGACTTCGATGGACGCGTCCTTTCCATCGTTCCGCGAGAACGCCTGGTCATTCGTGCCGGTGTCAGTGATAAGGGCGTCACTCGTAAGCACGCCGAAGTTATCGCTTTCACTAGAGAAATCGTGGAGAAACTTCAAATCGCCGGACCGGCGAACATTCAGTGCAAGTGGGATGGAGGCGATGTGAGCCTCATCGAAATAATCGCGCGCTTTTCCGGCGGCATTCCGCTCACGATTGCCGCTGGTGCAGATTTTCCAGCCTGGCTCGTTCAGCTTGCGGCCGGGGTGAAACTCAATGCACAGATTGGAAAATTCCAAGACGGACTGGTCATGATGAGCTTCGAAGAAAGCGTATTTGCCACCGAGACCGAACTGAAACCGACACACGTCGAAAAACCACGGACATTGTCCAAAACGCGCTCTACCTACGTGAATTAGATTACAGCGGGAAAAGTGTATGATCGTCGTCAAGAAAATCAATGGGCAAGAGATCGTCGTCAACTGTGAGCTCATCGAAACGATCGAGTTCACGCCGCATGCCGTAATGTGCTTAACCACTGGTGAGAAGCTGATCGTCGACGAGACACGCAACGATTTGCTGAAGAAGATCATCGATTACAAACGTACGATCCATCAGCGGCCGGAGGCTATGGGATGGATCTAGGCACACTGCTGGGCATCGTTCTCGCCTCTGCGGCAATTCTCATCGGCCATGCCATGGAGGGAGGATCTATCTTGCAGATTCTCCAACCGACCGCCGCCATGATCGTGTTCGGAGGAACACTTGGCGCAACGATGATTTCTTTTCCAATGTCGGTGTTCAAACAGGCTGTGGCGGATCTGTTACACATTTTCAAAGAAGACGAAATTCATCCAAATGAAGTGATCGATCAGGTCATCAGGTTCACCAACAAGGCACGCCGAGAAGGAATCATTTCCCTGGAAAAGGAAGCGAGCGCGGTGAAGGACGACTTCTTCAGGAAGTCCCTCATGATGGCCATCGACGGCTGCGAACCTAAAGAACTTCGCCAGACAATGGAACTCGAACTCCAATATATAGAGGAACGCGGGGAGCAGTCGGCGAAGGTCTACGCAGCTGCCGGCGGATACTCACCGACTATCGGAATCGTCGGCGCCGTCCTCGGCCTGATTCAGGTGATGCAGCACCTGGACAACATCGACGAGGTGGGAAAAGGAATCGCTGTCGCATTTGTTGCGACCATCTACGGCGTCGCATCCGCGAATATTTTCTTTCTTCCCGCGGCCGGAAAGTTGAAGTTCAAGCACCGGAAAAGAATCATAGTTAAAGAAATGATGCTCGAAGGCACGCTGGGAATTCTGGAAGGCCAGAACCCCAGATTGATCGAAGGCAGGCTTACATCGTTCCTCGATGGAGAGTATCAGAAGCTGCGCGAGCAGGAAGCAGCGCTGCGATCGAGGAGGAAAGCGGCGTAGTGGCCAGGAAGAAAAAACATCCCGAACCTTCGAATCATGAGCGGTGGCTGGTGTCCTACGCCGACTTCATCACACTGCTTTTCGCCTGTTTCGTAGTAATGTTTGCTGCATCGAACTCGGATCAAAAAAAAGCAGGCCAAGTCGCCAAAGCTGTGCAAGAGGCTTTCAAGCATATGGCCGTATTTACCCCCGCGGGGAAAGTTGTTCCGCTTTACGATTCCGGTGGTCTGCCCTCCGATGACAACAGTGCCATCGGGAACACGTACGCCGGCTTTGACGCGACTCAGTTGGTCAACTCTGCCAGTCCTGGTAAAGGTGGAAAGGTCAGGCTCAGCGACGTGAAGGCACAGCTCGAGATCATCCTCAAGAATGAAATATCGAACCGCAATATTCATCTCTCAGAGGATTCCCGTGGATTGACCATCAGTCTGGCTGAAGCGGGATTTTTCGATCCGGGATCGGCAATGATCAACACGAAGGCACTGGCTGCCGTTGATAGCATCGCCGCAACGCTGCAGCCGTTGACTTACAGCATCCGCGTCGAGGGACACACCGACAACACGCCGATTCACACGCCGCAATTCCCGTCTAATTGGGAGTTATCCACCACCCGGGCTACGTTTTTGCTGCAATATCTGATTTCCAATGGGAAGATTTCTCCGCGGCGGCTGTCCGCTGTTGGGTACGGCGAATATCACCCCATCGCGCCTAATAACACTCCGGAAGGCCGCGCCGCTAACCGTCGAGTCGATATTGTGCTTCTGGGCTCAGCGGCTGAGAAACAGGAACCGGAATTACGATAAACTTGGGTTCGATGAAATGTGATGTTTGCACCGAAGATGACGGAGAAGGTATACACTACCACGCCTTCATCGAAGGAAAACACTACTGGGTTTGCGAATCCTGTAAGAAGAATCTGAAAGTCGAAGCGGAGCACGTCGATGACTAGAGAAATAGTCAAATACCATCTGCCAGTGTAAACACGCGGGTGTAGGTACGCTGGTAGGGTTCGTACACCGGCTGTTGAACGGAATACAGGAAGCTGTTTTCGAGTGGTCCGAGATAGAAGTGCAGCGAGATCAGATTCGCCGTGTCCTCGAGATTTGAAACCTGGTGGATCTCTGTTGTCTGAATAGCGAGCACCGATCCCGGCCCAAAATCCTCGCAATAGTCCACCCGAATATGACCGCTGGCGGTCTTACGATAATTATCCGCACAAAGCTTCCCCTCTACAGTGTATACGGCGCAAATGGACTGGCCATGGTCGTGGATGGGACTCCTCTGACCGGGCCGCCAGCACAACACCAGGCATTCAAAATCTTTGTTCTTGTAAACGAGATTACGCGCATAACGATTTTCCGTGAATTGAATATAGCGCTCGATCTCTTCCCTTTTCGGTTTAACAGCGGAGACGAATCGGCGCAAATCCGGAAGCGCCATCTCAGGGGCTTTGTGTTTCAGCTCTTCAATTGCCGCGGCGAGGTCCACACCTAACTTAAGAATAGCCACAAAAAAGCACAAAAATCACACAAATCTGTTTAGACCTCGTGTGTTTTTGTGCCTTTTTGTGGCCATTTCTCCTCACTGGGGGCAGGCAAGCGAGTCAGGAATCGCACGATTTTATAGCCGGCAATAGCGTTAAAAGGAAATCGGCCCATCGTGTAATGACCACAGGGCAGCCAGGAGATTTCGCAGGGTACTCCGCAGCGGTAGAACTCGTCGTAGGCGTGCTGCGAAAGTTCCGGAAGAAACGAAAGATCGTAGCGGCCTGAGAACATCAGACAACGCCGGTTTGTGCCGCGAAGTTTCTTGATAAAAGGATGTGGGCTGATCGGGGACCAGAGAAGCCGGAGATGCTGAAGATCGATCGCGCCTTCAAGTGAATGGCGCACGTGCTTCGTAGAAAGGCCCGTCCAAACCACATCCGCAAAAAAACTCGATACGTGAATAAAAACCCCGGCCGAAAAGCGTTCATCGTGCGCGAAAGCCAAAAACCCGATGCAGGATCCTACACTTGTTCCCAAGATTCCGACTCGGCGATAGCCGCAGCCGAATAACCAATCCGCCGCGCGGCGGGAATCCAAAACTGCCTGCCGGACAGCGGCAACGGTTCGGCCAATGTTTGGCGAAACCAGATACTCGGACCGCTCGAGATGAGCGGGCCGGCGATAGTGGTGATACGGCAAGCTGAGGCGCAATGAACTAATCCGGGCAGCCTGGAGGAGACGACATAAGCTGACTTGACCGTCCCATTTGCAGTTCCATTGCGGGAGGACAACCATGGCCAGGTCTGATGCGCCGGCAAAGAATCTTCCCCAAACCGTGTTATTTTCCGGATAAGCGGTTTCGATTGCGCTTGGGAATCTCAGAATGTGTCCGTCGAACATGTATTGCTCGGTTGGGCGGTATTCATAGAATGAGGGGCTGTCCGATACGGCGCGCGAAACATAATCCTGCAAGGCCGTTTCGAAATTGACGTCCGGTTGCAATCCGAGATGTTCAAGACCCCACTCAAACGGAAGCGATGTCCGGTTCGCATCCCGTGCGTGAAAGAACCGTTCACGGTCTTCGATGTAATTACGAAGCATGAGAAAACTTGGCGTCTCAACTGTAGC
Organism: Acidobacteria bacterium 13_1_20CM_2_55_15; assembly: GCA_001920875.1. Lineage (GTDB taxonomy): Bacteria > Acidobacteriota > Terriglobia > 20CM-2-55-15 > 20CM-2-55-15 > 20CM-2-55-15. The sequence continues at coordinate 7,910 of MNKP01000112.1, forward strand.
GGCGGTCTGTTTTCTTGAGGCTGCGCGCTATCGCGCTTGCGCTTCGCGGAGCGCCGCTACAGCAGGCGATTCCAGTAGTCCTGCAACTATAGTGCTCGAACCAAAGCTTCCGCGGGATGTAAGGGGCGCCGGCCGGTGGCGTGTTCGACCTGCTGCCTGCATGAAATACCCGGCGCAACGAGTACGGCGTTCGGACTGTTTTCCACGGCCGGAAAGAGACGGCGGCGGCCAATCGCTATAGAAATGTCATAATGTTCCTTCTCATATCCGAAGGATCCCGCCATGCCGCAGCAGCCGGAATCGATTTCTTCGACCGGATACGCGAGCGCCAGGGCTTCCTTCAAATAGCGGGAGCCAATGAGGGCCTTCTCATGACAATGCCCGTGGATGAGAGCTTTCGCCTGCTGCCGCTTGAATTCAAGCTTCCATCGTCCGGCCTGTTTTTCCTTCACGATGAACTCTTCGAGCAGAAACGATGCTTTGGCCACATCCTTAGCATATTGGCTTTTGACAAGATCGGGATATTCGTCTCTAAATGTGAGAATGCAACTGGGCTCGCAACCGATGATCGAATATCCCTTCTCAACGAATGAATAGAGCCGGCTTACGTTGAACGCCGCGTTTTCGCGCGCCGCCTTCGGAAGACCTTTCGAAATCATCGGGCGCCCGCAACATTTCCGTTGCGCAAGACGAACCTCATATCCGGCCGCTTCGAGCAGGTGGACGGCCGCCTTCCCGATGTCGGGATAGTTGTAGTTAACGAACGTATCGTGGAAAAAGACCACCTTACCATTGGAAATTCGAGATGTCGGATTTCCAAATTCAGATTTATTGCGCTTCGCAAACCAGGATTCGAAAGTTTCTGCCGCAAAGAGCGGCAGCTTACGGCGCGCATCGATTCCTACAAATCGATCCAAAGCGCGCCGGATGGCTGAATTCGTCAACGTCCAGTTCGCCATTGAGGGCCAGATCGAGGCGGCTTTGCTCATCGCATGGATGTTGGCGAACATGCGTGCGCGCAGTGGCGTGCCTTTGGCTTCATTGTAGTGTGCGAGGAATTCGTATTTGAGCTTGGCCATGTCCACGTTGGAAGGACATTCGGCTTTACAACCTTTACATTCGAGGCAGAGATCGAGCGTCTCGTAAAGATCTTTGCCCGTGAATTCTTCAGCCGGCAACTTTCCCGACAAAATCTCGCGCATCAGGTTCGCGCGCCCGCGCGTGGAATGTTTGTCTTCAAGAGTAACCATGTAGGACGGGCACATGGTCCCCTCGTTCTTCTTGCGGCAAACGCCGGCGCCATTGCACAGCTCAACGGCTGTCGCGAAGCCGCCTTCGCGCGAGAAATCGTAGTGAGTGTCGATGGCGATGGTGCGGTATTTCGTTCCGTAGCGCAGGTTTTCGGTCATGGGCGGGGCATCGACGATCTTCCCAGGATTCATCCGGTGATCCGGATCGAAAGCCGCTTTGACCTGCCGGAACGCATTGTAAAGCTGCGAACCAAAAAGTTTCTCGTTGAGATGACTGCGGGCCAGTCCGTCACCGTGTTCGCCGCTCATGCCGCCGCCGAAGTCAATGACGAGGTCCGCGATTTCATCAGTCATGTCTTTCATGACTTGAATATCGCGAGCGTTTTTAGTGTTGATCAGGGGGCGAATGTGTAAACAGCCGACGCTGGCGTGGCCATAATATCCAGCGCTGGTTTTATATTTCTGAATCACGTCCCTGAACTTCACGAAGAATTCCGGCAGCTTTGAAGGCTCGACTGCGCAGTCTTCAACAAATGCAATGGGCTTGCGCTCGCCCTTCATGCCGAGCAGCAAGCCCAAACCGGCCTTCCTGACTTTCCATATGTTGGTTTGGTCGGCAGCGTCGAAGGCACGGACATAGGCATAGCCCGCTTTGTGGCGCTTCAAGGCTGCTTCCATTTCGTCGAGCTTTGAACGCAGCTCGTCCTGGTTTTCTCCATAGAACTCGACGATAAGAACACCGGCGGGATTGCCTTGAATAAATCCCATGAGCCGCGAAATTTCCAGAGAATTCCTGCCGAGTTCGATGATCATGTCATCGATCAGCTCGATTGCCGCGGGTTTGAACGGCAAGATGATGTCGCTCGCGCGGATAGACCCGACAATGTCTGCGAAATGCACAACGCAAAGTGCTGTTGCCGGGGGCCGCGGTTCAATTCGGACCTTTGCCTGATGCACTGCGGCGAGCGTGCCTTCGGAGCCGACGACGAGTTTGACGAGATTGAACTTTCCGTTTCGAACGAACTCATCCAGGTTGTACCCGCTGACGCGCCGCATGATCTTCGGATAACGGCGTTCGATTTCGTCACGGTTGTCGCGCACGATTTCCGCGATACGCGCTTCCAGACCTCCTCGCCGGGCGGCCTCTTCGCATTTCATTTCGCGGAGTGTTCGTCCCTCGCCTGATGAGAGGACGACGTCCATCTCCAGGATGTGGTCGATCGTTTTTCCGTAAACAATGGAATGCGACCCGGCGGAATTGTTGCCCATCATTCCACCCAGCGTGGCGCGGTTGGCGGTTGATGTATCAGGGCCAAACAGGAAGCCCATCGGCCGAAGGTGAAGATTCAGTTGTTCCTGAACCACGCCGGGTTCGACAATCGCCCAGCGCTCTTCGGTATTCACCTCAAGAACGCGGTTCAGACACTTCGACATATCGATCACAACCGCGTCACCGACAGTTTGGCCTGCCAGGCTGGTCCCTGCACCACGGGGAAGCACAGGAACTTTAAAATCCCGTGCGATTTCCATCGTGGCAAAAACATCATCATGCGTCCGTGGGATGACAACACCGATGGGTTCTATTTCATAAATGCTGGCGTCGGTGCTGTACATCAGCCGCGACGCACGGTCGAAGCGGACTTCGCCATTCACGCGCGATTTCAGACGGTGATAGAGATCTTCGTTCATAAACAATCCACGGGGAGTTTAACAAACCCGGAAAAGAGGACTAGCCACAAAAAAGCACATAAAACACCAATTTTTCGGTTGGTCTCTTGTGTTTTATGTGCCTCTTTGTCGCTAAATTTTTTACTCCACAGGTTCGCGGCGAACTTTTTTTCGGCTACGCTTGCGGGCTAACGCTTGCTTGATCCGTTTCCTTTCACCAGGCTTCAGGTAAAAGGAGTGTTTCTTCACTTCCTTAATAATGTCTTCCTGTTGGACCTTTCGCTTGAAACGCCGCAGCGCATTTTCAATGGATTCACCACCTTGAATCCGAACCTCGGCCAATCAATACACCTCCATTCCGGTTGCGATCGATTTTTGATTATCACATACTTCAAAGAGTATGGCGATTTGTCCCTTGTGTTCCGATAGGCACGGGAAACGGTACTGTCCGGCAGTAGCCGAACAGATATGTGCGGTCTGTTGTGGCACGAAGCGGGAAATCGAGATTGATTGTCCTTCTTCCTGCTCCTACCTGAAGGCGAGTCGTTCATACGAATCGGAAAAACCTGTGCTTGATCCACAAGTTGCCTCCAAAGCTCGCAATTATGACGAAAGCATTATTGAGCGTTATCATACGATCCTCGATGTGCTTACCGGCTCCGTAGTGGAAGAGCGCATGAGTTCGTCGTGGCTTGTCGACCATGATGTTATCGAAGTTTTTAAAAGTCTCAACGCCACAATGAAGACGTTGTCCAGCGGCATCTATTACGAATCATTGCCTGAAACACCGGTACGGCTCTCGTTGTTCCGGCGCTTGAAATCGGTATTTGATGAGCTCATGAAGCCGGATCCTGGGGCTGTCCGCAACGCCTTGAAAGTCACTGAAGCAATCGAAGTATTGGACCTTCTAACTTTAATGGCTCTAATGAATTCAAGCGTTCGGCCCAAAAGCCGAAGGTATTTGGATTCGCTGGCCGAGAACTTCGGCGTTGTGCCACCGGCGCAATCCAGTGGCATTATTCTTCCTTGACGCTTCGTGAAGATCCTGGCGATCCGGTTCGCTCGTCTCGGCGATGTGGTTCTCTTGCTTCCGGCCCTTTCTTCACTCAAACGAGCTTTTCCCGAGGCCCGGCTGACACTCCTGACTGGACACCGCTGCACGCCGATTGCGGAACTGTGCCCGGCCGTCGACGAGACGTTCGCCGTCGACCGGGTTGCGATGCGCGACGGGTCCCGGTCGGCAGCACTCCGAGATATGACACGATTGGTTCGCGAGGTACGGCGCCGGCGATTTGATCTCGTCATCGATTTTCATAGTTTTAGAGAAACCAATCTTCTGACCTGGCTGTCGGGTGCGCCCGTGAGAATCGGGATGAAAAGGTATAAGGCGCCGTATTTGAACTTCTGTTTCAACCGTCCTCCCGTGATCGAGGACAAGTCATTGCATGTCGCAGCGATGTTTGAAAAGGCCGTTGAAACAATTATTCCCCTAGCAGAGGCAGTGAACAAATTCTCGCGAGCTACCCCTCTTCTGCAAGGAGGAAAATGGTTGTGTATTCCGGATGAACTGAAGCATTGGGCATGTCAGATTGGACACAATCCTTCGAGAGTTGCGTTCTATATCGATGCCCCGGTGACCGAAAGGATCTGGCCGCCGGAACGTTTCGCCGCTGTCGCCGATTTTGCGATCGAACGCTGGGCCGCGCTGCCGCTTGTCATCGCCAGCCAGCAACGGCCGGATCTGGTCGAGCGCGTAAAACAGGCGAGCCGGAATCCGAACGAGCTGAGGGTATTCAGTGATCTTACGGTTCCGCAAGTGGCTGCTTTAATTGCCTCAGCCCGTGTCTTCATCAGCAACGACACGGGACCGATGCACATCGGCCCGGCTCTTGGAGTTCGCACGTTGGGTCTATTCAGTGTGGGCTATCCCGAGCATTTCCGGCCCATCGGACCGAAAGACACCTTTTTAAAAGGAAATCCCATTGAAAAAATCGAAACGGCAGATGTGATCGCGATCGCGAAGGAAATGTGGGTTACTGCTGATCCAAGTCTTCGATGCTGATTTTCAGCGAGCGGAGAAACTTCAGATCTTGAGCAGTGACTTTAAGCTTCATCTCGCCGCTTTTGAGGCTATTCACTCCGGCTTCTTCCCCGCCATCCGTTTTTGAACGCTTGTTGAATCCTATCGTGGCTTCCAGGACTAAAAACACATCGTAGCCGGCGTTTCGGACGTTTTGGATCGCTTCGCTGATTTCTTCGGAATCAGAAAGTGCGTCATTGATTGCGGCGCCAAGCTCCTTCATCAGCTGCTTAAGATTGTCATCCAATTGCATTCAAGACCATCCTACGCACAATGCTTCAATTTGGTCAATTCACAATTTAACGCTTCGTTCGTGAGTTGTGATGATACTCTAGGCCTTCTTTAAAAGTGGTCTTCCAAGTCACAGCTATTGATGAGCACGTTTGTAGCCGTTAAGATGTCGGATACCTTCCATGGCGGGAAAGCTCAAACTGATTTTCAGCGATTTCCTCAGAACTCTACGTCAGCTGTGGTTGGAATTTATTGGGGGGATTTTTCTGGCATTGGGCGTTCTCTTTATCTTAGCCGCGATACAGGAATACCGAAAATACGCGCAGAGTCCCGAGCTGGGCACCGGCCGGTTCCTGGTGGTGCTTTTCTCCTCGGTCGTTATGCTCTTGTTCGCTCTCGAAAGCTTCTGGAAATCGAGGAAGTCCCGATAGTGTCCACCCCCTTATACAAAGCTCGGCCAGACCCGGAATTGGTCGCGATGTGTCTCACTGGAGACGCCACGGCCTGGGAGACACTGGTCCGTCGCTATCGCCGTTTCATCTATTCCATTCCGGTCAAGTTTGGCTTACAGCCCCAGGACGCTGCGGATATCTTTCAGACCGTGTGTGTGAAATGGATCGAGCATCTGCATGAACTTAGGGACGAAAGAAAGCTCAAGCCCTGGCTGTTCACCACAACGACGCGCCAGTGCCTCACTTTGGGTTTGGCCAAACAGCGAGAGGTTGGAGCTACCGACGAGCAGTTCGAAGAACTTTTTGGGCCGGCAAACGATCTGGATGAAATGAAAATCTCTGTCGAGAGGCAACAGGCGATTCGGGATAGCGTCGAGAGGCTGCCGGCACGCTGCAGGTCGTTGATTGAGATGCTATACTTGGACGGGAGTTTTCGGACTTATCAGGAAATTAGTCAAATCGTGGGAATGCCCGCCGCCAGTGTGGGACCAAATCGAGCACGTTGTCTTGAGAAACTCAAGAAAATCCTTCAAAAGCGCGGCTTGGAATGAAAACTTTTTTACAAAAAAAGTTTGCGATTTTTGTATTTTTAACCCTATCTCGTCAGTCTTATAGATAGAGGGACTTTTAATTGAGGCGAAGTGGTCTGAAGGACGAAAGGCCAAAGGAGGCATGGAATGCGACACGTAACCGTTGAAAATTTAATTGATTACATCGAAAGTCAGGCTTCGGATGTCGAAAAATCGACATTGGAGCGGCATATGACAGACTGCAATGAGTGCGAGGAGCTAAAGCAGGAATTTCAGATTGTCATTGCTCGACTCCGGGAAGACGCTTCTTTCGAACCTCCTGCGGAGCTCCTTCAGTGGGGCATCAATCTATTCCAACCGGTGGCGCAGCCCAAGGGCGCTTCGGGTCTCCGGAAGTTTATCGCATCTCTGGTGTTCGACACCTATGATCAGCCGATGATGGCCGGCGTACGCCGCGTCGGAGCTCCACCGCGGCAGTTGTTGTTCCGCGCCGGAGACGTGGATGTGGATGTGAAGATCGAATCGATGGAAGCCAACAATCGCATCACCCTTGTAGGACAGGTCTTGTCGAGCAATGCCAAATTCTTCGATAATACTCCGGTGAAACTGGAGTCCCACGGTATCGTCCGCTACCGCACCCGGACGAATGTGGTCGGTGAGTTCTCGTTCGACGAAGTGCCGAAGGATACGTATCATCTTTCGGTGGATTTGCCCGAAGGGCAGATCACGCTCTTTTGCGTCCACCGCGGCAACTCCTGATTCACGGGCGTGTCAAGTCGCCCGGCGAAGAGTAACGGCCACAAAAAGGCACAAAAATACATCTGTGGTTTTTGGCCTCTTTGTGGCTAGAAGGGGCTTCCCAGTACCTGCAGGAAGCGAGCCCACGTAGGAAGCGTTGGAGTCGTGACCGTTACGAATCCCGAGGATTTTCTGGCCCGTTTGGTCCAGATTCGGGATGCTGCCCAGCAACGGGCTTTCATCTCGAATGCCGCCAGTCTGCCTAGCCAGGCATTCGTGGAATCCCTCTCCACAAAAATCCGCGAACTGCTGCCGCGCGACCCAGAATTGGCGCAGGTTCTTGCCGAAACCAACCTCTATATTGCCTCACTGTTGGATCAACCCTTAGCGTGGGCTCACGCAAATCGCTCGCTGGCGCAGGTTCTCTATACGATGCGGAGATCGGCCGAGGCGGATAGCTATTTTGAAAAAGCTGCGGACCTTTTTGAAAGAGCCGGACTCCGCGGGGAAGTCGGACGCACACTCGTCGGGCAGATGGACAATTTGATGTACCTGAGCCGGTACAGCGAAGCGCTCGATCTGGGCGAACGCGCACGCGCCGCGCTTGAAGAAGCGCAGGACGTCTCTTATCTGTCAACATTGGAGATCGCGCTCGGTAACGTCTATTACCGGCTTAATCGGTATCTCGAATCTCTGAGCCATTACGATCGCGCTCAAGAATTGCTCGAGAATACTGACAACACACAGGCG
>MNKP01000048.1 GCA_001920875.1 Acidobacteria bacterium 13_1_20CM_2_55_15
TACCAGATCGCGCCATCTTTGGTGACTTGTATCTTCGGCGTGTCGGCCGTTTTCTGCGGTTTGGGATATAGCGAGAAGCTTGCGTCGCGTGGATTGAATTTCCACAATGCCGCCGCGCTGCCGCCCACGTCTGCGCTCCAGATATTGCCGTCAGGATCTTGCATGACATCATAGGGGCTGGCGTTCTGCCTTGGGACTGTCCACTCCGTGATCCTGCCGGTCGTCTGATCCAGCTTCGCCAGCTTGCCGGGACGCTTGCCGGCGGCCCATATCCCAAACCAGATGTTGTTTTGAGCATCTACATTCAGACGCCGGACCTGCGCGGGATAGGTCGGCGGCGCGAAGATGGTCCAGCCATTGTTGTGGGTGTCGAACTTGGCGATGTTTCCTGAATCCCACAGCGCCATCCAGATATTGTCGTTCTTATCGGCGATGACACCGTAGACAATAGCGTTGGCCTCTGGGACCGGGAACACCGATACTTTCTTGGTCTGGCGGTCATATTTGCTGAGCGCGCCTCCCATAATCCAGCCAACGTAAATGTTGAGCTTCGAGTCAAAGGCGATCGACTGCGCCCATTTGATTTGATTTCTGACGACGTTGTCCGGATCCAGAGGAATCATCTGATCGAACTTCTCGGTCTCAGGATTGAATGCAAGCAGGCGTTTCACACTCGATGGCTGCACTCCCGAATGTTCCGGCAGCCAGATCATGCCGGTAGGATCGATGTTCACTTCATGGATGCCATTCTTCGGATCCGGCAGCACGAAGTCTTTTTGAACTCCCGTACGCGGGTCGAGCTTGACCAGGCGATGAGGATAGCCGCGGTCGGTCAGCCACACGTTTCCGTCGTGATCGAACCGGACATCCTGACCCGCGCGCCTGCCGACGAATCCGGCCTTCAAATCCTTGTACTCGGGAGCGTGATTACCTTGACCCGGAGGATCCGGCGTCAGGTAGTACTCCATATACATGGCCTTGCCGAGCTTCGCTTCGTCCAGCGGCATTTCCTGATCGATACGCACGGCGCGAGGCTTCGCATCCGGACCGAAGTTTTTGACCAGATATGCAAGCAGGTCCTCGCGGTCTTGCCTGTTGAAGCGCAGGGCCGAAGCACGGTAGTTCAAAAGTCCTTCGGCGTATGACGCCGCCGGGCGATCCCAGTTCGCCTTGCCCATCATGCGATCCAGACGCGCCGTCCAGGTCGCAAGGTTGCCGGGCCGGCCGGGAAGGAAATTCTCGCCGTGACAGATGATACAGGTTCGCTCCGCCACGTCGCGCCCAGGCCCGGGGGGATAGACTTCATCGTAGGGTTGTTCGATATTGACCACTGAATTCGATTCGGTATTCGTCTCGAGAGCGTTGACAACCGTCCGCTGCGAAGAGGCAGCCATGGCGTGGAGCGACAGCTTCAGCTTCGGACTGTCTCCGGCCTTCAGCGTCAGCTTTTGAACATCCGACTCCTGCCCCTTTGTACTGACCTTTACTTCATAGTTGCCGGGGAACAGCGTCACAGCACGGAATTGCCCGGCATTCGTGTAGACCATGTAAAGAATCCGCTTGTCTGTGTTGCGGATAAAAACCTGCGCCGCTTTGAACGGCGTCGAGGAATCCACCGCTCCGGACAGACTGGCTGTGCCCGCGATTCCGCTTTGCGGCGGAATCGGTCTCGCTCCAGCCAATACGGTCAGGCCGAGGAAGATGCATGCGGCCCCTAAACTTGCCATCAGCTTGCCCATTCGTACCCCCTTGAAAGACCTAGTTTCGATATTCTAACGCTCATTCCTGCATCAATGCGAATGTCCAGATCGAGCCGCCGGTCGGCACCTTGGCCGCCGCGTAGCGGGTCGCTAGAATCCCGCCCAGCCCCGACGCAACCGTCACATATTGGCGGCCCCTGTGGGTGTATGTGATCGCAGTGGAATTGACGCTCGAGCCGGTCTTGAATTGCCAAAGTGTTTTGCCGGTGTCTTCGTCCAGCGCAATGAACTCACCGGTCAATCTACCGGTAAACACGAGTCCGCCGCCGGTGACGAGCATGCCGGCCGAACTGGGAAGATCGGTCAATGGAACTTCCCATTTCTTTTCGCCTGTCAACGGGTTGATCGCTGCGAAGTGGCCGAAGACGTCGCCTGGCTTCATCTCCGGCTGCCGCGCATCAACACCCGTCGACTGTGCGCCGAGAACTTGCGGCTTGGGTGCTGCGATTTGCTGGAGCCGCGGTATGTTCCAGGTGCTGGCGTAGATAGATCCCGTGTTCGGATTGAACGCGATGGGCACCGCATTCGTGCCTCGCGACGGCCAGATTTCGACTTCCTCTCCGGCAGCGAACCGTTTGTAGACGTCCGTCAGCACCGGCCGGCCGGTGGCCAGATCGATATGGGTGGCCCAATTGACTTTGACGATCGGGTGCGCGGCGATCAGTTTGCAGTTGGTGCGGTCGAGTACATACAGGAAGCCGTTCTTGTTCGCCTGGATCATGACCTTTCGAAGCTGGCCCGCAACACGGATATCCGCGAGTAACTGCTCGTCGGTGGCATCCACGTCGTACACATCGTTGGGTGTGTACTGGTAATAGCAAACGACTTCACCCGTTTTCGGCCGAAGCGCGAGCACGCTATTCGTGAATAAGCTATCGAGACCCTCACGCGGTCGCGGATCGTAAGGTTCCGCATTGCCGGTGCCCCAATAGACAAGATCGAGCTCGGGATCGTACGAGCCGGACCGCCAAGTCGGACCTCCGCCATATTTCCAGGCATCGTTGTTCTTGGGCCATGTCTCGGAACCAGGTTCCCCGGGTGCGGGAATCGTATATGTGCGCCACAATTTTTTACCGGTATCCGGGTCCCAGCCATCGAGGAACCCGCGCGTGGTGGATTCTCCGCCGGCCACTCCCGATATCAGCACTCCGTCGGCTACGATCGGCCCGCCCGTGGCATAGAAGCCGTCTTTGGAATCGGCGAATTTCTGGTTCCAAAGCTGCTTGCCGGTTTTCATGTCGATGGCGAGCACGTGATTGTCGATCGTCACGCGAAAGACTTTGCCGTTATAAATCGTGGCTCCGCCCCTGTTAAAAGCCGCCCGCGTGATACCGGATTCGATCTCGGTCGGTGTGCGCCAGATTTGCCTGCCGGTCTCCACATCGATGGCAAACGTCCACTTGCCGTTGATGGCGTACATGACGCCGTTGTAAACGGTCGGTTGTGCGAGCTCGCCCTGATCGTTCATCATGCTCGCGTTCCAGATCGGCACCAGCCGCTTGATGTTGGACTTGTTGATCTGCTTGAGCGGGCTATAACTCTTTCGGTCATAGCCCATGCTGTGAGTGAGAACGTTTTCCGTATTCTTGCCGTCGATCAACTCCTGCATCGTTTGGGTCAACACCGGCGCCGCCCACAAAGCCAGCAGCGTCGTACATAGCCATATTGTTTTCATGATCGGTCTCCCTGAAGTAGCGATGCTTAATGATGCGCGATTATAACCGGGCAATGTTATGTTCGTCATTATTAAGTCCCAATTAAGTCCCAGAGCGGGACTCGAAAGAGAGGATGTTCTGATGAAAGCCAACGAACTCATGCTTGCCGAAGCGTTTCGGAAGGAAGCTGTGTCGGGTTTCGAAAAATATCTGCCGCGCATCGTCGACTGCTTGGAATTGCTGAGCGAAGAAGAGATCTGGTGGCGGCCAAACGAGGCCTCGAACTCCGCAGGCAATCTCGTTCTGCACCTCTGCGGTAACGTCCGTCAGTGGATCATTTCCGGGCTGGGCGGGGAGCCCGACACACGCGAGCGCGACAAAGAATTTGCCGAGCGTGGCCCGATTTCCCGCCGGCTGCTTATCGGGCGATTGAAGAAGACCGTGGAGGAAGCATGCCAGACGATTAGCCGGTTCCCAGCCGAGGCGTTATCGCGTGAGTTTGATATTCAGGGCTACCGTGCTTCGGGCCTCGTCGCCATCGCCCACGTCTACGAACATTTCGCTTACCACACAGGGCAGATCATCTATCTGGCAAAGTTGAAACGCGGCAACGATCTGGGCTTCACGCGACTGCCGGCCGCTAAACCCGCTCGACCCGTGGCCGCACAACGTCCCTAAGCTGAGGCATGAAAATTGAACTTACCGCGCCGATGCAAAAGGTAATGAGTCCGCAGTTAATGCAGCGGCTCCAACGCACACTCGACGAATTTCCGGAACTCCAGTCCTATACATTAAGAATAGGGTTGGTGATGCACTCCAATGTCCACGGAAACGCGGATTCCAGGAATATGCTTATCCGCCTGAATACGAGGGCAAGATCCGGCATGAGTTACTTCACAATTGCGCATGAACTCACTCACTTGCTGCAGAAGCCTGGCCTCGGAACCGTTCCATACGGCGAAATCCAATGCGACATTTATACGCTCGCGCGCAGTTCCTTGTTCACCGATGACATGCCGACGTACCTGCCCGGTTTGTCCTGCAAGAAACGAGACTGGACTCACCACGCCGCCGCCGTTCGGGACTTGTGCATCGAGGCCATCGAGGTACGAAAGCTGAGAAGAACCTATATCGCGTGGTTGAGCCAGGCTATTGACGAATACTTCAAATTCCCCTCCTAAGTTAGGAGGGATGTTTACAGACAAAGCCATGCTTGCGCCCTCCCGGTATACTCCATTCTCGTGGATCCATTTGCTATCAACGAGACTGCGTTCCACCCATTTTTGAAGGAATTCTCTCGCTTCGAAACCATCAAGTCTCTCGAGCGGTCGCCGCTTTACCGGAACGTCCAACCCGACATACAGCGTGTCCTGGGACACGTCTGGCAGGGAGAGTTCGCGCAAGCGGTAGAACCCCGTGGGCCGGAAGACCCGATCTGCGCCGTAGCGTGGAACATCGAGCGAGGTATACGGGGCGACGCCATCGCCCGCCTGCTTCGCGATCATCCCCTTCTGAAAGAAGCGGGCGTTCTTCTCATATCCGAGCTGGATTGGGGCATGGCGCGTACTCAGAACCGATTTATCGCGCGGGAGCTGGCTATAGTCCTTGGGATGAATTACGCATTTGCACCATGCTACTTGGCATTAACAAAAGGAGCGGGTGTGGAGAAAAACGCGGCTGGCGAAAATGCGGAATCGCTGCACGGCAATGCTCTGCTTTCGCGCTTCCCCATGCATCGTGTACATTCGCTGGCCCTGCCGAACGGCAAAGACAAGATGCGAGGCGCCGAGAAGCGAATCGGTTCCCAGCGGGCGGTGATCGCCGATATCGAACACCCGTCGGGGATGTTCCGAGCCGTATCGCTTCACCTCGATGCCCATTCGTCGCAGCATCATCGATACCTGCAGATGCGGCGAGTCCTCGACCATCTTCGAACACTCGAGCCGCAACTGCCGACACTCGTCGGAGGTGATTGGAACACAACGACGCACAATGCCAGCCGCGCGTTGTACTCGATTCTCGGATATTGCCGGCGCGTGCTGATGGGAGTTCGTCACGTCGTGGCCAATCACTACCCGTATCCGGACCGACGGTTCGAGCGCCGGCTGTTCCGCGAATTGGAACGGAGCGGCTACGAATACAGGCAATTCAACATGCCCGGGGAGTGCACGCTGCACTACAACGTCGAAGACATCGCTGCGAATCTGAACATGGGTGAATGGGTACCGCAGTGGTGCTTTTGGTTCATCAACTGGGCCCTCGAGCGAACCGGAGGCGAATGCTCGATGAAGCTGGATTGGTTTGCAGGATCCGGGATTCGAGCACTCCAGCCGGCGTCCGTCATTAGCGGTTTGCAGGAAGGCGGCGGCCGCGTTTCCGATCACGACCCTATCGTGCTGTCGTTCTCATTGCCGTACCTATCTTTATGAAGGCAAAGGGTGAGTTCTGGGACAATCTCGGTTATCCTTAACTGCGGTAAGGAGGCGTGATGGATACGCGAACAGGTTGTACTGATGTTCGTGTGCGTTTACAGTTGTGAAGCTCGAGGAGACCGTATGAACGAGATCGCCAAAGTAATTTCCGGCTGCTTTTTAGTGGTGGCGCTTGCTTCTCCCGCGCTGGCGCATCATAGTGCCGCCGCATACGACACACAGAAAGAAGTCAGGCTGACGGGCACGATCACGCAATACCGGTTCGGAAATCCGCATGTTTATATGATCCTTCAGGTCAAGAAGGCAGACGGCTCGACCAAACCTGTGGAAGTTGAGGCGGGCGCCGCGTCTGTGCTCAATCCGTTAGGATTTAAAAAGGACTCGCTTGCGGCAGGCGATGTTGTAACTGTTGTCGGCAACCCGGGCCGGGATAATCCCGATAAATTTGTATTGGGGAAAGATCTTTACAAGCAGGATGGCAGTTATATTCCGCTGAATATCGCGTCGCGGAGTATTTACACGTCCAACAGCAATGAAACGGCCTCCAGCATTGCAGGGACCTGGTTCCCTCCTCGCACCGAATTCAACGGCTTTCTTGGCGGCACGAGAAACTGGCCCATCACCGAAAAAGGCAAGGCTGCCATGGCCGCCAACAGTGATCCCAAAGCAACGACTCAGAAGGACTGTATTCCAATAGGCGCGCCAGCGGTGATGTTCTATCCCGTTGCCGATACCATCACCGTTCAACCCGAGCGCGTGGTTATGAAGGTGGATTGGATGGAGTCGGAACGCACGATTTACCTGGACGGCCGTAAACACCCCGCGTCCACTCAGACTTTTCTGCACGGCCACTCGGTAGGACGATGGGAAGGAGATGCGCTCATAGTAGAGACTACCAATTTCAAGGAACATCCCATGGGCCTTTCGGCTGCATTGCCCGGCAGCACGCAGAAACGCTTAACGGAACGCTTCCGCCTCAGCCCGGATCACAAAAGCCTGATATATTCCGGCGTCATCGAAGATCCCGTCTATCTTGCCAAACCGGTAGAATGGTCCGGACAGTGGTTATACCGACCAAACATGCCGCACTCGAACGAGAAATGTGATCTGGAAGTCGCAAGAAAATTCCTGCAGAACTGACTAGCGTGTCGTGAGCTTGCTGCCGACGGCGCCGAGGGTATCAACTTGACTCAGCAAAGAGGGAAGACACAGGATTTGCCGATTTCAAAATCTCCGACGCTCACACCGGATTTTTGAGGCAAAGCCCGGCTGCGCCAGAAACTAGTGCAGATTGCTTCTGGACCCACTATTCTGGACTTGAAAACTGAAGACAGCCCGGAGGCATGAATGATCCTACACGTCGGACCCTTGTTGTCGATCCTGTTTGGGATTCTGATCCTGATTTTGCCCCGATTCCTGAACTATCTTGTGGCGCTCTACTTGATTCTCACGGGACTGGTCGGTCTTGGTGTTGTGGTTTTTCGATAAAACGCGCGTCACTCACCGTCACTTTCTTCCTCTTTCGCCCATTCGTCCTCAATCTTCCGGTTCCGCCGCCGGCGCACGTAGATCGCAACCAGTGCAAGGGTCGTTATCGCCAACCAAAGCGTGGTCGATGACGTAACGATCGGTACCCAAGACGTCCAGATTCGCTGGCGATCCCAGAATTCCGATTCCGCGCTCGACGGCGTGACGCCCGCGACATCGGCAAACGCAACGTCGAATGGAACGCCGCGACGGACGCGCATAAGTATTTCTCGAAACACCGTTGGCCCGTGCTCCTGCGCCAGGTCGCGAATGAATGCGCCGGCTAGTGCATAGGCTCGAGTCTGATCGTTCTGACCACCCGTGAACAAACGATCCAGGTGTTCCAGATTGGTGCGGCCGCTGGTGATCAACTGATAAAGCAGTTGAGTCTGATCTTGGAAACGCCGCCCTCGTTCCACTTCCATTGCGAGCCCTTCGTCGAACCAGCGCGGTACCGGCCGGCCGGCGGACGCGCGCCAAATCAGGATGTGAGCGACTTCATGTCGTAACACATCTTCCAGAGTGTTGTCGGGATAGCCCGGCGAACGAGCAGGAAAGATGACGACCAAGTTCGACTCGCCGACAGCAAAGCCCGAAATCCAGGGTGCAACGCCGCGCGCCACATCCGAAGTCTCGGTGGCTAATTTGACCTGAATTACTGGGCCTGCATCAATGAGGCCTAAAATTTCTGCGATGTCCGCGAAGCGGCCGGCAGGAATCGATTCTAGACGCTTACGAACCGCATCAAGCTCTGTTGGCGCTTCGATGCCCAGTTTCGGGAACTCCGAAGGAAGTAATGAAGCGAGAAACCACAGGAATAGGGCAAACCGGTACATGCAGGCATCAGGTTGACCCTACAGGGAGCAATTTGCAAGAGCACTCAACGAGTTCAAGGAACTTGCAAAAATATATAATCACACTATCTGAGAAGGGACAAAGCCATGGCAAAGTGGACTTTCGAACCGGGCCATACTGCCGCAGAATTTTGCGTGCGGCACATGATGGTGACCTACGTCCGCGGACACTTCAAAAATGTACACGGCACGCTCGACTTCGATCCGGCGCAACCGGAAGCCTCGTCTGTTGAAGTGGTACTCGATGCCACGACGCTTTGGACCGGCGATCCGGCACGCGATGCCCACCTGCGAAGCAGCGACTTTCTTGATGTTGAGAAGCACCCGCGGATAACTTTCCGCAGTCATGGAGTGGAGTTGATCGGCGAGCACGATTACCAAGTGACCGGCGATTTGACGATCCGAGGAGTAACGCGCCAAGTCCGATTGGATGTCCGCTATTTGGGGCAGTGGCAAACACCCTGGTGGGAGAATGGCGTCGATAAAGGTCCCAAGACGCGCGCCGGATTTATGGCGACAGTGGCGATCAATCGGCATGCTTTCGGCGTGAGTTGGAATTCCCGCCTTGAGAAAGGCGGAATCGTGGTTGGCGACATCGTCGAGATCACAATCGATGCTGAAGCCATCCTCGAAGACCCAGTTTGACGAGAGCACGAAGCAGCAACCAGGGCGTGCTGCTACTGGAGAACCTCTAATATGTTCGATGTTGTCGTTCTCTCTCGTCTGCAGTTTGCGCTCACAATCATGTTCCACTATCTCTTCCCTCCCCTGACGATTGGCATGGGTGTGGTGCTGGTGTACTTAGAAGGGATGTATCTCTGGAGACGTGAAGCGATCTACGAGACCGCGGCACGATTCTGGACGTCGCTCTACGCCGTCAGTTTCGCCGTCGGCGTGGCGACGGGCATCGTAATGGAGTTCGAATTTGGCACGAACTGGGCAGCTTACTCCCGTTTTGTCGGCGACGTGTTTGGGTCGGCTTTAGCCGCGGAGGGAATCTTCGCGTTTTTTCTCGAGTCCGGCTTTCTCGCGGTGCTGGTATTCGGTTGGGATCGCGTAACGACACGATTCCACTTTGTCGCGACGATCATGGTCTCGCTCGGCTCGATCTTTTCTTCCATTTGGATCGTGGTGGCGAACAGTTGGCAACAGACACCAGCCGGCCATCGCGTTACTGCAGTGCGGCGTGATGGCCAACCCTGGATTGTCGATGGAATCACGGTTTTGCGCGCGGAACTCGTCGACTTCTGGACAGCCGTCCTGAATCCGTCAACCCTGAACCGGCTCACACATACGTTGATCGGGGCTTTCGTGCTGGGTTCGTTCTTCATCATGAGCATCTCGGCCTATTACTTGCTGCGTGGTCAGCACGAAGACTTCGCTCGCCGGTCCTTCACGGGTGGCTTGCTTTTTGCGACAATCGCGAGCCTTGCCGCGCTCGTTTCCGGTGACTCGAACGCCCGCATGGTTGCCAAGTATCAGCCCGCGAAACTGGCGGCATTCGAGCGGCACTTCAATACCGGGCCGGCGGATTTCTTCTTCATTCCGGGCGGCTTGAGTCTTCTGTTGGAAGGCGATCGCCGGGCGGAGGTCGTCGGCCTCGATCGCATTCGACCCGAATATCGTCCACCAGTTCTGACTTCCTATTGGAGCTTTCGACTCATGGTCGGGCTCGGGGTATTTTTCATTGCCATCACTCTGTATGCGTCGTGGCTTCGCTGGCGGGGAACTCTTTTTGAAAAGCGGTGGGTGCTATGGGTGTTCGTCCTCGCCGTGGCCGGAGCATTTGCCGCGAACGAACTCGGGTGGACGGCAGCCGAAGTAGGACGTCAGCCCTGGATCGTGCATCCAAGCGTTGTATATAGCGGGGCCGGCCGAATCGCTTTCGATACGGACGGTTTCGTCCAGTATCGGCTTGAAGAAGGGTTGCTAACGCGCAATGCCGTTTCCGAATCGGTGCATCGCAATGAGGTTCTGGGATCCATCCTGATGTTCGGCCTCATGTACGTCCTGCTCTTCTGGGTCTGGATTTATGTTCTGAATGACAAGATCCAGAAGGGACCACAACCGGTCCACGCTCGAGAGCACACAACCACACAAAGTTTCTTCGATACCACTGCGGGCCGCACGCTTCACGAAGAATCGCTATCCGAAGCCAAGGAGCCGTAGCCATGGATCTGAACGTCATGTGGTTTATTCTCCTGGGACTGCTTCTTGCCGGATACGCCGTACTGGACGGCTTTGATCTTGGCGCCGGCATCCTACACCTGATCGCCCGGACCGATCGGGACCGGCGGCTTTTCATGAACGCGATCGGTCCAATTTGGGATGGAAATGAAGTGTGGCTGATTACTTTCGGAGGGGCTCTCTTCGCGGCCTTCCCGATGGCGTACGCCACGATCTTTTCCGGTCTCTACGTGCCCTTCATGGCGCTGCTTTTTGCGCTGATTTTTCGGGCGGTTTCTATCGAGTTCCGAAGCAAGATGGCTTCCCCGTTCTGGCGCGGGGCATGGGATATGGGGTTCTTTGGATCGAGCTTATTGGCCAGTTTCCTGTTTGGTGTCGCCGTCGGAAACGGCATGATCGGTATTCCATTAAACGAGCGCGGCGCTTTCACGGGTACGCTCGTTGGTCTACTGAGTCCTTACGCGTTGATGGCTGGGCTGACAGTAGTCGCGATGTTTGCAATGCATGGCGCGATGTACCTCTTTCTGAAGCTTCCAAAGGGTGACATGCAAGATCGTGTCGGTAACTGGGTATGGCACACCTGGGGACTCTTCCTTGTCCTGTATGTGCTCGGCAGCATGTACACACTGGTGGCGATACCAAGAGCGACCGCTAATTTTGAGCGGCATCCCTGGGCAGCAGCGATCGTCATTTTGAACGTCCTGGCCGTTGCCAACATTCCAAGAAGCGTTTTTCGGAATAAGCCCTTTCAAGCCTTTGTTTCATCGGGCGTGACCATCATGGCTCTCGTCTTCCTTTTCGGATTGGCGCTCTGGCCCAACCTGGTTACGGCCAGCAACGATCCGGCACACAGCCTCACAATTTACAATGCCGCATCGAGTCCCAAGACCTTATGGATCATGTTCATCATCGCCGCGACTGGC
>MNKP01000199.1 GCA_001920875.1 Acidobacteria bacterium 13_1_20CM_2_55_15
AATTTCTCGCCGATGTGAAATTGCCCGTGAACCAGGCGATTTTTGATGTGGCCGGCCCGGTCATCAAGAAATCCGTTGCGACGACGAATTTGCCCTGGGTCATGGATGAAGACTCGCTTGCCAGTAACTTGAATCTGAAGTCCGTCCATCTGATGAACGATCTGGAGGCAGTCGCGCGAGCGATCCCAGTTCTGCGAGACAGCGATATCGTTACATTGAATATCGGCGAACCGGTTCCCAAAGCTGCCATTGGAGTTGTCGCCCCAGGTACCGGTTTGGGCGAGTCGTTTCTCGTCTGGGATGGGTCACGTTACGTGCCGCAGAGCTCTGAGGGTGGCCACACGAGCTTCGCGCCCACGGAGACACGACAGATCCGTCTACTCGAGCACATGCTGGCGCGGGCAGACCATGTGAGCGTGGAGCGCGTTTGTTCTGGAATCGGCATTCCTAACATCTATGAATACCTTCGTGACCTAGAGCATGTCTACGAGACACCTGAAATCGCGCGACGGATCGCTTCTGCCGAAGATCGCACAAAAGTAATCATCAATTCGGCGGTTGATCCTCACAACGAGAGTCCATTATGCCGGGCGACAATCGAAATGTTCGTCGCAATTCTCGCCGGCGAAGCAGGCAATCTTGCGTTGAAAGTCCTGGCTGCGGGAGGGATCTACCTGGCCGGCGGTATCGTCGTGCACACGCTGAGTGCGCTCGACGAGCCCGCATTCATGCGAGCCTTCACCAATAAAGGCCGCCTTTCGGAACTGCTGAAACGTATTCCCGTTCACGCTATCACTACAAATGCTGCCTTGCTCGGAGCCGCAACTTACGGGTTGGAGAACTTGACCGATTATTGAGACCGATTCTATGGACGAAACACTTCCTACTGTCTACATCGCCAGACATGGTGAGACGGCATGGAGTCTAACCGGGCAGCATACCGGGCTAACCGACTTGCCCTTGACGGAGCGCGGAGAATTCAACGCGCGGCGGCTCGGCGATCGCCTGCGTGGAATCACATTTGAAAAAGTCTATTCAAGTCCTTTACGCCGCGCGACGCGGACATGCGAGTTAGCCGGCTTTGCGCCGGCCGCTGCCATTGATGCGGATCTTGTTGAATGGAACTACGGAAAGTACGAAGGCCGCAGGACTGCCGACATCCTTACCGAACGTCCGGGTTGGCAGATTTTCCGTGACGGCTGCCCGGACGGCGAGTCGCCGCAGCAAGTGACTGAGCGGGCCGACCGGATTGTGAGGCGCATCCGTGGAGCGACGGGCAATGTACTGTTGTTTTCCAGCGGACATTTTCTGCGAGTATTCGCTGTGCGTTGGTTGGGCATGGAAACTCTTAACGGAAAATTTTTCATGCTGAGCACAGCGAGCGTGAGCACCCTCGGTTATGGAAATAGCCGGAACGAGCCTGCCATACTGTTATGGAATGACACCAGCCATCTCGAGGTGACAAGTGAAAGGAACACAACGACTGTACGAAAATGGCCAGAGTCTCTGGCTCGATAACATTACCCGCGATCTGCTGAATAACGGCACGCTCAAACGGTACGTCGATGAGTTTTCAATTACGGGACTGACTTCGAACCCCACGATCTTCGATCACGCCATCAAGAACAGTAGAGCGTATGACGCCGCCCTTAGCCAGAAGGCGAAACAAAGTGGTTCGCCGCAGGAATTGTTCTTTGAACTGGCATTGGAAGATCTGTCTCGGGCCGCGGAACTTTTTCGGCCAATCCATGAGAAAACGAATGGGGTGGACGGATGGGTATCCCTGGAAGTGTCGCCGCTCTTGGCACACGACACTGCCAGTACTATCGCCTCGGCCAAAGAGCTCTTTCGGAGAGCGAATGTCTCCAATATGTTCTTCAAGATTCCCGGCACCAAAGAAGGGCTTCCGGCCATTGAAGAGGCGATCTATTCGGGCGTACCGATTAACGTTACTCTCCTCTTCTCCCGCGAACAGTATCTGGCTGCTGCCGATGCGTACTTACGCGGTATTGAGCGTCGGGTTTCTGCGGGGCTCAACCCGAATGTCGCTTCGGTAGCGTCAGTTTTTGTCAGCCGGTGGGACGTCGCCGTGGCGGATAAAGTTCCTGCAAACCTTCGCGACCAACTTGGAATCGCCATCGCCAAACGGACGTACGCTGCGGCCAGCGCTCTTCTCAGCTCGCAGCGCTCCAGACGGCTCTATAACTTCGGCGCCCGCCCGCAGCGCCTGCTGTGGGGCAGCACTGGGACGAAAAATCCGGCGGTTCCGGAGGTTCTGTACGCCAAGGCGCTTGCAGCGCCTTTCACCGTGAACACCATGCCTGAACAGACATTGAAGGCAGTTGCCGCTCATACCGAGTCGTTCGACTTGCTACCCGCAGACGGCGGCAACAGCGAAGAGATCCTGGCGGAGTTCGCTAAGGAAGGAGTCGACATCGATGCTCTGGCAATCCGGCTTCAGGACGAAGGGGCAAAATCGTTTGTGAACTCGTGGAACGATTTAATGGAGGTGATCTCCTCCAAGAGGGTTTCGTTGAAAGCGAACTGAGTCGAATATGGCAAGTCCCCTGCGCGTTACGAATCGCGCGTCAAACAAGACGTCGGCTTGGACGGCTCTTCAATCGCACCACAAAACCGTGTCAAAGCTGCATCTGCGGCAGCTTTTCGACGATGATCCAAAGCGTGGTGAGCGGATGACGGCTGAGGCTGCCGGTATCTACCTCGACTATTCCAAAAATCGAATCACCGATAAGACGCTCGATCTTCTGTTTCAGCTGGCCGAACAACGCGGCTTACGATCGAAGATCGAGGCGATGTTCCGCGGAGACAAAATCAACATCACAGAGAATCGGGCGGTCTTGCACGTTGCGCTGCGCGCTCCGAAAAACACATCCATTATTGTGGACGGCAAAAACGTGGTGCCCGACGTTCACTCCGTCCTCGACAAGATGTCCGACTTCTCAAACCGCGTGCGGACGGGCATTTGGAGTGGTTACACAGGAAGGCGCATACGCAACGTCATCAATATAGGAATTGGCGGTTCGGATCTCGGCCCTGTCATGGCGTACGAGGCGCTCGAGCATTACAGTGACCGAACGTTGACGTTCCGGTTCGTATCCAATATTGATGGCACCGATCTCGCTGAGGCATTACGTGATGTTGATCCCTCGGAGACTCTTTTCATCGTCTCGTCGAAGACCTTCACGACGTTAGAAACGATGACGAACGCGCGAACGGCCCGCTTATGGCTGGTTTCGCGCTTCGGAGGCGATACGAAATCTGTGGCGAAACACTTTGTTGCGGTTTCAACGAATGCCGCGGAGGTGTCGAAGTTCGGAATAGACACTGACAACATGTTCGAGTTCTGGGATTGGGTCGGTGGACGCTACTCGATGGACTCCGCAATCGGCCTCTCAACCATGATTGCCATAGGCCCGGAGAATTTCCGCGCGATGCTGGACGGTTTCCATCAGATCGATGAGCACTTCCGAACGGCGCCGCTGGAGGGCAATTTGCCGGTACTCATGGGCCTTCTCACTGTGTGGTACAACGATTTTTTCGGAGCTCAGACTGTCGCCGTGTTGCCTTACGAGCAGTACCTGAAGCGGTTCCCCGCATATTTGCAGCAGTTAACGATGGAAAGCAATGGCAAACACGTGACGTTGGAAGGAGCCGAGGTCAAAGGCCAAACGGGACCTATCTATTGGGGCGAGCCCGGAACGAATGGGCAACACTCCTTCTATCAACTGATTCATCAAGGAACGAAGCTCATCCCTTGCGACTTCATCGCATTTGCGCAAACGTTGAATCCGTTGGGCCGCCATCATGACCTGCTTCTGGCAAATGTTTTCGCTCAGGCCGAGGCGCTCGCTTTCGGGAAGACGGCTGCCGAAGTGAAAGCTGAAGGAACGCCGGATTGGCTGATCCCTCACCGCGTTTTTGCCGGCAACCGGCCATCAAATACGATCCTCACCGAACGGCTCACGCCGGAGACATTGGGCAAACTCGTTGCCCTTTATGAGCACGCCGTATTCACCGGGGGCGTCATCTGGAATATTGATTCCTTCGACCAGTGGGGAGTCGAACTCGGTAAAGTTCTGGCGCAGCGTATCATTCCTGAACTCGAAAGCGAATCCGCGCCTGTGCTTGGCCACGATAGTTCAACAAATAACCTCATCCGCCGCTATCGGAAGCTGCGAGAGGAGCATTCCCATGAGCAGTAGCCACTCCGACGCGCTGGTCTTCTACGGAGCAACCGGTGATCTGGCTTTCAAGAAAATCTTTCCTGCGCTGCAGGCGATGGTTCGACGGGGCCATCTCGACGTGCCGGTCGTTGGTGTAGCCAGGTCGTCTTGGACAATCGATCAATTCCGGCAGCGAGTGCGTGACAGCCTGGAAAAGCACGGCGGCGTTGATCCCTTGGCATTTGAAAAGCTCTCTCGATTATTGCGCTATGTCTCTGTCGACTATACCGATCCTGCGGCTTGCAGTGCGATTCACAACGAACTGAAAGGGGCACGCCGCCCCGCGATTTATCTGGCCGTTCCACCACATCTTTTTGCTCCCGCAATCGAACAGCTCGCCAAATCCGGTTGCGCTAAAGACGCCCGCATCATTATCGAAAAACCTTTCGGACGCGATTTCGCCTCAGCGAAAAACCTCAATCGAATACTCCACGAAGTTTTCGATGAATCGTCAATCTTTCGCATCGATCACTATCTGGGGAAGAGGCCTGTGAACAATATGCTGGTCTTCCGGTTCGCGAATGCGTTCGTGGAGTCGTTCTGGAATCGGACCTATATCGAAAATGTGCAGATCACCATGGCCGAAGATTTTGGAGTCCAGGGCCGAGGAAGCTTCTACGATGAGACCGGCGCGATCCGCGATGTCGTCCAGAACCATATCTTCCAGGTGATTTCCAATCTCGCGATGGAACCCCCTGCTCGCAACGACAGCGAATCGCTCCGCGATGAAAAGGTAAAAGTGCTCAAAGCGATTCCGCCGATTGAACCAAACGGCCTCGTGCGTGGGCAGTTCCGTGGCTATCGTGATGAGAAGGGAGTCGCGAAGGATTCACGAACGGAAACATTTGCCGCATTGAGGTTGAAGATCAACTCGTGGCGCTGGAAAGGTGTCCCGTTCTACGTCCGAGCCGGCAAGTGCCTGCCGGTAACTTGTACCGAAATTGTTGGGCGGTTCCACAAACCGCCCACGCTGATACCCGAGGCCGTTCTGAAAGAGAACCACCTGCGGCTCCGCCTGAGTCCGGAAGTCTTGATTGCCATGGGAATGATGACGTTGGCTCCCGGCGACAAGTTCGCTGTCGAAACGAGCGAAATGGTCGCCTCCAGCGCTCCCCGCGCCGACGAAATGGAGGCGTATGAAAGGTTATTGGGAGCAGCGATGGAAGGAGACGGCTCCTTGTTCGCGCGGGAAGATTATGTCGAGGAAGCATGGCGCATCGTCGATCCGGTATTAGCAAAGGAAACGCCGATTTACGAATACGAACCAAATACTTGGGGCCCAAGAGAGACAGAGCGAGTGACGCCCGAAGGAGGTTGGCACAATCCGATTGCCGATCCAGGAACTCTTCAGCTCGGCAGACGGGCCGGTTGACACGGCGTGGGGGGACCGGCCGATCGCCCATTTACGATTGCTGGCGCAGCCAGCGTACCGACAGTAGGCCGGCCGGTGGGCCCGACGCTAAATGGAGTGCGGCAGTGAAGATCGAAATATTTCCCGATGCCGCATCCGCCGCCCGCGCGGCCGCTGTTTTCGTTGCAGCGGAAGCCCGGACTGCGATAGCTGCGCGGGGCCGCTTCATCGCAGCTTTGAGCGGCGGCAGCACTCCGTGGTTGATGCTTCGCGCATTGGCACGCGAACACGTCCAGTGGGATGCCGTCCAATTCGTCCAGGTGGACGAGCGCGTCGCTTCCGCTGGAGACCCTGACCGAAACCTGACACACATACGTGAAAGCTTGCCTTCAGCGCAGATTCTCCCAATGCCCGTAGAATTGCAGGATTTGGAAGCGGCCTCCCGACAATATGAACAGACGATTGCAAAAATCGCCGGCTTACCATCTGTACTCGATCTCGTTCACCTCGGGCTTGGCGCCGATGGTCATACCGCATCCCTGGTGCCCGGAGATCCTGTTCTCGACATTGCGGCCGCCGACGTCGCTCTGACCGGCATTTATCAAGGCAGACGCCGCATGACATTGACCTATCCAATCCTGGATCGCGCCCGCCGCGTGCTGTGGTTGGTGGCGGGAGTGGAGAAGGCCGCGGCGCTTCATCGGCTCCAGGCCGGAGATGCTTCAATTCCAGCGGGCAGGGTTCGCCAGGATACGGCCCTCGTTTTTGCGGATCGCGGTGCTGCGAGTAGGTCGGCAGAGTAGAAGAGAGCCATTCCCCTCCTTGCGGTGATGCAAGGAGGGGAATAGTGCATCCCCCGAAGCCAGGAGATACCATGAGTAAAGCGCCACTTAATCCATCCCTCACAGACGATCAACTCGACCAGCTATGCATCAACACGATTCGTACGCTCTCGATTGATGCCATTCAGCAAGCCAAGTCCGGACACCCGGGTACGCCGATGGCCCTGGCACCACTCGTCTATACGCTTTGGAATCGCGTACTCCGTTTCGATCCTCAAGATCCCATCTGGCCCAATCGCGACCGCTTTGTGCTGTCGAACGGCCATGCCTCTATGCTGCTCTGGTCCGTCCTCCACCTGACGAAAACACAGGCGGTGAATGCCGAATACGAGATACTCGGAAAGCCTTCTGTGACACTCGACGACATCCGCCATTTTCGTCAACTCGACAGCAAGGCGCCGGGCCACCCGGAGTATCACTGGGTATCTGGCGTAGAGACGACTACCGGTCCATTAGGACAAGGAGTTGCAACGAGCGTGGGTATGGCGATCGCAGAGAAGTGGCTGGCTAGTCACTACAACCGGCCGAACTTTCAAATCTTCGACTACAACATCTACGCCATTTGTGGTGACGGCTGCCTCATGGAAGGTGTTGGTTCGGAAGCAGCATCTTTGGCCGGCCATCTCAGACTCGACAATCTCTGCTGGATCTACGACAACAATCACATCTCGCTCGAGGGAAGCACGCGGTTGACGTTTACCGAGGATGTCGCGGCACGATTTCTGGCTTATGGGTGGAGCATTTTACGTGTCGGGGACGCAAACGACCCGGATGCAATCCAACGGGCTCTCGGCACCTTCATGGAGAGGAAGGGGAATCCGACATTCATTGTCGTGGACAGCCACATCGGCTACGGATCGCCGCACAAGCAGGATACTGCCGCAGCTCATGGTGATCCGCTGGGCGATGAAGAAGTCAGGCTGACAAAACGCAATTACGGATGGCCCGAGAATGAGACGTTTCTCGTTCCCGGCGGCGTGTACGAGCGCTTCGCTGAAGGTATCGGCAAACGGGGAAGCCAGGCCCGGCGCTCATGGACAGCACTGTTCGAAGCTTATCGCGCGAAATATCCGGACCTCGCCAAAGAGATTGACCTGATGCAACGCCGCGAACTTCCGGCTGGGTGGGAGCGCAACCTTCCTGTTTTTCCGGCGGATTCGAAAGGCATCGCTGGGCGTGATGCGTCAGGCAAAGTGCTGAACGTGCTCGCCCAGAATATTCCCTGGTTTCTCGGCGGCTCTGCAGATCTCGCTCCCTCGAACAGGACGACCTTGACCTTCGAAGGCGCAGGAGACTTGCAGGGGGACAATCCGGGCGGCAAAAACCTGCATTTCGGTGTTAGAGAACACGCAATGGCAGCAATTATGAATGGACTGTCTCTGTCCAAGCTGCGTCCGTTCGGAGGGACCTTCCTTATCTTCAGCGACTATGCACGGCCGGGGATCCGGCTGGCGGCGATTATGGAATTGCCGGTGATCTTCGTGTTCACCCACGATGCGATGGGCGACGGAGAAGATGGCCCCACGCACCAGCCTGTCGAGCAGCTTGCCTCGCTGCGTGCCATGCCCGGCCTGACGACGTTGCGGCCCGGTGATGCCAACGAGGTAGTCGAGGCCTATCGCTACATCATGAAGCTGCGTCATCAGCCTGCGGTGCTGGCACTATCGCGGCAGCCTCTGCCGACCCTCGACCGCAGCAGATACGCTCCGGCCGCCGGCGTCGCGCAGGGTGCGTACGTGCTTGCTGACGCGCCTGGCGGCGTTCCGCAAGTAATCATCATTGCGTCGGGAAGCGAAGTCAGCCTTGCGGTGGAAGCGCACGAGACGCTGGTTGCTGAAGGCATCCGCTCGCGCGTGGTCTCCATGCCGTCGTGGGAGATTTTCGATCACCAGACGAAAGAATACCGGGACAGCGTCCTGCCATCCAACGTCAAGGCACGCGTCGCGGTAGAGCAGGCCTCCACGTTAGGTTGGGAACGATATGTTGGAACCTCCGGTCAAGTCATCGGCATGCACACCTTCGGAGCTTCCGCGCCGTTAAAGGAATTGCAGCGGAAGTTCGGGTTCGAACCAGGCCAGGTCGTTGCCGCGGCCCGGGAGCAATTACGCAAGCATGGACTTGTAGAGTTAGAGCAATGAGAGCACGTGTCGTCGCTTCAAACGCGGACTCGAGCTAGATTTATTTTTTGGCTCTTCTTTCCATCATTGTTCGCCAGGAATCTGCTCCGCCCCGGAGAGGGCGGACGCGAGTGATTCCATACTCTCTCAACATCAGCGCCGCACGGGCGCTGGAGGCTTCGTTCGGTCAGGTGCAGAACAAAACTATTTCCCGGTCGCGTGGGATTTCCTGATGACGCTCCGGCAAATCTTCGGCTGGAATTCGGAGTACCCCAGGGATTAAGTCGGCTTCGCGCACGAAGTTGCTGCGAATGTCGACCACGGTGACTTCCGAGCCTGCGTTCAACATCGCATGCAGCTCTTCGCCGGAAATACGCTCCACATTGACGCTCTTTACAAAACGACGCCGTTGCACAACCTTCCAGGCAATCCATACGGCAAGTGCACAGACGGCTATGACGAAAAATCCTGATCCCAGTCGGACGGCATAGCCGGCTGCAATTTCCACTTGATCGCTTAAGAGGTATCCGGCAAAAACATAGGTGCTGATCCATATCAGCACACCAAGACTGTCGAACAGCAGAAATCGGCCGAGACCGGCGCCAGATCCACCCGCCAGCGGCGCGGCTACTACATTGAATCCCGGAATAAATTTCGAGAGAAGGAGCGACCTCAGGCCGTATCTGACGAAGAGATTTTCAGTCCGGCGTACGCAAGAGTCCGGCTCGATCGACATTTTGCAGATGAATTGCAGTGCTTGTCCGCTGTAACGCTTTCCCAGGTGAAACCAGACGGTATCCGCAATGGCGCAAGCGACGAACGCGTAGCCGAGAACTGATGAGAGCTTCAATTGTCCGGTTCGAACCAGCGCGCCGCTCACGAGCAACAGAGGAAGAGACGGGATCGGTACTGCCGCCTGCTCGGCCAGCAGCCAGAAAAAGATAACGAGGTAGCCGTGCCGGACAACAAACTGTATGGTTTCGCCCATCGCCATCCAGTATATGCATGACCCGGCAGAACCGTCCCACGCTAGCGTGGCTCTGCCCAACAAATCGGGGAAGGTACACAAAAAAAGGCACAAAATCGCTACGTGAACGGTTCAAGTTTGGACAGGATGGTCGGAAGATATTCCGCAACGGTTGGATGAATATGCATTGCGCGCTGTACAGTGGTGTAGGGCGCTTTGGCATACATCACGTCCAGCAAAACGTGGATTACTTCATCACCGCCAGTCCCAAGGATAGCTGCACCCAGTATCTGTTTTGTTTCCGCATCAACTGCAATTTTGATGAAGCCTTGAGTTTCTCCCTTCTCGACCGCACGGCTCACACGTCCCATTGGGTACTTTGCAACCAGAGCGCGGCGCCCGGATTTGCGGATGTCGGTATCCGTCATGCCGCAGCGGCCCAGCGGCGGATCGATGTAGAGAGCGTAGGTCTGGATTCGGTCTGAAACGCGACGGTGATCTCCATTGAGGAGATTATCAGCGACAATCTCATAGTCGTTATAGGAAGTGTGCGTGAATGCGCCGCGCCCGTTGCAATCGCCAAGC
This sequence comes from Acidobacteria bacterium 13_1_20CM_2_55_15, assembly GCA_001920875.1. Classification (GTDB taxonomy): domain Bacteria; phylum Acidobacteriota; class Terriglobia; order 20CM-2-55-15; family 20CM-2-55-15; genus 20CM-2-55-15. The sequence goes on from MNKP01000199.1 coordinate 10,107, forward strand.
GCCCAGATGCCAGGGACGCTCGTTCGGAGTTCGTCGTCAACCACAATATAGCCTCGTTCATCGGTAACGATGCCGGCTCGGTCCAGACCCAAATCCTGCGTGTTGGGAATACGTCCTACGGCGAGCAGCAGGTGGGTGCCCGGAACTTCTGGTGCGCCTTCCTCGCAACTAATGCCTGTGACGATCTCCTTCCCGCGCATCGCCATCGACACGCACTTTGCGTTGAGCCGGATGTGTATACCTTCCGCCTCCAGGATTTCACGGACGCTTTCGGAGACGTCCTCATCTTCACGCCCAATGAGTCGCGCTCCCATCTCGACGACGGTAACTGCGCTTCCGAACCGGCGATACATCTGAGCGAATTCCAACCCAACATAACTTCCACCAACGACGATCAGATGATCTGGCACGAAGTCCACATCCATCATCGACGAGTTTGTCAGGAACGGCACATCGTGTATGCCCGGCATCGATGGAACAGCGGCGCGGCCTCCAACGTTGATGAAAATCTTGCCGGCTTCGAGTACTTCATCATTCACGCGAACGCTTCGGGAAGACTCGAATCGAGCATGTCCCTGAATCACTGTACAGTTGGTAAGTCCTCGAAGCCACTCTTCCACACCCCTGTTCGACCGCCCCGCCACTCCATCTTTACGAGCTTTGACGCGCTTCATGTCGAGGCGCACATTCCCGTCGATCACAAAACCGTAATCCGCGCCTCGGCGAGCGATATGGGCTGCGTAGGCACTCGCAACGAGCGTTTTTGTGGGAATACATCCGGTA